>JBKJUE010000032.1:0-19231 GCA_046590395.1 Nocardioides sp.
GATGATGGTCGCGCCCCGCGATGTGGAGGACGCCGTCGTCCGGATCACTCAGCTGGCCCGAGCAGCCGGCATCCACCTGGTGCTGGCGACCCAGCGCCCCTCGGTCGATGTCGTCACCGGTCTGATCAAGGCCAACGTGCCGTCGCGCCTCGCGTTCGCCACCTCCTCGCTCGCCGACAGCCGCGTCATCCTCGACCAGCCCGGCGCCGAGAAGCTGGTCGGCCAGGGCGACGGTCTGTTCCTGCCCATGGGCTCGTCCAAGGCCGTGCGGGTGCAGGGGTCCTGGGTCACCGAGGCGGAAATCGCCCTGGTGGTCAAGCACTGCAAGGAACAGCTGGAGCCGACCTACCGCGAGGACGTCACGGTCGCCCCCACCAGCAAGCGCGACCTGGACGACGACATCGGTGACGACCTCGACCTGGTGATCCAGGCCGTCGAGCTGATCGTGTCGACCCAGTTCGGCTCGACCTCGATGTTGCAGCGCAAGCTGCGGGTCGGGTTCGCCAAGGCCGGACGACTGATGGACATCTTGGAGAGTCGTGGCGTGGTGGGGCCCAACGAGGGCTCCAAGGCACGTGACGTCCTGGTCAAACCCGATGAGATCGACGCCGTGATCATGACCCTGCAGGGGGAGATGTGATGAAGAACCCGCTCCAGCACCTGACCACTCGGACCGAGTCCGAGTCCGAGTGCGAGTCCAACTCTGTGCCCGGCCCCGCCCGCGAGGACGCCGTCGACCCCGGCCTCGACGAGCGTCCCGTCGAGGCCGACCGCAGCGGCGACGTCGAGGTGCGCCGCAACGGCGTGCTCGCCGCGGCGCTCGGCTCGGTCGCGGCTGTGGTGTCCGTGGCCTACCTGGTCCGCGCCATCGGCTCGGGATCGGCCCTGGACTGGCTCGTCTTCGTGGTGATCGGCGTGGTCGCGATCGCCCATGGTGCTGCCGTCGTCGACTCCCGGGCCCCCCTGCTGGTCGCCGACCGCACCGGGATCCGGCTGCGCTTGGGCCGCACCTGGCAGGGCCTGCCCTGGGAGCAGATCGAGGAGATCGAGCACGCCCCGCGGCGCGCCCTGCGCGACGGGCGGCTCGTGGCCTTTCCGGTCGACTCCGACGCGGTGCTGGCCGGCCTGGGCTCCACCGCGCGGCGTCAGGCCGCGATCTCCGAACGCGTCCACGGTGCCCCCTTCGCCGTGCCCCTCGGCATGACCACCCGGGTCGTGGGCGGCGGCGGTGGGCTGACCGCCGCGCTGCTCGCTCTCGCCCCCGATCCCGAGCTGGTGGTCGAGGTCGTCCCCGAGGCCGACCAGACCGAGGACCTGACCAAGCACCCCACCGAGGACCCGGCCCGGGAGCCCTCAGCTGCGTCTGTCCTGGACCACCCCGAGTCCAGTGCTGTCCCCGGTGCTGACGCTGTCGCGGTCACCGGTACCGACCTCGACGACACCGCGGAGCGTCAGGTGCCCGTCCTCGCCCTGCCGTTCGATCCCGCAGCGCCCGAGACCGACCGCGAGGACACCGTGCTCCGTCCGGTCGTGGCGACCAGCACCCCGAGCCCGCTGCGGCTCTCGGTGGCGGCCATGCGGACCGAGGTGACCCGACGGATCACCGGGCACCACCGCGACGACGAGACCCAGCCGGTGGCCGGCTCCGCAGTCCTGCTCAGCCACTCCGCCGACCTCTCGACCAGCGGACCCGACGACACCGGCGCCTGGCGTTCGGCCACCGTGGTCCTCTCCGAGATCGCCGGTCCAGTGGTCGACCCCGTCATCGGGCCGCAGCTGGCACGGGCTCGCCAGGCCCTCGGTCTCGACGTGGGCCGACTGGCCGAGCGCACCCGGATCCGGACGCACGTGATCGACGCGATCGAGGTCGACGACTTCGAGCCGTGCGGTGGCGACTTCTACGCCCGAGGTCACCTGCGCACCCTGGCGCGCGTGCTCGGTGTCGACGCGGCCCCCCTGCTCACGACCTACGACGAGACCTACGCCGCCGCCCCGATCGACCCGCGCCGGGTCTTCGAGGCCGAGCTGGCGACCGGCTCGGACGGCGCGATCCGCTCGCTGCGCAGTGGGGCCAACTGGTCGGTGGTGGTGGCCGCGGTGATGGCCCTCGTGCTGGCCTGGTCGGTCGCGCGACTGGTCACCGACCGACCCGACGGCACCCCCAGCGCACCGTCGTTGAGGGGGGACTCCGCGGGCCTGACGAGCGGCGAGACCCTGGCCCCGCCCGTGCCGGTGGTGCTCACCGCCGAGGGCGGCGGCGCCAAGGTGGTCGTGCGCGACGGTGCGGGCGCGGTGGTGTTCAAGGGCAACCTGGCGTTCGGGCAGTCCAAGACGGTCAAGGCGTCGCCACCGGTGCGGGTGCAGACCAGTGACGGCTCACTGACCGTGGCCGTCAACGGTCAGCAGGCCGAGTCGATGGGCCGCACGGGCGCGGCGGCGCGCAACACCTTCGTACCACGGGTCGGGTAGCCCGCCGCTCGGCAACGCCGGGCGCGGGTGAGCGGGGCGTGAGTTCGCCCCCGTACGGGCCGGACGGTCATACTCGGAGTCGACCATGACCGTAGACACCCCCGCTCCCGCGCCCGATGCCGTCCTCCCGCCCCGACTGTCGGTGGCGATGGTGACCCTGGGCTGCGCCCGCAACGAGGTCGACTCCGAAGAGCTGGCGGGCCGACTCGAGGCGGGCGGTTTCGACGTCATCGACGATCCGGCGCTGGCCGACACGGTGGTCGTCAACACCTGTGGGTTCGTCGAGGCCGCCAAGAAGGACTCGATCGACACCCTGCTCCAGGCCGCCGACCTGAAGAGCTCGGCCGACAAGGGCGGGCGGGCCCGCGCGGTGGTGGCGGTGGGTTGCCTCGCCGAGCGCTACGGCAAGGACCTGGCCGAGTCGCTGCCCGAGGCCGACGCCGTGCTCGGCTTCGACGACTACCCCGACATCGCCGCGCGGCTCCGCTCGATCATCGGTGGCGAGGCCCACGAGGCGCACACCCCGTCGGACCGCCGCCGGCTGCTGCCCATCTCACCCGTCGACCGCGCGGCCTCGGCGATCGCCGTCCCCGGTCACGCGAGCTCGGTCGAGGAGATCGGTGCCGGTGCACCGGCCACCGGCCCGCGCACCGTCCGCCGTCGGCTGGGTGGTGGCCCCATGGCCCCGCTGAAGCTCGCCAGCGGCTGCGACCGTCGCTGCTCGTTCTGCGCGATCCCGAGCTTCCGCGGCTCCTTCGTCAGCCGCCGCCCGTCCGACGTCCTCGGTGAGGCCCGCTGGCTCGCCGGCGAGGGAGTCCGCGAGCTGTTCCTGGTGAGTGAGAACTCCACGTCCTACGGCAAGGACCTCGGCGACCTCCGGCTGCTCGAGACCCTGCTCCCCGAGCTGGCTGCCATCGACGGCGTCGAGCGGGTGCGGGTCTCCTACCTGCAGCCGGCCGAGACCAGGCCCGGCCTGGTCGAGGCGATCGCCGACACCCCGGGCGTCGCTGCCTACTACGACCTGTCCTTCCAGCACGCGAGCGCCACGGTGCTGCGCCGGATGCGGAGGTTCGGTGACCCCGAGAGCTTTCTGGGGCTGCTCGACCAGATCCGCGGGCTGGCGCCGGATGCCGGTGTCCGCTCCAACGTCATCGTCGGCTTCCCCGGCGAGACCGAGGACGACCTCGAGACGCTGTGCGACTTCCTCGTGGCGGCCCGGATGGACGTCACCGGCGTCTTCGGGTACTCCGACGAGGACGGCACCGAGGCTGCGTCGTACGACGGGAAGCTCGACGACGACGAGGTCCGGCTGCGGGTGGAGCACGTGACCGGACTGGTCGAGGAGCTGACCGCCCAGCGGGCCGAGGAGCGGATCGGCGACACCGTCTCGGTCCTGGTCGAGTCGCTGGCCGACGGGGTGGCCGAGGGGCGCGCCCACCTGCAGGGCCCCGAGGTCGACGGCACCACGACGCTGGCGACGGTGCCCGACGGCGCCCGCGTCGGAGACCTGGTCATGGCCGAGGTCGTCGGCACCGACGGGGTCGACTTGATCGCCCGTCCGACCGAGGGAGCCGCATGACCGACACGGTGACCCCGGTCAGCAACTGGAACCTGCCCAACGCGCTGACCACCCTGCGGATCGTCATGGTCCCGTTCTTCGGCTGGGCGCTGCTCCACGAGGGCGGCGACTCGGTGCTCTGGCGCTGCATCGCCTTCGGGCTGTTCGTGGTCGCGATGATCACCGACAAGATCGACGGCGACATCGCCCGGGCCCGCAACCTGGTCACCAACTTCGGCAAGATCGCCGATCCCATCGCCGACAAGGCGATCACCGGCATGGCGTTCATCGGGCTGTCGCTCGTGGGAGACATCTGGTGGTGGGTGACCATCCTGGTGCTGCTCCGCGAGTGGAGCGTGACGCTGCTCCGGCTCTCGGTGGCCAAGCACGTCGTGATCGCGGCGTCGCAGAGCGGGAAGATCAAGACCACCCTCCAGGCGATCGCACTGTCGGGCCTGCTGCTGCCGTTCCCGCACGGCGAGAACGCCCACCATGGCAACTTCGACTTCCTCGGAACGCCCGGCGAGGTGCTCTTCTACGCGAGCCAGGCGTTCCTCGCCGGCGCCGTCGCCATGACGCTCTGGTCGGGCTACGAGTTCTTCCGCGACGTGTGGCGCCAGCGTCACACGATGCGTGGCAATTGATCACAAACGGTGTGGTCGAAGTTTCATCAGTTCTGCGAGTTCGTGCCGGCCGGCATCGGGTTAGGGTGACCCGGATCACCCCCTCGTTGCTGTTCCGAAAGGTCCCTCCTTGTCTCCCATCCCTCGGGTTTCCCGGGGCAGGGCAGCCCTCGCAGCCGTCGCCGGGGCCGGGCTCGTGGCCTCCACGCTCGCCCTCACGTCCGTCCCGGCCCACGCGGCTGACCCGGTCGACATCCAGATCATCGGCACCAACGACTTCCACGGCCGGCTCGTCATCGACCGCACGGTCGGCGCCGCGAAGTACGGCGGGGCGGTCGAGGCGCTGCGCGCCGAGAACCCCAACACGGTCTTCGCCGCGGCCGGCGACCTGATCGGCGCCACGACCTTCGAGTCGTTCATCGCCCAGGACAAGCCGACCATCGACGTGTTCAACGAGCTCGACCTCGATGTGTCCGCCGTCGGCAACCACGAGCTCGACCAGGGGTACGACGACCTGGTCAACCGGGTGATGGCGCCCTACGACGCCGAGACCAACCCCCAGGGCGGTGCCGAGTGGGAGTACGTCGCCGCCAACCTCGACGAGCCCGGTGAAGCCGACGAGATCGCCCCTTCCTGGACCACCGACGTCGGCGGCGTGACCGTCGGCTTCGTGGGTGCCATCACCGAGGACCTCCCGTCGCTGGTCAGGCAGGAGGGGATCGAAGGACTCGAGGTCACCGACATCGTGTCCGCCACGAACGAGGAGGCCGCCGAGCTCAAGACCGCGGGCGCCGACCTGGTCGTGCTGCTCGTCCACGAGGGTTCCTCGACCAAGGACTGCGCCACCATGCGGGACACCGCCTTCGGCCCGGTCATCGACGGGGTCGACGGCAACGTCGACGCGATCGTCTCCGGTCACACCCACCTCGCCTACAGCTGCGACTTCCCGGTCGACGAGTGGGTCGCCGACCCCGAGCGCCTCGTGAAGAACCGTCCGGTGGTCTCCGCCGGTCAGTACGGCGACTACCTCGACAAGCTCGTCTTCTCGGTCGAGCCCGACAGCGGCAGCGTCCTCGCCGTCACCCACGAGACCGTCAACGTCATGACCGGCACCTACGACGCCGACCCCGAGGTCCAGGCGATCGTCGACCAGGCCGTGGCTGACTCCGCGGCGCCGGGTGCTGTCGAGCTCGGCCAGATCGGGGGCCCGTTCAAGCGTGCGACCAAGGCAAATGGCGACGAGAACCGCGGCGGCGAGTCCACCCTCGGGAACTTCGTCGCCGAGGTGCAGCGCTGGGCGACCGACGCGCAGATCGGCTTCATGAATCCCGGTGGTCTGCGCAAGGACATGGTGGGCAATGCCGAGTCCGGCTACCCCTCGACCGTGACCTACCGCCAGGCCGCTGACGTGCAGCCCTACGCCAACACCCTGGTCACCCTGGACCTCACCGGCGCCCAGCTCCGTCAGCTCCTCGAGGAGCAGGTGCAGCCTGAGGGCGCGTCGCGGCCGTTCTTCCGCATGGGCGTGTCGAAGGGCTTCAAGTACACCTACGACCCGACCGCCGAGGTGGGCGACCGTGTCGGGCCCATGTGGCTCAACGGCGACAAGGTCAAGGGCGCGCAGACCTACACGGTCTCGGCCAACAGCTTCCTCGCGTCTGGAGCCGGCGACAACTTCTTCACGTTCGGTGAGGGCACCAACAAGCAGGACACCGGCAAGACCGACCTGCAGGCGATGGTTGACTACCTGGACGCCAAGGGCTCCGAGGGTGCCGTCCCGGTCGACTGGAAGCAGCGGGCCGTCGGCCTGCGGTGGCTCTCCGACAACGTGGTGGAGCCGGGCTCGCGCAAGGTGAAGCTGGGCGTCTCCTCGTGGTCGTTCACCGGTGCTGGTGACCTCCAGGACGAGATGATCCTGGTCAAGCTCGGCAAGAAGTTCCTGGGCGAGTTCGCCGTCGACAACACGCCGTTCCCGCTCGAGGACGTCCTGTCGTCCTTCGACGAGACCGGGACCGCCAAGGTCGTGGTCAAGGTGCCCGGAACCGTCAAGAAGGGTCACGCGGTCCTGAAGCTCGTCGGCAACAAGACCGGTACCACCGTCAAGGTGCCGATCCGCGTCAAGAACACGTGACCTCGCGTCGAGGGGCCTTGGCGAAGGCGTGGACGGCGTCTGTCTGTCATGAGTCGGCCAGCCGGTACGCCGCCTGGACGAGTGCCAGGTGGCTGAACGCCTGCGGGAAGTTGCCGGCCATCCGGCCGCGGCCTCCGTCGTACGTCGGGTCGTACTCCTCGGCGAACAGTCCGACGTCGTTCGCGAGCCCGCACAACCTGTCGAAGAGCGCGTGCGCCTCGTCGCGGCGGCCGGCGGCGGCGTAGGCCGACACCAGCCAGAACGAGCAGGCCAGGAACGGGTGCTCGTCGCCCGCCAGACCGTCGACGCCGGTCTGGGTCCGGTAGCGCAGGAGCAGGCCGTCCCGCATCAGGTCCTGCTCGACGGCCTCGATCGTGCCGAGCATGCGCGGGTCCCGACCGTCGATGAAGCCGACCAGGGGGAGCACCAGTAGTGACGCGTCGACCTCGGTGGTGTCGTAGTGCTGGGTGAAGGTGTTGCGGTCCTCGTCGAAGCCCTGCGAGAGCACCTCCGCGTGCACCTCGTCGCGCTGGCGGCGCCACTCGTCGACCGGCCCCGGGCGGTCGAACTCCTCGACGGCCCGCACTGCCCGGTCGAAGGCCGCCCAGACCATCACGCGGGAGTGCGTGAAGTGCTGTTGGTCGCCGCGGATCTCCCAGAGGCCGTGGTCGGGGCGTCGCCACGTCCGGGCCAGCTCGTCGACCAGCTGCGCCTGGAGTGACCAGGCGTTGTCGTCGCGCGCGACGCCGGCGTCCCGTGCCTGGTCGAGGGCGATCATCACCTCGCCGAGAACGTCTGACTGTCTCTGGGAGACCGCGCCGTTGCCGATCCGGACGGGTGTCGAGCCCGCGTAACCGGGCAGGTGGTCGAGGGTGTGCTCAGGAAGCCGGCGGGCGCCGTCGACGGCGTACATCACCTGAAGGTCGTGGGGGTCACCGGCGACGGCCCGCATCAACCAGTCCCTCCAGAGCCGGAGCTCCTCGGTGTAGCCGGCGCTGATCAGGGACTCGAGCGTGAGGGCGGCGTCGCGGAGCCAGCAGAACCGGTAGTCCCAGTTGCGTTCCCCGCCGAAGTCCTCCGGGAGCGAGGTCGTGGGCGCGGCCACGATGCCGCCGGTCTGCTCGTGCGTGAGGGACCGAAGGGTGAGCAGGCTGCGCCGGACCATCGCGGCGTGCGGCACGTCGGAGCGCGCCTGCGCCGCCCAGGCACGGTCGTCGGCGATCGTGGCCTCGATCCGGTCGCCGAAGCCGGGCAGGTCCGGGTCGTCGGCGTACGACGGCACCCAGGTGGTCGCGAACGTGAGCTCGTCACCCTCGACCACGTCGAACTCCTCGGCGTGCCGGTGGTCAGTGGGCTGGGGAAGCCGGGGCCCGCGGAGGATCAGCTGGTCGGGACCCGCGGTCGCGACGATCACCTTCTCCCCGGCGATCTCGCGGCGACGGACCCAGGGCCGGATCTGGCCGTAGTCCATGCGGACCACCCACTCGTGCCGGATCCGCACGGTGCCCGACACGCCGGTCACGCGACGGACGAGGTCGGCCCGGCCGTCGCCGGTCGGCATCAGGTCCAGGAGGGTGACGGTGCCGGTCTCCGTCGTGAACGTGGTCTCGAGGACCGTCGAGTCGTCGAGGTAGCGGCGGGACACGTCGTACTCGCCGACCGGACCGAGCAGCCACCGGCCGTGGTCCTCGGTGCCCAGCAGGGCGGCGAAGCAGGCGGGGGAGTCGAAGCGGGGGAGGCAGAGCCAGTCGACTGAGCCGTCCCGGCCGACCAGGGCCGCGGTGTGTCGGTCGCCGAGCAGGGCGTAGTCCTCGATCGGCAGGGCCATGCCGCGAGACTAAGGGGCAGCGGGTAGCTGCAGGACGAAGTGACCGCGCGTCGTGTCCTGGGCGAGGTCCAGGGTGCCGCCGTTCCGTTCGGCCAGGGTCCGGGCAATGGCCAGGCCCAGTCCGCTGCCCGAGTCGTGGCGCGACCGCGCCGCGTCGCCCCGGTGGAAGCGGTCGAAGATCAGGTCGCGCTCGGCGGCCGGCACTCCGGCCCCGTCGTCGATCACGTCCAGGCGCGCGGTCGACCCCTCCGTCGTGACGACGAGCTGCACGGACGACCGGGCGTGCGCCAAGGCGTTGTCGCAGAGGTTCCGCACGATCCGCTGGAGCTCGGACCTGTTCGCGTGGACCGGAGCGGCCGAGACTCGCGACGTGTCGAGCTCCACGTTGGCCCCGGTCCGGGCACGGGCCGCTTCTTCGAGAACCACGTCGTCAAGGTCCAGGTCGGTCGCAGGAGCCGGGGCCGAGCCGGCGTCGGCGGCGGCCAGGAACAGCAGGTCGCGCACGAGATGCTCCATCCCCGACGTCGTGCTCAGCAGCTCGGTGATCAGCTGGTCGACGTTCCTGGACTCCGGATGAGCCGCCGCCACCTCGAGCTGGGCTCGCTGTGCGGCGAGCGGGCTCTGGAGATCGTGCGAGACATCGGCCACAAAGGTCCGTTGTCGCGTCCGCGCCGCCTCGAGGCGGCCGAGCATCCGGTTCATGGTGGCGGCGAGGCGGCCGACCTCGTCGTTCACCTCGCTCTCGGGTACTCGTCGGTCGAGCCGGTCGTCGGTGATCTCGTCCACCTCGAGCCGGATCCGGTCCACCCGGCGCAACGCACCGCCGAGAACCAGCCAGGTCCCCGCACCCAGCAGCACGAGCACGAGCGGGCCACCGACGAGGAGCGCCTGGCGCAGAGTTCCGCTGGCCTCCCGGACGGACTCCAGACTGGTCCCCACGTAGACCGTCACCGGCCCGTCGGGAGTGTTTCCGGACCTGGCCCAGAGGCGGTACCGCTCGGTCTCGTCGTCGTCGGGGGCGTCGACCGTGCTGACCGCGAACCCGATGCCTGGGTCGACCTCGCTGATCGGTGGCTGCCCGCTCACGTTCGGCGACGCGGCGAGCACGCTGCCGTCCTCGGACACGACCTGGGCGACCCCCTCGTCGTCGAGGTTCGTGAGCCGAGATGGCAGATCACCGCTGGCCGCAAGGTCGAGCAGGTCGTTGGCGCGCGAGCGGGCCAGCGCGTCGGCACCGGCCGTCAGCCTGTTCTCCAATGTCAGGACGAGAGCCGACGACGCGACCACGAGGGTGATTCCGGTGATCAGCGTGGCCAGGATCGTCGCTCGCGTCCGCAGCGTCGCACGACGCACGTCAGCCACCGTCCGGGTCGAGCCGGTAGCCCACCAGCCGGACCGTCTGCAGGGCGGACCGCTCGAACGGCTCGTCGATCCGCATCCGTAGCTGGCGGACAAATACCTCGACGATGTTGGGGTCGCCGTCGTAGGTGAAGTCCCAGACGTGCTCCAGGATCGTCGCCTTGGACACGACGTCACCCGCGCGACGCATCAGGAACTCGAGAAGTGAGAACTGTCGCGGGGTGAGCGCCACGGGGGTGTCGCCTCTCCAGGTGCGGTGGGTCGCGGGATCGAGCCGGAGGTCGCCGGCCGACAGCACGACGGGGCGTTCGTGCCGGCCACGGCGGACCAGGGCCCGCAGCCGCGCCTGGAGGACGACGTACGAGAACGGCTTGGCGAGGAAGTCGTCGGCGCCCGAGTCGAGGGCCCTGGCCTCCTCCTCGGGTCCAGACCTGGCCGTCAGCATCAGGATGGGCGTCCAGTCGCCGGCCTCCCGACGGCGGGCGCACAGGACGTCGCCGGCCAGCTCGGGGAGCATGACGTCCAGCACCAGTGCGTCGTACGCGTTCTCCGCGGCCAGCCACTCGCCCTCGCGACCGTCCAGGGCGACGTCCACTGCGTATCCCTCACCCTCCAGGCCGCGCTTGAGTGCGCTCGCCAGGTGTTTGTCGTCCTCGACGACCAGGATCCGCATGACGCCAGCGTGGCACCTCCCGGCTGAAGATGCGCTGAAGGTCACCTGATCGGCGACCGGGATGTGGCTAGCATCCCCGGCATGTCTGTGTCCGCTGCCTCCGTGCACTCGCTGCTGCGCGCGCGGGGCGCGACCCTCGCCACCGCGGAGTCGCTCACCGGTGGCCGAGTGGCCGCGCTGCTCACGTCGGTGCCCGGCTCGTCGGAGACGTTCGTCGGTGGGGTGGTCGCGTACGCCACCGACCTGAAGGTCTCGTTGCTGGGCGTGCCACCCTCCGTCATCGAGCGGTACGGCGTGGTGTCGGCGGAGTGCGCGCGGGCGATGGCCGAGGGTGCCCGCGTGACCACCGGGGCGACGTACGCCGTGAGCACGACGGGCGTGGCCGGCCCGGGACCTCAGGACGGGATCCCGGCCGGGACGGTCTACGTGGGTGTCTCCGGTCCCGGCACGACCACCGCGGTCGCGCTCGAGCTGGTGGGTGACCGCGAGACGGTCCGCGAGCGAGCCTGCCAGGAGGTGGTGTCGGTGCTTTCCGCGATCCTCACCGGGGAAGAAACCACCCTCGGGTAGCGTTGCCCCCGAACACACGGAAGGACTCACGCATGGTGCTGTTCCGTCGACTGCTCGGCGACGTGCTCCGCGACCGGCGGATGCAGCGGGGCATGACCCTGCGCGAGGTCTCCGCGGACGCCCGGGTCAGCCTCGGCTACATCTCCGAGATCGAGCGCGGCCAGAAGGAAGCGTCCTCCGAGCTGCTCGCCTCGCTGTGCACCGCACTGGAGGTCCCGCTCTCCGACGTGCTGCGCGAGGTCTCCGACGCCGTCGCCGTCGAGGAGGCGGCCGTCGCCGCCATGGCGGCCACGCCGATGATCGTCGGCTCGCGGCGTCGAGCCGGCGACGTGGTGGCATCCGCGGCCTAGGAGCGGTTTCCCGGCGTAGGCTACGACCCCCTCGACCTAGGTGGGTTCCATGGCCGCTCGTCCCTTCCGTCGTCTCGGCGTCGTGCTCGTGGCCGTGGTCACGGCCGCCCTGCTCCCGGTCGTCCTCGCGACCCCGGCCGGGGCCGCACCGTCGCCTGACGGAGGGATCTTCACCCCGTTGCCGGACTTCACCGCACGGGACACCGAGCAGGCCCGGGTGGTGCCGCTAGAGTCGGCGGCCCACCGGATCGACCTGACCGGCCTCGCCGCCCGGCTGGCCCTCGCCCCGAGCGGGCGCCAGGTTCGCCGCGGCGCCGAGCCGCTCGAGCTGGCGCTGCCGGACCCGACCGGCGCGCTGGCCACGTTCCGCATCCAGCAGTCGTCGGTGATGCAACCCCGACTCGCCGCCCGGCACCCGGAGATCCGCACGTACGCCGGAGTCGGCGTCACCGACCCGACGAGCACGATCCGGCTCGACCTGACCCCGATGGGCTTCCACGCGTCGGTGCTCTCGCCCCTGGGCGCACGCTCCTGGTACGTCGACCCCGCGTTCAACAAGCGCGGCACCACCACCCACCTCAGCTACCTGCGCTCGGCCCTGCCCGCGCCCGAGCGCCCCCTCGTCGAGCCCGACCTCGACGCGTTGACCGACGCCGTCGCCCCCGCGGCCGCGGGCGAGGCCCCCGGGGAGCTGGTCCAGCGCCGGACCTACCGCCTCGCGTTCGTCACCGACCCCAGCTACGCGACGTACTTCGGCACCGGCAACGTGCTCGCGGAGAAGACCACCCTGATCAACCGGGTCAACCAGGTCTACAACGACGACCTGGCGATCCGGATGGTGCTGGTCAACGGCACCGACGAGCTCAACCTCGACACGATGGCCGAGGCCACCGGTCCGAACGGTCCCTGTGGTGCCAACGGGTGCTACGACCCCGCCGACATCGACCCAGACGGCGGCGGCTGCACGGGCGCGCTGCTCAACCGCAACATCTTCGTGATCGGCCAGATCATCGGAGCCGACAACTACGACGTCGGCCACATCGGTCTCGGCATCAACGGTGGTGGCGTGGCCGGACTCGGCGTCGTGGGGGAGTCGGGGAAGGCACGCGGTTGCACCGGGCTGCCGCAGCCGGAAGGTGACTTCTACGCGGTCGACTACGTCGCCCACGAGATCGGCCACCAGTACGCCGGCAACCACACGTTCAACGGCACCCTGGTCAACTGCTCGCTGACCAACCGCAACGGCGGTACCTCCGTCGAGCCCGGGTCCGGCTCGTCCGTGATGGCGTACGCCGGCATCTGCGGCCGCGACAACCTGCAGCCGCACAGCGATCCGTACTTCTCACAGCGCAGCATCGACGAGATCACCGCCCACGTGACCGGCGACCCCATCGCCTGGGACGAGCAGCAGGTGGTCAACCTCCAGGGCTACGACACGTCGGGGGAGACCTTCCAGCTGACCTACCCGGGCGCCACGCCGGTCACGATCACGCGTGGGGCGGGCGGCAACTACAACATCCCCGGGATCACGCAGGCGGTCCAGCAGCTGACCGGCGAGGTGACCGAGGTGAGCGGGTACGACGGAGAGGCGTCACCGGGCCCCGCGGGCTTCACGCTCGACTTCTCGACGTTCAGCATGGGGACCGACCTGGAGACCTTCGGCGTCAGCGCCGGCTCGGCCGGCGTGACCGGCTTCGTCGGGACGACCGTCAACGGTGGCGACGGGACCAACCAGGGCCAGGCCGGGGCGACGACCAACCACGCCCCCGGCGTCACGGCACCCGCCGACAAGACGATCCCGGTGCAGACGCCGTTCACGCTGACGGCCTCCGGGACGGACTCCGACGGCGACAGCCTGATCTACCTGTGGGAGCAGAACGACTCCGGGCCCGTCGCACCCAACAGCGGGACCGCCCTCCTCAGCAACACGAAGGCCAACGGCCCGCTCTTCCGCGTGTTCGGCACCGCCGCGCAGGTGACCGACGAGGGCACCCTGGAGTCGCCCTCACCCGGGATCAACCTCGCCGACGGGCGCCCGAGCCGGACGTTCCCGGACCTGGCACAGGTGCTCGCCGGCAACACCAACGCCGCGAGTGGTGACTGCCCCGCGCCGCCGGCCGAGCCGGCCGACGTACCCCAGGCCACGATCGACTGCTACTCGGAGTTCCTGCCGACCGCCGACTACGGCGGCGGTCTCGGTGGCGAGCTGACCTTCCGGGTCACCGCCCGCGACCGCTTCGCCACCGGGGGCGGCACGGCCCTCGACGACGTCGTGCTCACGCTGGACGCTGCGGCCGGCCCGTTCCGGGTCACCTCGCGACCGACGGCCGGGACCCCCGCCGAGGGCGGGGCGCAGGAGACGGTCACGTGGGCCGTCAACGGCACCGACGACACCGCGCTCGCTCCGATGGTGAAGATCAGTCTGTCCACCGACGGTGGCGCGACCTTCCCGACCGTGCTGGTGGCCTCGACGGCCAACGACGGCACCGAGCCGGTCACCCTGCCGCAGGTCGGCACCGACCGGGCCCGGATCAAGATCGAGGCGGTGGACAACTACTTCTTCGCCGTCAACGGCGCCGACTTCACGATCAGCTCGCCGCTGTCCCTGACCGAGGTCGAGGACCAGACCCTGCAGTACAGCGACGACTTCGCGGACCCCGTCACCCTGACGGCGACCTCGGAGGAGACGGACGGTGACCAGCTCGAGGCCACCATCGCGGGTGTCGAGGGTCTCTCGATCGTGCCGGGGGCCGCGTCCGCCGACGGGGTGCGGCCCGGCACGCGGGTCTTCACCGTCAGCGGGCCCGTCACGGACGTCCCCGGCGTGCACGAGGCGGTCGTGACCGTCTCGGAACCGGGCGCCGATGGGCTCACCAGTGAGGGCTCGTTCGCCGTCACCGTCGAGCCGGAGGACGCGTCCGTCGCCTGGACCGGACCGACCGAGTCGTCCACCAACGACTCCTCCGTGACCGTGCCGCTGGAGACCTCGGTCACCGACGCCAACGACGCGGACCGCGGCGACGTCACCGTCGGCACCGTCACCTTCGTCGACCGGAAGACCGACGAGGTCCTGTGCTCGGCGCCGGTCACCGGCGGTCCGCTCACGGGCACGGCCGGGTGCGACGCCCAGCTCGCGCGCGACGGCAACGCGACGACGTACACCATCGGCACCGTGGTCGGCGGCTCCTACCTGCGCGACGACGCCGCCGACGACACCGATGTCACTGTCCGGGCGGCGGACCCCGACAACGACCCGCCGAACACGCAGATCACCGGGGGGCCGAAGCAGAACAGCTTCTTCCTCGGTGGGAAGGCGAGGATGCGATACAGCGGCAGCGCCGACACCGCGTCGTTCCGCTGCTCGCTCGACGGCAGGCGAGTCTCCTGCGGGGACACGCGGGTCACCCTGAGGAAGCTCTCCAACCGGACCCACGTGTTCCGGGTCGCGGCCAGGGACGAGGCCGGCAACCTCGACCCGACCCCGGCGAAGCGGACCTTCGTGTCGCCCTACGACGACCGACAGCTCGACAAGAAGGGTGACTGGGACCGCATGGAGGCGGGCAACGCCTACCGGGGCACCTGGTTGCGCTCCACGGACGCCGGGGCGACGCTCACACGCAGCCTCGGAGACGTCCGCCGGATCGCCCTCGTCGTCGGGACCGGTCCGGGCTTCGGCCGGGTGCAGGTGTGGTTCCGCGGCCGTCTGGTCGACACGGTGTCGCTCCGGTCCAGCCAGCAGCGCGGCAAGGTGCTGGTGCCGGTTGCGAGGTTCGGCTCGGCGCGGTCCGGGCTGCTCCGGATCCAGGTCGTCGGCGACGGCCCCGTGCGGATCGAGGGCCTGGGGGCGCGATAGTTCACGCGTCGGGCAGGGGCTGGCACGACGGGCACCAGTAGGTCGCCCGCTCCCGCCCGGCGGGGCCGGCCATCGCCACCCGGATCGCCGTGGCGCACCGCCGGCAGGGGCGCTCGTCGCGCCGGTAGACCCACATGCGCTCGCGTTCGCGCAGGTCGCCGGTCGTCGACTGGACGGCGCGTTCCTTGTTGACGTCGAGCATCTGCCGCGCCCGGCGCACCAGACGGGTCAGGTCGGTGACCTGACCGACCGGCGTCAGCGGGTGGATCCCGCTGGTGAAGCAGAGCTCGGCGGCGTACATGTTGCCGATCCCGGCCAGGCAGGTCTGGTCGAGCAGGGCGTCGTGCGTGGTCCGGTCCGGGGCGGAGAGCAGGCGGCGCAGGGCCTCGGGCTCGTCCCAGTCGTGGCCGAGCAGGTCGGGCCCGAGGTGGCCGACGACGTCGTGCTCGCGGTGGCGGGGGACCAGCTCGACGATGCCGAGGGAGAAGCCGACCGCGACCTTGGACTCGGTCGAGAGGATGACGCGCGCTTCGTGGGTGGGGCGCCGCCACCGCTGACCGGGCGGGTAGACCTGCCACGCGCCCTCCATCTTGAGGTGGGTGTGGAGGGTCCACGGCTCCTCGCCGTCGATCCGGGTGAGGAGGTGCTTGCCTCGGGAGAGGGTGCGGAGAACGGTGGCGCCGGCCAGGTCGACGGTGGCCAGCTGGGGGACACGGAACGACGTGGCGGTGAGGAGCTGTCCGGCGAGGGCGCGGTCGAGGGAGCGAGCCGCGCGATAGACGGTGTCGCCCTCAGGCACGGAGCCTCAGCCCCTTGGGTGTGGAGACGAAGCCCGCGGACTGCAGCGCCTCACGGAGCGGGGTGGAGCCGGAGCCGAGGAGCTGCTCGCCGTCGGCCTTCTCGACCGTGAGCCGGCCGAGCTGCCCGCGGCGGGCGGCCGTGGCCAGGGACTCGGTCGCCGGGCCGAGCAGGGTGTGGTCGTCGGTCCAGGTGAGGAGGGTGCGCCCGCCGCGTTCGACGTAGAGGGTGAGGTTGCCGTCGACCAGGACCACCATGGCGCCCGCCTTGCGGCCCGGCCGGTGACCGCCGTCGGTCTCGGGCCACGGCAGCGCCGCCCCGAACGGGTTGGCGGGGTCGGTGGCAGCGAGTGCGATCGCCACGGGCTTCTCGTCCGGATCCACTTCGGCGAACGTGCGCAGCCGGTCGATGGCGCCGGCGGTGCCGAACTGGGCGGCGCCGAGCCCGCTGACGAAGTAGCCGCGGCGGCAGCGGCCCGACTCCTCGAAGGTCGAGAGCACCTTGTAGGTCGCGGCAAACCCACCCGGGACCCGTTCGCTCATGACCGCACCCCGGATCACCACGCCGTGGCGGGCGAGAAGTCCTTCGGCGGTGGCGTGGGCCCGTCGGGTCACGTCGGGATCGATCTCGGGCAGCAGCGCCCAGCGGCCGGCCGTCTCGGGCGGGCCCGTGCGCACCGGCATCCGGGCCCGGCTGCTGGTGGTCCGGGCGCGCGGCGCCGGCCGTCGGGTGCGGTGGGACGACGGGCCGGACCGGGTGAGCGCGCGGACCGGGGCGAGGGTGTCGTTGCCGACCCGGCCGGCCCAGACGAGGTCCCAGATCGCGCCTGACAGGGCCACGTCGTCGGTGGAGTGCACCGCGTCGGAGAGCTGACGGAAGAACCACGCGCCGCCGGGTGCCAGGGCGTCGAGGACGGCCTGGTGGAGCTCGGAGTGCTCGAACGGCGCGGGCGGCGGCAGCGTGAGTGGAGCCTGGTCGGCGAGGTGGAGGGAGAGCCAGCCGTCGGCACCGGGCAGCGGGCCGTGCCCGGCCCACAGAACCTCGCCGGAGCTGGTGAGCTCGTCGAGGTGGGATGGCTCGTAGTCGCGGACCCGGGCCGGCAGGATCAGCGACTCCAGCGCGGACGCGGGCAGCGGACAGCCGGCGAGCTGGTCGATGACGGTGAGCACGCCGTCGGCCCCGCGCGGGCCGCCGCGTACGCCGCCGGCACCCTGGACGTGCTGCCACGCGGTGAGGAAGCGACCGAGCGACTCCGGCTCGACGGGCTCGACCTCCTTGCGGAGCCGGGCCAGCGACCGGCGGCGCAGCTTGCGCAGGACCTCGGCGTCACACCACTCGAGGCCGGAGGCGCCGGTGCCGCTGGGGCGGAACTCGCCGTCGAGCACCCGACCCTGGGCGGCCAGGCGCTGGAGGGTGTGCCGAACCACGGCACCGCCCAGGCCGAGGCGGGCGGCGACCTCGTCGGTGGTGAACGGCCCGTGGGTGCGGGCGTAGCGCGCGACCAGGTCGCCGAGCGGGTCCTCGAGCGCCTCGGCGAAGACGTCGGGGGTGCCGGGAGGGACGGGTACGCCGAGCCCGTCACGGAGGCGACCGACGTCCTCGATCGCGCTCCAGCGCTCGTCTCCGGCCAGACGGACCTCGACGATGCGCCGCTGGTCGGCGAGCGCGGAGATCCACCCCTCGACGTCCGAACCGTCCACCGCGCGGGCGGTGATCTCGGCGGGGGTCAGTGGTCCGAGCAGGCGCATCAGGTCGGCGACGCCCTCGGCGTCGCGGATTCGCCGGTCGGGGGCCAGGCGCTGGAGCTCGGCCTCGACCTCGGCCAGCACCTCGGGGTCGAGCAGCTCGCGGAGCTCGGCGCGGCCGAGGAGCTCGGCGAGCAGGCCCTGGTCGAGGGAGAGCGCGGCGGCCCGGCGCTCGGCGATGGGGGAGTCGCCTTCGTAGACGAACTGGGCGACGTACCCGAAGAGCAGGCTGCGCGCGTAGGGCGACGGCTGGGTGGTGGCCACGTCGACGACCTGCACCTCGCGCTGCTCGACGCGGCGCATGAGGCCGACGAGGGCCGGCAGGTCGTAGACGTCCTGGAGGCACTCGCGTACGGCCTCGAGAATGATCGGGAACGACGGGTAGCGCGCGGCCACCTCGAGCAGCTGGGCAGAGCGCTGCCGCTGCTGCCACAGGGGGGAGCGGCGGCCGGGGTCGCGCCGAGGGAGCAGGAGGGCGCGAGCCGCACACTCGCGGAAGCGGGACGCGAACAGTGCGGAGCCCCCGACCTCGCTGGTCACCAGGTCGTCGATCTCGTCGGGCTCGAAGACGATGACCTCGCCGGTGGGTGGCTCGGCGTCGGTCTCCGGGATGCGGACGACGATGCCGTCGTCCGAGGCCACGGCCTGGCCGTCCACCCCGAACCGCTCGCGGAGCCGCGCGTTGATCGCCAGGGCCCAGGGCGCGTGGACGGGCGTGCCGTAGGGGGAGTGGACCACCAGGCGCCAGTCGCCGAGCTCGTCGCGGAACCGCTCGACCATGAGGGTGCGGTCGCTGGGCAGCACGCGGGTGGCCTCGACCTGCTCGGCGAGGTAGCCGACCAGGTTGGCGGCGGCGTACTCGTCGAGGCCGTGCTCGCGGGCCTTGGCCACGGCCTTCGCGGTGGGGAGGGAGGCGAGGTCGCGGGTGAACTCGCCGATCGCCTCGCCCAGCTCGGCCGGACGGCCGAGGGCGTCGCCCTTCCAGAACGGCAGCCGGCCGGGGATGCCCGGTGCGGGGGTCACGAGGACCCGGTCGTGGGTGATGTCCTCGATCCGCCAGCTGGTGGCGCCGAGCGCGAAGACGTCGCCGACCCGGGACTCGTAGACCATCTCCTCGTCGAGCTCACCCACTCGCTTGCCGGGCCCTTCGCCTCCGACGAGGAAGACACCGAACAGCCCGCGGTCGGGGATCGTGCCGCCGCTGGTGACGGCCAGCCGCTGGGCTCCGGGACGTCCGGTGAGCATGCCGGTCACGCGGTCCCACACGATGCGCG
>JBKJUE010000132.1:0-21905 GCA_046590395.1 Nocardioides sp.
CCCACCCTCGGCGATCCGGTGGAACACCGCCCACAACTCCTGGCGCAGCACCGGGTCCAGACCGACGGTCGGCTCGTCGAGCACCAGCAGCTCCGGCTCCCCCAGCAGGGCCACCGCGAGGCTGGCGCGCGAGCGCTGGCCGCCGCTCAGGTCCCCCACGACCTCGTCGGCGTGCGAGCGGAGGTCGACGGCCTCGATGCTCCGCTCCACCTCGGTGGGTCCGACGCCGAGCACGCGGGCGAAGAAGGTGAGGTTCTCGCTGACGGTCAGGTCGTCGTACACGCTGGCCTCCTGCGTGACGTAGCCGACCCGGTCGCGCAGCGGCGCGGACCCGGCCTCGTCGCCGAAGACGCAGACCGACCCCGAGGTGAGCCGCTGCACCCCGACGAGCGAGCGCATCAGCGTCGACTTCCCGCACCCCGAGGGGCCGAGCAGGCCGGTGACCCCGCCGGACGGGATCGTGAACGACAACGAGCGCAGCACCTCGCGGCGTCCCCGCACCACGACGAGGTCCTGCACCTCAACCGCGTTATTCATCACATGTTGAATTATGCACCTGCGGCACCGTCAGGGCAAGGGTGCCTCGAAGTAGCGCTGGATGGTCGGGGCGATGGCGGCCACGACGTCGGCCGCGGGCATCGAGGCCAGCGGCTCGATCTCGAGGACGTAGCGGGTGAGGATCAGGCCCATCATCTGGCTCGCGACGAGGCCCATCCGGCGTTCGGGGTCGTCGAGGCCGAGCACCGCCGCGGCCGGGATGATCACCGCCGGCAGGAACCCCTCGCGCAGCATCCGGTGTCCCTCGGGCTCGAGGATGTTCCGCACCACGACCAGCAGCGACGCCTGCATGCCCGGGTCGTCCCAGACCGACAGGAACGCCGTCAGCAGCCGCTCGGCCGCGCCGTCGAGGCCACCGGCCAGCGCCGGCCCGATCACCGTCCGCGGGTCGAGGGGCAGCTCGAGGGCCGCCACGAAGAGGTCGTCCTTCGAGCCGAAGTAGTGGTGCACGAGCGCCGGGTCCACGCCGGCCTCCCCCGCCACGCCGCGGATCGTCGTACGTCCGAAGCCCTGCGCCGCGAACTGGGCCCGGGCGGCCGCCAGGATCGCGGCCTTGGTGTCGGGCGCCCCCGGTCGGCGACCGCGCCGGGCGGTCGCGGTCACGGAGCTGCCACCGGGAAGTGCTCGCGCGCGAACTCCAGTGACTCGCGCAGGTCGAGCTCTCGCTCCTCCCTGCTCGTGCACTTGCGGGTGTTGATCTCGAGCACGACGTCGCCCGCGAAGCCCGACGAGGCCACGTGGGCGAGGAACGCGTCAGCGCCGATCGAACCGCGACCGGGCACCAGGTGCTCGTCCTTGGCCGAGCCGCTGCCGTCGGTGAGGTGGATGTGCCGCAGCCGGTCACCGAGCCGTTTCGCCATCTCCACGGGGTCGGACTTCGCGATCGCGGCGTGCGAAAGGTCGACGGTGGTGTTGGCGTAGGACTCCTCGGACGGGTCCCAGCCGGGGAGGTACATCTCCATGCCCCGCTTGGAGGACGCCCGCCACGGGTACATGTTCTCGACGGCGAAGGCGATCCCGGTCGACTCCTCCAGCGCCGCGATCCCGTTGACGAAGTTGGCGGCGTACTCCTTCTGCCACCGGAACGGTGGGTGTACGACGACCACCGCGGCGCCCACCTCCGCCGCCATCTCGGCGGAGCGCTCCAGCTTGCCCCACGGCTCGGTCCCCCAGACCCGTTGCGTGAACAGCAGGCAGGGCGCGTGGATGGCGCAGATCTCGATCTCGTGGTGGTCGGCGAGCTGCTTGACGGCCGACGTCTGCTGGCTGAGGGAGTCGATGCCGACCATCACCTCGACGGCGTCGTACCCGAGGCTCGCGGCATACCCGAAGGCGTGCGCGGACGACTCGGGGTAGACCGAGGCGGTGGACAGGCCGATGCGCCGGGTCACACTCATCCTGCGCGGCTGATCCGGTCGATGCGCTCGAGGATGACGCCCTCGCGCAGCGCCCACGGGCAGATCTCCAGCTCGGTCAGTCCGAAGATGTCCATCGCCGCCTCGGCGACCAGGGCACCCGGCACGATCTGGTGGGTGCGACTGGTAGAGACGCCGGGCAGCTCCTGCAGCTCCTCGTCGGACATCGCCATCAGCTTCGGGATCCACTCGGCGAGCTGGCCGGCGGGCAGGACCCGGGAGACCATCGGGCCCTGGTCGGAGGGAGCCGCGCCACAGATCCGGGCGAGCGAGCGGAAGGTCTTCGACGTGGCCACCGCATGATCCGGCGCGCCGGCCCGAAGCATGGCGCCGGCGTTGCGGGCGATGTCGGTGCGGATCTGGCGTCGCAGCTTGCGCACCGCCTCCTCGTCGGGGTTGCCGCCCTCGAACCACTGCGCGGCCAGGCGAGCGGCACCGAGCGGCAGCGACCAGGCGACGTCCGGCGACTCGTCCTTGCCGCCGGCGATCTCGAGCGACCCACCCCCGATGTCGAAGACCGCCAGCCGGCCGGACGACCAGCCGAACCAGCGGCGTACGGCGAGGAAGGTCAACCGGGCCTCGTCCTCACCGGAGAGCACCCCGAGCTTCGCGCCGGTGCGTTCCCGGACGTGCTCGAGGACGGCGTCGGAGTTGCTGGCGTCCCGCACCGCCGAGGTGGCGAACGCGAGCATCTCCTCGCACCCCTTGTCCTCGGCGACGACCAGCGCCTCGGCCGTGAAGTCGGTCAACGCATCGATGCCCGTCTGCGACACCGCGCCCGACTCGTCGAGGTGCTCGGCGAGACGGAGCGGCGCCTTGTGGGAGAAGGCCGGGAGGGGGGCGGCGCCGTCGTGCGCGTCCACCACGAGCAGGTGCCCGGTGTTGGAGCCGATGTCGAGGACGCCCAAGCGCATGGGGCCACGCTACCCGCCGCGTAGTCTTTGCCGGTGCCCGAAGTCGACCTGGTCTTTCCCCGCGCGTTCGTCGAGTTCGCCGATCCCGCCGACGAGGCACAGGTGTTCCGCTGCGACCTCACCTGGCTGACGTCCAACTACATGTGCATCTTCGGCCAGGGCTGTCCGGGCATCTACGACTCCGCCCCCACGGTCGGTTGCTGCACGCTCGGTGCGCACTTCGCCGACAAGGACGACCAGAAGCGGGTGGCCGGGTTCGTCGCCCAGCTGACGCCCGAGACCTGGCAGTTCCACCCCGGGCGCGAGGTCAAGAAGAGCGACTGGGTGGAGAAGGACGAGGACGGCGAGGCCAAGACCGCCACCCACGAGGCCAACGGCGAGAGCGCCTGCGTCTTCGCCAACCGCAACGACTTCGAGGCCGGGGCCGGTTGCGCCCTGCACGGCCTGGCGCTCCAGCAAGGACGCAACCCGCTCGAGACCAAGCCCGACGTCTGCTGGCAGCTGCCGATCCGCCGCACCTTCCGCAACGTCGAGCGGCAGGACGAGACCACCTACACGGAGGTGACCATCGGCGAGTACGACCGTCGCGGGTGGGGTCCCGGCGGACACGACCTCGACTGGTACTGCTCCGGCAACACCGAGGCACACGTCGGCGTCGAGCCGCTGTACGTCACCAACGAGCCGGAGCTGGTCGAGCTCATGGGGCGGCCGGCGTACGACGAGCTCGCGCGGCACTGCGAGGCCCACCTGCGCTCCCGCTCCGCACTGGCGATCCACCCCGCCGACCCCCGCTGATAAACCTCGACGTCAAGACAACTTGACCCCGGTGCGATCGGCCTCCGGGGGATTGCAGAGAATGCCTGCATGCGCCTGGATCACCTTTCCTATGCGGCCGGCCCCGATGGCCTCGCCAGCACTGCCAAGCGCCTCGGGGGACTGCTCGGCAAGGAGTTCACCGACGGCGGAGTCCATCCTCGCTTCGGCACCCGCAACATGATCCTGCCGATGGCCGACCACACCTACCTGGAGATCGTCGAGGTGCTCGACCACCCGGCATCCGACAAGGCGCCGTTCGGCCAGGCCGTCCGTGCCCGCTCCGCCCTCGGCGGCGGCTGGCTCGGCTGGGTCGTGGCGGTCGACGACATCACCGTCCTCGAGGAGCGACTGGGTCGCGAGTCCGCTCGTGGCAACCGCTGGCGTCCCGACGGCACCGAGCTGGCGTGGAAGCAGATCGGCGTGAACGGCCTGATCGCCGACCCGCAGCTGCCGTTCTTCATCCAGTGGGAGAGCCCGGCCGCGCTCCACCCCAGCGCCGGTGCCGACGCGGCGTACTCCTTGGGCTGCCTCGAGATCGCCGGTGACCCGCAGCGCGTGAGCGAGTGGCTGGGCGAGACCGTCGAGGCGCCGCTCGAGGACGTCAAGGTCGAGTGGGTCGCCCCCCACGGCACCCCGGGCATCATCGCCGCGCAGGTGCAGACCCCCCAGGGTCTGGTCAGGATCTGACCGTCTCACCCGGGGCCGTGCCGAGCCCCAACATCTGGCATCACCCGGCCACGTACGAGCTGGAGAACCACGCGGCCGACCCGCGCGGCCGGCTCGAGACCGCGATGGTCGCCATCGCCGACTGGGCAGGACGCAGCGTCCTCGACGTCGGCTGCGGCACCGGCTTCCACCTCCCCCGCTTCGCGCGTACGGCGTCCTCGGTGACCGGCGTCGAGCCCCACCCGGACCTGGTCGCGCTGGCGCGACGGCGGACCCGGTCGCTCGACAACGTCAGGGTCGAGCAGGGCACCGCGCAGTCGCTGCCGCTCCCCGACGCGTCCGTGGACGTCGTGCACGCCCGCTGGTCCTACTTCTTCGGTCCCGGCTGCGAACCCGGCCTGGCCGAGCTGGACCGCGTCGTCCGCCGCGACGGCACGGCGTTCGTGATCGACAACGACGCGACCCGCTCGACGTTCGGCGCGTGGTTCCGGCGCGGCTACCCGAACGTCGACCCGGACGCCGTCGAACGGTTCTGGTCGGTGCGCGGCTGGAGCCGGACGCCGGTCGACATCGGGTGGTCTTTCCGCACCCGCGCCGACCTCGAGAGCGTGGTCCGGATCGAGTTCACGCCGGGCGTCGCCGACGAGATCCTGGCCGGGCACGAGGGGACCGAGGTCGACTACGCGGTCAACCTCTGGTCGAGGACCTTCTGACCGACCTCGACAGACGGCATGTGGACTGAGGGCTGTTGCGGCCACCCTCTGACAGTCCCCCGCTCACATCAGTTCGGTCACGTGGCGCTGGAGAGAAGGACGTCGCGAACCCGACCGCGCTTGAGGATGCCCGCACACCAGGCGAAGTGCCCGTCGCCTCCCGAGGTGCTGAAGCAGTTGCTGGTCACCAGGGCGTACGCCGCGCGGTAGAGGTCGAGTCGCTCGGGCGAGTGACCGAATCGATCGACCACAGCATCCTCGAGGATCCGTTCGTGCGAGCGCGCGTGGGCGCCGTACATGTCGAAGATGCTGGTGACGACCGCTGCGTCGAACGCGGGGTCCCCCACTGTCGTGAGGAATCCGAAGTCGAGCAGGGCCGTGGGGTCCGATCGCTCGTCGATGAGGACGTTGCCCGGGATGAGGTCGCCGTGCAGCAGACTGTCCCCTGGGACCTCCAGCCCCTCGAGGGCTTCGATCACAGCCGCGGCAAGGGCATCGAGGTCAGGCACCTGCTCCGTCAGCGGGCCACGAAAGCGGGCGACCCGACGCTCGACCAGGCCGGCGAGCGAGGTGGTGAACGGAGGGTGGCCACGAGAACGCGGAGTCTCCCTCGAGCACCGGCAACGCCGTGAGCCCGGGGCGCACAACTACCTCGGACAGTGCCGTCAGCACGGCGAGCACGCAGGCGACGTCGGACTCGGTCGGCGCCGGGGTGTCGACGCCCATCGTGTCGCGGAGCGGCCGTCCGGCGAGATACGGCTCGACAGTGGCCACCTGTCCTTCGGCCTCGACGAGATCGACGATGCGCGGGTGGGCGAAGCCGGGTTCGCTCGCCGCCAACTCGTCGTAGAAGGCGCGGACCATGGCAAGCTCGCCGAGGTCCCTGCGATGCCAGATCTTGGCGACCAGGCCGTTGCCCAGCTGGAGCACCGTGCCGTCCATGCCACCGCCGATCACGACAGGCTCTGTGGCGCCGGTGAGGTGTCCAGCACGACGCAGGACGTCCGTCCACTGCGCGACATCTTGCTGGGGGAGCACGGTTCTAGGACGAACCGCGGATGGCGAGGGTCGGCGTGAGCAGGACGCCGGGCCCGACCTCGGGCGGATGACCGAGCAGCCCCTCCAGCGCCTTCACGATCTCGGCGGCGACCTCCTCGATCGGCTGCCGCACCGAGGTGAGGCCCGGGGGCACCACCTGGGCGACCTGGGAGTCGTCGAAACCGACCACCGCGACGTCGCGGCCGGCGAGCAGGCCACGCTCGGCGAGCGTGTGCAGCACGCCCATGGCCAGGGTGTCGCTGGCGCACACGAACCCGGTCGGCCGCGCCTCGTCGAGGAGTACGGCGGATGCCTCACGTCCGCTCGCGACCGTGTCCTCGACGCGGGAGGCGAGCCCGGTGGTGGACAGGCCACGGCTCTTGAGCGCCCGGCTCCAGCCGGCCCGGCGGTCCTCACCGATCCAGGAGTCCTTGCGCCACCCGATCCACGCGATCCGCTCGTGGCCACGCTCGAGCAGGTGGGTGGTCGCCAGCTCGGCGCCCGCTGCCCCGTCGACGTCGACCCACGGGTGCCGGGCCACCGGGTTGTCCCAGGGCCGGCCGAACGCCACGAACGGCGCCCGCCGGGTCTCCAGCCAGGCGGCCTGCGGGTTGCCGAGATAGGTGTCGGTGGCCACGAACGCATCGACCGCGGTCGAGCGCAGGAGGTCGTCGTACCCGGCGAGCGGGTCCTCGGGGTCACCGGGGAACAGCAGCACGTGGTAGCCGGCGGCGCTGGACGTCTCCACGAGGGAGTGGACGAAGCGGTCCATCGTCGCGTTGGCGGTGCCCTCCTGGGCCGGCGTGAAGCGCAGGCCGATCAGGTGGGAGGTGCGGGTGCGGAGGTTGCGGGCGGCGCGGTTGGGTGAGTAGCCGAGCTCGTCGATCGCCTCCTGGACGCGGGCCAGGGTGTCGGAGCGCAGGAGGTCGGGGTTGTTCACCGCGTTGGAGACCGTCTGCCGGGAGACGCCCGCCCGTTCGGCCACGTCGGCAAGGGTCGGGGGCAGCGTCGGAACGCGCCCAGGCATCCGCGACATCACACCTCCCCGTGACCAAACATTGATCGTTCCAACGACAGCATAACCGCGCCGTGTCGGTGGCGTGACCTAGCGTTCACGGCATGCCGAAACCACCTCGTTCGCCGTTCCGCTGCACCGAGTGCGGCTGGGAGACCTCCAAGTGGGTCGGGCGGTGCGGTGAGTGCCAGGCGTGGGGCTCGGTCGCGGAGGCAGCGGCGGCGCCGTCGGGGCGGCAGTCCGCCGGCCCGGTGACCCGTCCGGCCGTGCCGATCGGCGAGGTCTCGGTGGAGGAGTCGTCGTTCCGTTCCAGCGGCGTGCCCGAGCTCGACCGGGTGCTCGGCGGCGGGCTGGTCCCGGGCGCGGCGATCCTGCTGGCCGGCGAGCCCGGCGTCGGCAAGAGCACCCTGCTGCTCGAGGTGGCCGCCCAGACCGCGCGCTACCAGCGCCGCACCCTCTACGTCACCGGCGAGGAGTCCGCCTCCCAGGTCCGGCTGCGCGCCGACCGCACCGGCGGCGTCCACGACCAGCTGTTCCTCGCCGCCGAGACCGACCTCGGCGCGGTGCTGACCCACATCGAGCAGGTCCGGCCCGAGCTCCTGGTCGTCGACTCCATCCAGACCATCGGCGCCGGTGACGTCGACGGCGTCCCCGGCGGGGTCACCCAGGTCAAGGAGGTCGCGGCCGCCCTGATCCGGGTCGCCAAGACCCGCAACATCACCACGGTCCTGGTCGGCCACGTCACCAAGGACGGCTCCATCGCCGGGCCGCGCGTGCTCGAGCACGTCGTCGACGTCGTCCTCCACTTCGAGGGCGACCGCAACTCCCGCTTCCGGATGGTCCGGGCCATGAAGAACCGCTTCGGCCCGATCGACGAGGTCGGCTGCTTCGACCTGTCCCACGAGGGGATCGTGGCGGTCACCGACCCCACCGGCCTCTTCGTCGAGAACCACACGCAGCAGGTGCCGGGCACCTGCGTCGCCGTGACCATGGAGGGCCGGCGGCCGATGCTGGCCGAGGTCCAGGCACTCGTCACGCCCAGCGCCGCCGAGCGCCCCCGGCGTACGACCTCGGGGCTGGACTCCTCCCGGGTCGCGATGATCGTGGCGGTGCTCCAGCAGCACTGCGGGATCCGGCTCCATGCCCACGACGTCTTCGTCTCCACGGTCGGGGGCGCCCGGCTGTCCGACCCCGCCAGCGACCTCGCCGTGGCGATCGCGCTCGCGTCCGCCGACAACGGCCGGCCCGCGCCCGCGGGCGTGGTCGCGATGGGCGAGCTCGGTCTGGCCGGCGAGCTGCGCCGGGTCCGCGACCTGCCCCAGCGCATCGCCGAGGCGGGGCGGCTCGGTTTCGCCACCGCGGTGGTCCCCGCCGAGGGGGGTCGCGCCGGTGTGCGGACCGTCGACGGCATGCGCGTCGTGGAGGCGACCGACATCGCGACCGCCCTCCATGGCCTCCGGCTCCGGGAGAAGCCCCGTCACCTGCGGCCGCTCGACTGACGGCGCTCGCCGTCGGTGGGGCCTCGCCGGGTGGGAGACACGGCACGCGCCGGCGGGTCATCTCCTAGACTGACCGCGCGGCGACCAGCAGCCGCGACGAAACGGAGGACGGCGTGGTGGGGACCGACCGCTCGGACGAGGTGTTGCGCCTGCGCGCGACGCTCGCCACCATCGCGCCGGGCACCGCCCTGCGCGACGGCCTGGAGCGGATCCTGCGCGGTCGCACCGGCGCGTTGATCGTGCTCGGCCACGACAAGACGGTCGAGTCGATCGCGACCGGGGGTTTCACGCTCGACGTCCCGTTCACGGCGACCGGCCTGCGCGAGCTCGCCAAGATGGACGGCGGGATCATCCTCGACAAGGACGTGACCCGGATCATTCGCGCGGCCGTGCACCTGATGCCCGACCACAAGATCCCCTCCGAGGAGACCGGCACCCGGCACCGCACGGCGGAGCGGGTGGCCAAGCAGACCGGGTTCCCGGTCATCTCGGTCTCCCAGTCGATGCAGATCATCGCGGCGTACGTCGGGGAGACTCGCCACGTCCTCGAGGACTCTGGCCAGATCCTGTCCCGCGCCAACCAGGCGCTGGCGACCCTCGAGCGCTACAAGCTGCGCCTCGACGAGGTGGCCAGCACCCTGTCCGCGCTCGAGATCGAGGACCTCGTCACCGTCCGCGACGTCGCGGTCGTGGCCCAGCGCCTCGAGATGGTCACCCGGATCGCCCGCGAGATCGAGGACTACGTCCTGGAGCTCGGCACCGACGGCCGGCTGCTCTCGCTCCAGCTCGAGGAGCTGATCACCGGCGTGGACGCCGAGCGCGAGCTCGTCATCCGTGACTACCTCCCCGCCGGACGTCGCAACAAGAGCCCCGAGGACCTGCTCGCGCGGCTGGAGGCACTCTCGCCGACCGAGCTGGTCGACCCGGCCGCGGCTGCCAAGGCCCTCGGCCTGGGCAGCTCCGAGCACCTCGACGGCGCCGTGGCCCCTCGTGGCTACCGGCTGCTGGCGAAGGTGCCGCGCCTGCCCAGCGCCGTCGTCGACCGCCTGGTCGACCACTTCGGCACGCTCCAGAAGCTGCTCTCGGCCGGCATCGACGACCTCCAGGCCGTCGACGGCATCGGTGAGCTGCGCGCCCGCAGCGTGCGCGAGGGGCTGTCCCGCCTCGCCGAGTCGACGATCCTCGAACGCTACGTCTGAGCGTCCCCACCGCTCCCACCTGGGGGCACCACAAACTCCCACCTCGTGGGGGATGAGCGCCACTTCGTTGTCAGCGGTGCTTGAGCTGGTCGTTCTTGTTCTTGTTCTTGCCGCCCTTGTCCTGCTTCTCCGGCTCGGGGGTGCGGGTGATCACCTCGCGCGTGGGCCGCTCGAGCTCGAACTGGAGGTCGGAGGGCTCGCCGGCGAGGGCGGCCGCGGCCAGGTGGTACCAGCCGGGCAGGGCCCACTCGGTCAACCGGGTGCATCCGTCGTCGCTGCGGCGGCCCGACCATCGGATCCCCACCTTGCTGGACACCGCGCTGCGGATCACGACGCTCTTGGTCGGGACCGCGCGCGGGCACTGCTGGCTGGACCAGATCTGGTCCCGACCGGAGGTGACCTTCAGCGTCAGGGTGTCCGGGGAGACCCGCCAGGTGCAGGCGGCCGAGGTCACGGTGCGCAGCTCGAGGACCATGAAGACGCTTCGGCCGGCCACCGAGTTCTCGACCGTCGGCGTCACCGCCACGTCGCGGTCGGTGCACGGGCCCTCGGGCTGGGCGAGGACCGGCTCCTTCTCGGTCTTCTGTTTCTTGGGCTTCTTCTGCTTGCGGGTCTCGGTCGCCGTCGGCTCGGGTGTGCTGGCGCCGGTGGCCTTCGGGGTCGCCGCGACCTGCACGGCCCGCGGCTCCTCGGAGGACGACGACACGTCGCTGCCGCCGGTGAGGATGCGGGCGAGGCCGAGCACGAGCAGGAACGCGGTCCCGAACACCATCAGCCGCCGCGTCCAGTACACGCGTGCCGGGAGCGGCCCGCGGGTCAGCGAGGTCATGTGGTCACGCTAGTCAGCGGGAGGGCTCCGATCGCGTTGCCACACCGCGCTCCGTACGATCGGCCGCGATGAAGCCCCTGCACCCGGCGGTCCTGGACTGGTACGACGCCCACGCCCGCGTCCTGCCGTGGCGGGAGCCGTCGGCGAGCGCGTGGTCCGTGATGGTCTCCGAGTTCATGCTGCAGCAGACCCCGGTCGTCCGGGTGCTCCCGATCCACGCGGCCTGGCTCGAGCGGTGGCCGACGCCCGCCGCCCTGGCGGCCGAGCCCGCCGGGGAGGCGGTCCGCAGCTGGGGACGCCTCGGCTACCCGCGGCGCGCGCTGCGGCTGCACGCGGCGGCGACCGCGATCGTGGCCCAGCACGGCGGCGACGTACCCACCGACCACGCCGACCTGCTCGCGCTCCCCGGGGTCGGCGACTACACCGCGGCCGCGATCGCGGTCTTCGCGCACGGCCAGCGGCACGTCGTCCTCGACACGAACGTCCGGCGGGTCCTGACCCGGGTGCTCGACGGCCGGGAGTTCCCGGGGGCCTCGGTCACCCGGTCCGAGCGCGACCTCGCCGAGCACACCCTCCCCCGGGACGATGCCACCGCCGCCACCTGGTCGGTCGCGGTCATGGAGCTCGGCGCCCTCGTCTGCACCGCGAACAACCCGACGTGCGACCGCTGCCCGGTCACCGACACCTGCGCGTGGCGCGCGGCCGGCTACCCGGCGTACGACGGCCCGGCCCGGAAGGCGCAAGCCTGGGCCGGGACCGACCGGCAGTGCCGGGGCCGTCTGCTCGCGCTGGTGCGGGACAGCGACGGCCCGGTCCACCGGAGCCGGTTCGAGGGCGCGTGGGGCGAGGGTGAGCAGCGGGACCGTTGCCTTGCCTCGCTGGTCAGCGACGGGCTGCTCGTGCAGGCGTCGGCGGAGGTCTACGCGCTGCCCTGACCCGCGACCTCGGCCACGGCGTCGGCGAGGTCCCGGATGGCGCGCCGGTGCCCGGACTGGTCGGCGGCCAGCGGCAGGTCGAGCTGGAGCCCCATGAAGGTCGCGTCGAGCAGCGTCACCGCCCGGCGGACCCGCCTCCGGTCCGCACCGGCGGCCACCAGGTGGTCTGCGATGGCCCGGACCCAGCGTTCGTTGGCCTCCACGACCACGGTCACGTAGGGCTCGCGGCCGAGCAGCCCGAGCGCGGCGGCCTCGACGTACAGCCGCTGGCAACGCTCGAGCTGGCCCGACGTGGTGGCCGCCCACAGGTCCAGGACCGCCCGGTGGACGTCGCGGGACGGAGCTAGCTTGCGGATCTCGCTGATTGACCGGTCGTTCGAGGTGCGGAGCACCGTCGCGACCACGTCGTCCTTGCCGTCGAAGTGGTAGAGCAGCATCCGGTCGCTGGTGCCGACGGCCGCCGCCAGGGGACGCAGGCTCAACCCGATCAGCCCGTGCTCGAGCGCGTGGTCGGTCGCGGCCTCGGCCAGCTCAGTACGCCGCGTGGTGTCGGTGGACAACGGAAGCCTTCCTCCAGTTTGAACGCCAGTGTAGCGGGTGCTACATTGATGTAGCAGTCGCTACAGAATTGAGGAAGTCATGATCATCGCCTGGGCCGTGCTCGCTTCGGCCATCGGGGTGGAGGTGGCCGCCACGGCCGCCCTGCCGCGCACCGAGGGGTTCCGCGACCCCTGGTGGACGGGCGTCGTCCTGACCGGCTACGCCCTGTCGATCTGGATGCTGACCATCGTGATCCGGGAGATCCCGGTCTCGATCGCCTACGCCGTGTGGTCCGGGCTCGGCACTGCCGGCATCGCCGTGATCGGCGTGCTCCTCCTGGGCGAGGGACTCAACCTGCTGAAGGCTTCCGCCCTGCTGATGATCATCGCCGGGGTCGTGCTCCTCAACCTCCACGGCGCCCACTAGCCGAGTCGGCAGCAGTTCACGCCGGAAACCACGCGAGTCGGCAGCAGTTCACGCGGTACGCGTGAACTGCTGCCGACTCGGCGTGGGGTGTCAGTCAGACTTCGGGATGTCGACCGGGCCGTCGGAGTCGTCCGGCCCCTCGATCGGCGCGCCGTCACCGGCAATGATCTCGGCGGTCTCGAAGGGCGGCAGGTCGGGCAGGGTGCCGACCTTCGAGCCCTTGAACGTGAAGGTCGCGGTCGGACCCTCCCCCTCGACGTCGACGAGCACGATCTGGCCCGGCCCGAGCTCACCGAAGAGCATCTTCTCGGACATGACGTCCTCGATCTCCCGCTGGATGGTGCGTCGCAGCGGACGCGCCCCGAGCACCGGGTCGAAGCCCCGCTCGGCCAGGAGGTTCTTGGCGTTCTGGGTCAGCTCGAGCGACATGTCGCGATCCTTGAGCCGCAGCTCGACCCCCGCGATCATGTTGTCGACCATGTGGACGATCTGCTCCTGCGTGAGCGACGGGAACACGATGATCTCGTCGACACGGTTGAGGAACTCGGGGCGGAAGTGCTGCTTGAGCTCCTCCGACACCTTGCTCTTCATCCGCTCGTAGGCGCCCTCGCCACCGCCCTGCTGGAAGCCCAGGTTGACACCCTTGGAGATGTCCCGGGTGCCGAGGTTGGTGGTCATGATGATGACGGTGTTCTTGAAGTCCACGACCCGGCCCTGGGAGTCGGTCAGACGACCTTCCTCCAGGATCTGCAGCAGGCTGTTGAAGATGTCCGGGTGAGCCTTCTCGACCTCGTCGAACAGGACCACGGAGAACGGCTTGCGACGCACCTTCTCGGTGAGCTGGCCGCCCTCTTCGTAGCCGACGTAGCCGGGAGGCGAGCCGAACAGCCGGGAGACGGTGTGCTTCTCGCCGAACTCCGACATGTCGAGCTGGATGAGGGCGTCCTCGTCGCCGAAGAGGAACTCGGCGAGCGTCTTGGACAGCCAGGTCTTACCGACACCGGAGGGGCCGGCGAAGATGAACGAGCCACCGGGACGCTTGGGGTCCTTCATCCCGGCACGAGTACGACGGATGGCGCGGGAGATGGCCTTGACGGCCTCCTCCTGGCCGATGACCCGCTTGTGCAGCTCGTCCTCCATGTTGAGCAGCCGCGTGGACTCCTCCTCGGAGAGCTTGACGATCGGGATGCCCGTGGCGACGGCCAGGACCTCGGCGATCAGTTCCTCGTCGACCTCGGCGACCTCGTCCATGTCACCGGCGCGCCACTGCTTCTCGCGGTCGGCCTTCTTGGCGATCAGCTGCTTCTCCTCGTCGCGCAGGCGCGCGGCGGCCTCGAAGTCCTGGCCGTCGATGGCGCCTTCCTTGCGCTGGCGGACCTCGGCGATCTTGTCGTCGTACTCGCGCAGGTCGGCGGGCGCCGTCATCCGCCGGATCCGCAGCCGCGAGCCGGCCTCGTCGATCAGGTCGATCGCCTTGTCGGGGAGGAACCGGTCAGAGATGTAGCGGTCGGCCAGCGTCGCCGCGGAGACCAGCGCCTCGTCGGTGATGGTCACCCGGTGGTGTGCCTCGTAGCGGTCGCGCAGGCCCTTGAGCATCTCGATCGTGTGCGCGATCGAGGGCTCGGCGACCTGGATGGGCTGGAAGCGGCGCTCGAGGGCGGCGTCCTTCTCGAGGTACTTGCGGTACTCGTCGAGGGTGGTCGCCCCGATGGTCTGCAGCTCGCCCCGGGCCAACATCGGCTTGAGGATGCTGGCGGCGTCGATCGCGCCCTCCGCCGCACCGGCCCCGACGAGGGTGTGGATCTCGTCGATGAACAGCACGATGTCGCCGCGGGTACGGATCTCCTTGAGCACCTTCTTGAGACGCTCCTCGAAGTCACCGCGGTAGCGGGAGCCGGCGACCAGGGCGCCCAGGTCGAGCGTGTAGATCTGCTTGTCCTTGAGCGTCTCGGGGACGTTGCCCTTGACGATGTCCTGGGCCAGGCCCTCGACGATCGTGGTCTTGCCGACGCCGGGCTCACCGATCAGGACGGGGTTGTTCTTCGTGCGGCGGGACAGGATCTGCATGACCCGCTCGATCTCCTGCTCGCGCCCGATGACGGGGTCGAGCTTGCCCTCGCGGGCGTCCTGCGTGAGGTTGCGGCCGAACTGGTCGAGGACCAGCGAGGACGACGGGGCCTCGCCACCGGAGGCACTCGAGGATGCACCGGAGGCGGCGGACTCCTTGCCCTGGAAGCCGGAGAGCAGCTGGATGACCTGCTGGCGGACCCGGTTGAGGTCGGCGCCGAGCTTCTGCAGCACCTGGGCGGCGACGCCCTCGCCCTCACGGATCAGGCCGAGCAGGATGTGCTCGGTGCCGATGTAGGAGTGGCCGAGCTGGAGCGCCTCGCGCAGCGAGAGCTCGAGCACCTTCTTGGCGCGGGGGGTGAACGGGATGTGGCCGCTCGGGGCCTGCTGGCCCTGGCCGATGATCTCCTCGACCTGGGCGCGCACGGCTTCCAGGGAGATGTCGAGGCTCTCGAGAGCCTTGGCTGCGACGCCCTCACCCTCGTGGATCAGGCCGAGGAGGATGTGCTCCGTCCCGATGTAGTTGTGGGAGAGCATGCGGGCCTCTTCCTGGGCCAGCACCACCACCCGCCGGGCTCGGTCAGTGAACCGCTCGAACATTGCGCATCGCTCCTACCAACTTCGGGGCCCCCACGCCTGGATCGGCGAGGAGGTACATGAGGAGTAACCCCGCAGACAGCCTACGCGTTCCCGCCTGACACCAAACCCGGTCCGCTGTGAGCGAACAGACGCTGACCCGCCCGAAACTTTCGGACGGGTCAGCGTGAAGTTTCGGGCGGGTCAGTTCGCCGCTTCGAAGGCCGCGCGAACGTCGGCCGAGACGCGGCCGCGGTCGGGCACGTCGTAGCCGTTCGAACGGGCCCAGTCGCGAATCTCGCGCGCGCTGGTGCCGCTGGCCGCGGCCGAGGCAGCGGACTTGCGGCCGCGGCGGGAGGCCGAGCCGACCTTGCGGCCGTGGCCGACGTACCCGGCCAGGGCGTCGCGCAGGGCGGCGGCATTCTTGTCGTTGAGGTCGATTTCGTACGTCGTCCCGTCGAGCCCGAAGGAAACCGTTTCGGTCGCGTCGGACCCGTCGATATCGTCCACCAGGACGATGTTCACCTTCTGTGCCATTTCCCTCGCCTCTTTCAACCGGTCAAACAATGCTGTCGGGCGAAATCATGGCAGGCGTGCGCACAAAAAGCGAATAGGGACGAATTCAAAAAAGAATTGGTCAACAATTCCCTGACAGATAATCGGACCCGGACGTCAGGCGTTGCGCTGGAAGACCAGCTCCAGACCGCGCAACGTCAACCAGGGCGCGTGGTCGGTGAAGCACCGGCACTCGTCCAGGACCAGCGGCGCGAGATAGCCGGTCGCGATCACCCGGACGTCGGCGGTCTGCGCTCCCAGCTCGTCGATCATCCTGGAGACAATTCCCTCGACCTGGCTGGCCACCCCGAACAACATTCCGCTTTGCAGCGCCTCGACGGTGTTCTTCGCGATCACCGAAGGCGGCCGGAGCAATTCCACGGTGCGCAGCTGGGCACCGCGACGGCCGAGGGCGTCGAGCGAGATCTCGATTCCCGGGGAAATGGCGCCGCCGATGTACTGGCCCTGCGCGCTCACCACGTCGAAGGTCGTGGCGGTGCCACCGAAGTCGACGACGATCGCCGGCCCCGGGAACTCCTTCGCAGCCGCGAGGGCGTTGATGATCCGGTCCGACCCGACCTCGCGCGGGTTGTCCATCAGGACCGGGACACCGGTCCGCACCCCGGGCTCGACCACGACGTGCGGGACGTCCGGGAAGTGCCGCAGCAGCATCTCCCGCCACTCGTGGAGAACGGCCGGCACGGTCGAGCACACGGAGATGCCGGAGACGCGCACGTCGTCGCCCAGCAGGCCGCGCAGCAGCACCGCCCACTCGTCGGAGGTGCGCCGGGCGTCCGTCGACACCCGCCAGTCGGCGACGACCTCGCCGTCGGTCAGCAGGCCCAGCACCGTGTGGCTGTTGCCGATGTCGGCAGCGAGCAGCGTCATGTCAGGTCCATCCCGAGGTCGAAGACGCGCACGGAGTGGGTGAGCGCTCCGACAGAGATGAAGTCGACCCCGGTCTCGGCGACCTCGCGGGCGCGTTCGATGGTCAGCCCGCCCGACGCCTCGAGGGTGGCCCTGCCGTCGGTGATCGAGACGGCCTCGGCCATCGTCTCGGTCGACATGTTGTCGAGGAGGATCTCGCGGCACCCGGCATCGAGCAGCTCCCGCAGCTGGTCGAGGTCGGTCACCTCCACCTCGACCCGGAGGCCGGGGTGGGCGGCCCGCACCGCGTCGTACGCCGGCACGACGCCGCCGGCGGCGATCACGTGGTTGTCCTTGACCATCGCCACGTCGCTCAGGCTGAACCGGTGGTTGACCCCGCCGCCGCAGCGGACGGCGTACTTCTGGAGCGCGCGGTAGCCGGGCAGGGTCTTCCGGGTGTCGAGGACCCGGGCCCGGGTGCCGTCGAGGGCGTCGACCCAGGTCGCGGCGGCGGTGGCGACACCGGAGAGGTGGCTGGCGTAGTTGAGCGCCGTCCGCTCGGCCGTCAGCAGTCCGCGCGTGGGGCCGGAGACGCGCATGACGACGTCGCCGGGAGCGACCCGGGTGCCGTCGGCGACCCGGTCGCTGACGGTGACGGTGTCGCCCATGACGTAGTGGAAGACCAGGGTCGCGACGCCCAGGCCGGCGACGGTTCCGGCATCGCGGGCGGCGAAGACTGCCGTCCCCCGGGCGTCGGCCGGGATGGTGGCGGTGCTGGTGACGTCGTCGGAACCGCCGGGCAGGTCCTCCTCCAGGCCGGCGACCACACCAGCGTGGATCGCCTCCGGGTCGAGGCCGGCCGCGTCGAGCTCGGCGACGAGGTCGGCCGGCATCCGGTCGAGGGGCGTGCGGGCCACGGTCACGAGGCTGCTCCGTCACTGGGCTCGGTGTGCTGGAAGGACAGCGTGGTCTCGCCGTCGACCATCACGGCGTCGAAGTGGCCGGACCAGCGCTCGTCGTCGCGCTCCGGGAAGTCCTCGCGCCAGTGGGAGCCCCGGGTCTCCTGACGGCCGGAGGCGGCCTCGGCGAGGACGGCGCTGACGGTCAGAAGGTTCGTGGTCTCCCACGAGTCCTGGTCGACGACCTCCGTCGTGGTCTGGGCGAGCTTGTCGAGCATCTCGCCCACCTCGGCCAGCCCGTCGGCGGAGCGCAGCACCCCGGCTCGCGAGGTCATCGCGTCCTGGAGCTCACGGCGGACGGAGCCTGCGACGAGTCCTTCGGTACGACGGTCCTCCGCGGGGTCCGCCCAGGGCCGGAGCTCGCCCGGGAGCACCTCGGCGATCCGACGGGAGAAGACCAGCCCCTCGAGCAGCGAGTTGGAGGCCAGCCGGTTGGCGCCGTGCACGCCCGAGCAGGCCACCTCGCCGGTGGCGTAGAGGCCGGGCACGTCCGAGCGGCCCCAGAGGTCGGTGGCCACCCCACCCGAGGCGTAGTGGCAGGCGGGGGCGACGGGGATCAGCTCGACCACCGGGTCGACGCCGTGCTGGCGCGCGGTCACGAGGATCGTCGGGAACCGGCGCTCCCAGAACGCGGCGCCGAGGTGCCGGGCGTCGAGCCACATGTGGGGCCGCCCGGTCTCGTTCATGCGCCGGGTGATCGCCTTGGCCACCACGTCGCGCGGGGCGAGGTCGGCGAGCTCGTGCTGGCCCTGCATGAACCGGTTGCCGTCGAAGTCGACGAGGAACGCACCCTCGCCGCGGACCGCCTCCGAGATGAGGGGCTGCTGGCCGATCGAGTCGGGGCCGAGGTACATCACGGTGGGGTGGAACTGCACGAACTCGAGATCCCGCAGGGTCGCGCCGGCGCGCAGGGCGAGCGCCATGCCGTCCCCGGTGGACACCGCCGGGTTCGTCGTCTGGGAGAAGACCTGGCCGAGGCCGCCACACGCGAGCACCACGGCCCGGCAGAGGACCGCGCCCACGCCGTCGCGCTGGCCCTCGCCCATCACGTGGAGGGTGAGGCCGGCAATGCCGCCGCCGTCGGCGAGCGCTGCGTCCAGGAGCAGGTCGACGGCGAGCGCGTGCTGGACGACCTCGATCTCCGGGGCCCGCTCGATCGCGGCGATCAGCGCCCGCTGGATCTCGGCCCCGGTCGCGTCACCCCCGGCGTGCGCGATCCGGTCGCGGTGGTGACCGCCCTCACGGGTCAGGGACAGGACGCCGTCGGGGTCGTGGTCGAAGTTCGTGCCGAGGGCGATCAGCTCGCGGACCGCCTCGGGTCCTTCGGTGACCAGGATCCGCACCGCTTCGGGATCGCAGGCACCGGCGCCGGCCACGAGGGTGTCGAGCTCGTGCTGGTCGGGTGTGTCCTCCGGTCCGAGCGCGGCGGCGATGCCGCCCTGGGCCCACTGGGTGGAGCCCGCGTTGAGCACGTCCTTGGTGACGACCAGGATCTTGTCGACCTGCCCGCGAAGCCGCAGCGCGGCGGTCAGCCCCGCGATCCCCGAGCCGATGACCACCACGTCGGCCGTCGTGGTCCAGCCGGGGTCGGGTGCCGTCAGGCGCCCGGGGACCCGGCGTGCGGGTGACGAGGTCATGCCGTGAGGCTAGTGCCTCGTCCTCAGCCCACCGAGCGGGAAGCCGTGAGGTCCCCCCGGGTCAGCCCGGGACCGTCGAAGGTCTCCGCGGGGTCGAAGCCGGTGGCCAGGATCTTGTTGTCGGCGTCGACGAAGACCACGTGCGGCTGGAACTCCTTCGCCTCCGCGGTCTCCATCTGGCCGTAGCCGATCAGGATCACCACGTCGCCGGGGTGCACGAGCCGGGCCGCGGCGCCGTTGATGCCGATCACGCCGCTGCCGCGCTCGCCGGCGATCGTGTAGGTCTCCAGGCGGGCGCCGTTGGTGACGTCGACGATGTGCACGAGCTCACCGGCCAGCAGGTCGGCCGCGTCGAGGAGGTCCTCGTCGACGGTCACGGACCCGACGTAGTGGAGGTCGGCCTGGGTGACGGTCGCCCGGTGGATCTTGCTCTTCATCATGGTGCGCAGCATCAGACTGCTCCTTCTCCTGTGCCGCCGAGGATGATCGGCAGGTTGTCGATGAGTCGGGTGCCGCCGAGCCGGGCGGCGATCAGGATCCGGCCATCGGTGCCGGGAGGGACGATCTCGGGCAGCTCGCCGAGGTCGGGATCGGTGATCTCGAGGTAGTCGAGGTCGATGCCGTCGGCCATCCGCAGCTCGGCGCGCGCGGCGTCCAGCGCCGCATCGAGCCCCTCATCCGCGGCGAGGCGGGCGGCGAGCAGCGTCCGGTGCAGGGCCGTGGCCTGGAACCGCTGCTCGAGGTCGAGGTAGCGGTTCCGGCTGGACAGCGCCAGCCCGTCCTCCTCCCTCTCGGTCTCCGCCCCGACCACGCGCACGGGCAGGCAGAGGTCGGCGACCATCCGGCGGATCAGCACCAGCTGCTGGTAGTCCTTCTGGCCGAACACCGCGACGTCGGGGCGGACGAGCCCGAACAGCTTGACCACCACGGTCAGCACGCCGTGGAAGTGGCCGGGGCGGATCCGGCCCTCCAGGAGGGTGGCGACCGGACCGGGGTCGACGGTCACCTGCGGGTCACCGCCCGGGTAGACCTCGTCGACGGACGGGGCGAACACGATGTCGACGCCTTCCCGTCCGCACACCTCGAGGTCGGTGTCGAGGGTGCGGGGGTAGCGGTCGAGGTCCTCCCCCGCTCCGAACTGCAAGGGGTTCACGAAGATCGAGGCCACCACCGGGCCGGCGTCGACGTGGTCGCGCGCGACCAGCATCAGGCTGGCGTGCCCGTCGTGGAGGGCGCCCATCGTGGGCACGAAGCCGACCTGCTGACCCGCTTCCCTGGCGGGGGCGAGCAACGCGGCGAGCTCCTCGCGAGTGCTCGCGAGGACGGGCGCGGCGCTCATCGCAGGTGACGCTCCGGGACGGCCGGGGCCGGGACCACGGCCGCGGCGAGCACCTGGCGCATCTTCTCGGCGCGGATCGGCAGCAGCCGGCCGTCGGTGACGACCCGGTCGAGGGTGTCGCCGGCCAGGGAGAGGTACGACGGCAGCGTGTGCGGGGCGGTCCGGGTGATCTCGGCGAGGTGGCCGCGGACGGTCTCGACGTCGCCACGGACGATCGGGCCGGTGAGGGCGGTGTCACCCTGGTCGAGGGCGTTGTCGAGGGCGGCGCTGAGCAGCGGTCGGAGGGTGTCGGCGGGGTTGTCGGCGCCGGCGGCCCCGAGCAGCTCCATCGCCTGCGTCACCAGGGTGACCAGGTGGTTGGCGCCGTGGGCGAGCGCCGCGTGGTAGACGGTGCGCCGGTCCTCCGGCACCCACATCGCGCTGCCGCCGAGGTCGGCGACGAGGCGCTCGGTGAAGCCACGCTCGGGCTGCTCTGCGGTGACCCCGAAGACGCAACCGGTCAGGCGGCCGAGGTCGAGGCGCGTGCCGGTGAACGTCATGGCGGGGTGGGCGGCCACGGGGTGGGCACCGGCGGCAGCGGCGGGCGCGAGCACGGCGAGGCCGTGCCGACCCGACGTGTGGACGACGTACTGGCCCTCGTGGATCGCACCGCTGGCGCTGAGCATGGCCACGACGTTGCCGAGCATGTCGTCGGGGACCGTCAGCAGGAGCACGTCGCAGGTCCGGGCGACCGCGGTGGGCTTGTCGTTCGGGACCCCCGGCAGGAGGTCGGCGATCCGACCGCGGGAGGCGTCGGACTCCCCGGCAGCGGCCACGATCTCGTGGCCGGCGGAGCGGAGTGCGGAGGCGAGGACTGCGCCGACACGGCCGGCGCCGATTACGCCTACCCGCAGGGCAGGGCTGCTGCTCATGTTCGAACCTTTCGTTCCAGTCCCTCCGACGCCCTCGGGTGAGGGCCGGAGCGGGTACCGGACGTGTGCTCGGATGAATCCACGACAAATCTACGCTCGCCTCAGCACCGGGGGAACACTCGGCGGCTGTGACGTACCCGACGTCAGGACGCGGGTTTGGACTCCGGCGTCTCACCCTCGCGCTTCAACGCCAGACCGACCACGGCGGCCACGGCCGCCGCGGCGATGCCCAGGTCGAGCGCGGGAGGCTCGAGCGGCGGGGCTGCCACGGGTACGTCGGCGGGCACCCGCATCGACTCGGGGTCGCCCACGATCCGCACGCCCATCGACTGGATCTGCTTGATCCTTCGGTCGCTGCGCGCGCGCAGGTCGTTGGCCGCCCAGTCCGGCAGCGGCGGCGACTTCGGGCCCGGAGGTGCGGGCTGGCGCTG
>JBKJUE010000008.1:0-4716 GCA_046590395.1 Nocardioides sp.
AGCGACGCGGACGGGGCCACCATCCGGGCCGCCCTGCGGATCCAGGACGACCAGATCGTCGACCTGGCGTGGGTGGACAACGGACCCGGTTGGGTCGCCATACTCCTGGAAGACGCCGACGCCGTGCTGGCGCTCCGTCCCGACTACGCCGCCTTCGGTGAATTCGACATCGGAGTGGTGGGTCGCCACGCTCCGGGCCACGACGTCGACGTCGAGGTGCGCGCGTTCGTCCCGACGATGGGGATCGGCGAGGACCCGGTGACCGGCAGCTTCAACGCAGGGGTCGCCCAGTGGCTGGTCGGCGACCGTCTGCCCACGTCGTACGTCGCCTCGCAGGGCACCGTGCTCGGCCGGCGGGGACGCGTCCACATCGACGTCGAGGGGGACACGGTGTGGGTTGGTGGCGATGCCCTCACTACGATCTCCGGCGAGGTGAGCCTGTGAAGCGCATGATGACCGCCGCAGTCTGCGGTGTCCTGGTCCTGTCGGGGTGCTCCGGCGAGGACTCCCCGGAGCCGGTCACCGGCCCGACGGTGGTGGAGATGCCGGTCTCCGGTTCTTCCCTGTTGGTCGCGGGACCGACCGATGAGATCAGTGACGAACGGATCATCGGGAAGCCGGTGTTCGTCAACGGGTGCCTCGGCGCCCAGTCTGGGACCACCACGTTCCTCGTCGTCTGGCCCTCCGGCACGAACATCGACCGCGCCGACTCCGACGCCATCGAGATCGACGGAGAGGTGCTCGATCCCGGTGGGTCCTTCGTCGGCAAGGGGGTGTTCGTGTCCGCCCAGCCATTCCCGAGACAGTTCCCCGAGATCCCGCTCCGGTGCCTGGGACCCAACCAGGAGAAGATCGCGTGGGTCCAAGAGATCGACGAGATCACCGAGTAGGGTCGCGAGCGTGCGGCAGTACCTCGACCTCCTCCAGCTGATCCTCGACACCGGCGCCGAGAAGGACGACCGCACCGGCACCGGGACGCGCAGCGTCTTCGGCCACCAGATGCGGTTCGACCTGCGTGAGGGCTTCCCGCTGGTCACCACGAAGAAGGTCCACACCCGGTCGGTGTTCGCCGAGCTGCTGTGGTTCCTCCGCGGTGACACCAACGTCAAGTGGCTCCAGGACCGCGGCGTCAGCATCTGGGACGAGTGGGCCGACGACAACGGCGACCTCGGGCCGGTCTACGGCTACCAGTGGCGCTCGTGGCCGACCCCTGACGGGCGCCACGTCGACCAGATCGCCCAGGTCGTCGAACAGATCAGGAGCAACCCCGACAGTCGCCGGCACATCGTCAGCGCGTGGAACGTCGCCGACATCCCGCAGATGGCGCTGGCGCCCTGCCACACGATGTTCCAGTTCTACGTCGCGCAGGGCAGGTTGTCCTGCCAGCTCTACCAGCGCAGCGCCGACGTCTTCCTGGGCGTTCCGTTCAACATCGCGTCCTACGCGCTGCTCACGCACATGGTCGCCCAGGTGACCGGTCTCGAGGTCGGCGACTTCGTGCACACGTTGGGCGACGCGCACCTCTACTCCAACCACGTCGAGCAGGCGCGGCTCCAGCTCACCCGCGACCCACGCCCGCTGCCGACGCTGAGGCTCGACCCGTCCGTCACCGAGCTCGATGCCTTCGACCTCGAGCACATCAGCATCGAGGGCTACGACCCGCACCCCGGCATCAAGGCCCCGATCGCCGTATGACGCCCGGAGGCAAGCGCGTCGTCCTCGTGGCGGCGGTCGCGGACAACGGCGTCATCGGCAACGGTCCTGACATCCCGTGGAAGATCCCGGGGGAGCAGGCCGAGTTCAAGGCGCTCACGATGGGCCACGTCCTGCTGATGGGCCGGACGACGTACGACTCGATCGGCCGGCCGCTGCCCGGCCGGACGACGATCGTGCTCACCCGCGACCCCGACTGGCACGCCGACGGGGTCCTCGTCGCGCACGACGTGGAGGCTGCCCTGGCCCTGGCCGACGAGCAGCCCGGGGACGTGATGGTGGCGGGCGGTGCCGAGGTGTACGCCGCGACCTTCGACGCCGCCGACGAGCAGGTACTCACCGAGGTGCACCTGGAGCCCGACGGCAACGTCCACTACCCCCTGTTCGACCGCGCGGACTGGACCGAGACCCGCCGCGAGCCCGGCGAGGGCTACAACCGCGTGTGGTGGTCCCGGGCCTGACGTCCGGTTGCGCGCCAATGGCAGGGTGGAGCCATGGAGCTCCGGATCTTCACCGAACCCCAGCAGGGCGCGACGTACGACGACCTCCTCGCGGTCGCCCGGACTGCCGAGGAGCTCGGGTTCGACGCGTTCTTCCGCTCCGACCACTACCTCGGGATGGGCACCGAGGGACTGCCCGGACCGACTGACGCCTGGGTGACGCTCGCCGGTCTGGCGAGGGACACCAGCACGATCCGGCTCGGCACGATGATGACGAGCGCGACCTTCCGCCACCCCGGCCCGCTGGCGATCGCGGTCGCCGGTGTCGACCAGATGAGTGGTGGCCGCGTGGAGCTCGGGCTCGGTGCCGGCTGGTTCGAGCGCGAGCACTCGGCGTACGGCATCCCGTTCCCGGGCACGGGCGAGCGCTTCGACCGGTTCGAGGAGCAGCTGGCCGTGATCACCGGCCTGTGGGCGACGCCGCCGGGGGAGACGTTCTCGTTCGACGGCGAGCACTACCCGGTCCACGAGTCGCCTGCCCTGCCCAAGCCCGTCCAGGCCCCCCGGCCGCCGGTGCTGGTCGGTGGTCTCGGCAAGATGCGGACACCGGCGCTGGCGGCCAGGTACGCCGACGAGTTCAACCTCCCGTTCGTCGACGAGGAGACGACCCGCGCCCAGTTCGACCGGGTCCGCCGGGCGTGCGAGCAGATCGGCCGCGACCCCGGCGCAATGCGCTGGTCCAATGCTCTGGTGCTGTGCGTCGGCAGGGACGAGGCCGAGCTGGAGCGCCGTGCGAAGGCCATCGGCCGTGAGGTCGACGAGCTGCGCGAGAACGGGCTCGCCGGCACACCGGCCGAGGTGATCGACAAGCTCGGCCGCTACGCCGCCCTGGGCAGCGAGCGGGCCTATCTCCAGGTTCTCGACCTCGCCGACCTGGACCACGTGCGGCTGGTAGCAGACGAGGTCATGCCACACGTCTGAGGCCACCGGCGGTGGCGTGTCCGCCGTCCCCGGCTCCGAGCGATAGCCTGTGCGAATGACGTCTGCACCCGCAGCGCCTTTCGGGCGCGTGCTCACGGCGATGGCGACCGCGTTCCACGACGACGGCTCCGTCGACCTCGACGGGACCGCACGGATCGCGGCCCACCTCGTCGACCACGGCCACGACGGTGTCGTGGTCTCGGGGACCACGGGGGAGTCGCCCACCACCAGCGTGGCCGAGGACGGCGAGATCCTGGCCGCGGTCAAGGACGCCGTCGGGGGGCGGGCGAAGATCGTCGCCGGCGTCGGCACCAACGCCACCGCCCACTCCGTCGAGCTGGCCCGGCAGGCCGAGAAGGTCGGTGCCGACGGCCTCCTGCTCGTCACGCCGTACTACAACAAGCCCGGCCAGGCCGGCCTCCTCCACCACTTCCGCCAGGTCGCCGAGGCGACCGGCGTCCCGGTCATGCTGTACGACGTTCCGGCCCGCACCGGCACCACGATCGACCTGGCGACCTACGAAGCGGCGATCCAGCTGGAAACCGTCATCGCGGTCAAGGACGCCGTCGGTGACTACGCGCGCGGCGTCCGGATCATCGAGATGGGCTACGCCCTCTACTCCGGCGACGACGTCGCCAACCTCGGCTGGCTCGCCCACGGCGGCAGCGGCTTCGTGTCCGTCGTCGGCCACGTCGCCGGCGACCAGCTCAAGGCGATGGCCGACGCCTTCTTCGCCGGCGACCACGCCGAGGCCCTCACGATCTTCACGCGACTGCTCCCCGCGATCGACGCCGTCATGGGCGTCGCCAACTACGGAGCCACCACCGCCAAGGCAGCACTCCAGCTCCTCGGTGTCATCGACAACCGCAACGTCCGGGGCCCCTTGGTGCCGCTGGACGACAACGAAGTGGCCGCGCTGCGCGAGGGACTCTCCTCCGCCGGGCTGCTCCAGTAGAGGAGCTCCATGAGTCACCCGCACCCCGAACTCTCCGCGCCGGCTGATCTGCCGAAGGGGGGTCTCCGGGTCATCCCGCTCGGCGGGCTCGGCGAGATCGGTCGCAACATGACCGTCTTCGAGTACGACGACCGGCTGCTCATCGTGGACTGTGGCGTCCTCTTCCCGGAGGACCACCACCCCGGCGTGGACCTGATCCTGCCGGACTTCGGTCCGATCCGGGACCGGCTCGACAAGGTCGAGGCGCTTGTCCTCACCCACGGTCACGAGGACCACATCGGGGCCACGCCGTACCTCCTGCGCGAGCGTGGTGACATCCCGCTGGTCGGCTCCGAGCTGACCCTCGCCCTGCTGGGCAGCAAGTTGCGCGAGCACCGACTGCGCGAGACCGTGCACCATGTGGTCAAGGAGGGCGACCAGATCTCGTTCGGTCCCTTCGACCTCGAGTTCGTGGCGGTGAACCACTCGATCCCCGACGCCCTGGCCGTGGCGATCCGCACCGGCGCCGGCCTCGTCCTGCACACCGGCGACTTCAAGATGGACCAGCTGCCGCTGGACGGCCGGATCACCGACCTGCGCGCCTTCGCCCGTCTCGGCGAGGAGGGCGTGGACCTTTTCATGACCGAC
>JBKJUE010000021.1:0-12738 GCA_046590395.1 Nocardioides sp.
GCCGCTGGCCGGCGAGAAGGGCGCCATCGCCTACAACAGGGCCGCCTACCAGGCCGCCCAGCAGGACGGCATCGGCACCGAGGAGCAGGACCAGTGGCGGCGGGCCACCACCCAGGCAGCGCCCGGCCTGCGTCACCTCACCTGCGGCTGAGCGTGACCCTGCAGCACGCAGCACGCCTCGCTGCCGCGGCCCTCCTGGCCGCGGCAGCCGGGACAGTCCTGTCCGCCTCGCCGGCCACGGCGGAGACCTGTGCCGCGGACTCCGGCGTCTCGGTGGTGGTCGATGCCACCAGCCTCGGCGGGAACATCGTCAGCTCCTGCGTCCCGGACGGCGGCGGTGACACCGCAGCGTCCTTGTTCGAGGTGCACCACGACCTGACCCGGGCCAACAGGTTTCCCGGTGCGGTGTGCCGGGTCGACGGCGCCCCCGCGGACGCGGAGTGCCAGAACATGCCTCCGGGAGACGCCTACTGGGGGCTGTTCTGGTCCGACGGCAGCGGTGGCTGGGTCTACTCCAGCGAGGGCGTCGACAGCCTGAACGTGCCGGACGGCGGCTCGGTGGCCTTCGCCTGGCAGGACGGAGGGGACCTGGAGGCTCCGGGTGTCGGTCCGCCCCAACACGAGGAGGAGCCGTCCTCCAGCCCGAGCCCGTCCGCCAGCGGCAACGGCGGCGACGGCGGCAGCAACGGGGGCTCCGGCGGCGGGGCCACCGGTGGGAACGGCAGCACATCCTCAGCCCCCCCGGTGACGACCTCGACCTCACCCCCGGGCTCGGCCACGCCGAGCGAGGACGAGAGCGACGACGCCGAGCCCGGCCAGGGCGAGCCGTCAGGCGAGAAGGACGAGGACAAGCCGGTCAACGACAAGGGCAAGGACCCCGACGACGAGGACTCGGCGCAACCCTCCGATGAGGGCTCGACCACTCCGGACACCGTCCTCATCGCTGACCCTCCGTCCGATCCGGCCGACGACGGGCTGCCCACCTGGGTGGCACCCGTGGGTATCGCCGGCCTCTTCGGCGTCGCCGGTGCCGTCGCGTTGCTGCGCCGGAGATCGATGTCCTGATGCCGTCCGCGCGGCTGCCCCGCGACCTGCACCCCGTGGCCTGGTGGGTGTGGGCGATCGGGCTCGCCACGGCGGCATCGCTCACCACCAACCCGCTGACCCTGCTGCTCGTCCTGGGGGTGGCCACGGTCGTGGTGACGGCACGCCGCTCGGACCATCCCTGGGCCAACTCGTTCCGGCTCTACGTCTGGGTCGGGGTCGTGATCGTGGTGATCCGCGTGGTCTTCCGGATCGTCTTCGGCTCCGACCAGGGCACCGTGCTCCTGGACCTGCCCGCCGTCCCGCTGCCCGACTGGGCGGCCGGGGTCCAGCTGTTCGGGCCGCTGACGGTCGAGTCGCTGCTGAGCGGGCTGTACGACGGGCTGCGGCTCGCGACGATCGTGATCTGCATCGGTGCCGCGAACTCGCTGGCCAACCCCAAGCGACTGCTCCGGTCGGTCCCACCGGCCCTCTACGAGATCGGCACGGTCCTCGTCGTGGCGGTGACGGTGCTCCCGCAGTTCGCCGACAGCGTCCGCCGGGTCCGCGCCGCCCAGTCGCTGCGAGCCGGGCCGACCGGTCGGGTCGGCCGGTTGCGACGGATGCTGGTGCCGGTGCTCGAGGACGCGCTGGAGCGGTCCCTCGCCCTGGCTGCCGGCATGGACACCCGGGGCTACGGGCGGGGAGCCGGGCTGACCGCTGCTCAGCGGCGACGTACCGGTGCCCTGATGCTGGTCGGCCTCTGCGGCATCTGCGTGGGGGTGTACGCCGTCCTCGACCGCACCGCCCCCCGCTACCTGGCGCTGCCGATGCTCGCGTTCGGCGTGGTCGCGGCGGTCGCCGGTCTCGCGAGCGCCGGACGCCAGGTCGAGCGCAGCCGGTACCGGCCGGACCGGTGGGGTGTCCCCGAGCTGGTCGTGGTGGTCTCCGGGCTCGCCGTCGGGGCGATCGGGTGGTTCATCGCGGGGAACCAGCCGCTGATCGCCTACCCGCCGGTCGACGCGTTCCCGCAGATCAGCCTGCTGGTGGTCGTCGCCGCCGCGGTCGGCCTGGGCGGCGGCCTCTGCTCGCCACCACCCGCCGTACCGTTCCACCTGACCCCCCAGGAGGTGCCCGCATGATCGAGCTGAGCGGCATCTCCTTCGCCTACGACGACGCCGTCGTCCTGCGCGACCTCGACCTCACGATCGGTGAGGGCGAGCTGGTCCTCGTCTCAGGCCCGACGGGCGTCGGCAAGTCCACCCTCCTCGGGGTGGTCACCGGGCTCGTGCCGCGGTTCAGCGGTGGTCGGCTGACCGGTGACGTGCTGCTCGACGGCGAGTCGATCGTGCGTCGGCCGCCACGCGAGCGTGCCCACGTCATCGGGTACGTCGGCCAGGACCCGGTCGCGGGTTTCGTCACGGACAGCGTGGAGGAGGAGCTCGCCTACGGCATGGAGCAGCTCGGCCTCGACCCCGACACGATGCGCCGCCGGGTGGAGGAGACCCTCGACCTGCTGGGCATCTCTGACCTCCGAGCCCGTGACCTGCGGACCCTGTCTGGCGGTCAGCAGCAGCGGGTGGCGATCGGCTCGGTGCTGACGATGCACCCGCGCCTGCTCGTGCTCGACGAACCGACCTCGGCCCTCGACCCCACCGCGGCCGAGGACGTGCTGGCCACCCTGACCCGACTGGTGCACGACCTCGGTGTCTCGGTGCTGATGGCCGAGCACCGGTTGGAGCGCGTGCTCCCGTTCGCCGACCGGATGTGTCTGCTGACCGGCGACGGCCGGGTCGCGGTGGGGGAGCCCGCCGAGCTGCTCGCCCACTCACCCGTCGTCCCGCCCATCGTCGAGCTGGGCCTGGCCGCCGCGTGGCACCCGCTGCCGCTGACCGTCCGCGATGCCCGTCGTCGGGCCGGCAGCCTGACCCTCGGGACGCCGCCGGAGGACCCGGGTGTCCCCACGGGTCAGGCCCTGCTCACGGGCCGCGGACTCCGGGTCGTGCACGGCCGGACGGTCGCCCTGCGCGACGTCGACCTCACCCTGCGCAGCGGCGGGGTCACCGCCCTGATGGGCCGCAACGGCTCCGGCAAGTCGTCGCTGCTCTGGGCGGTCCAGGGCGCGGGCCGTCGAACCGGCGGGGCGGTCGACGCCGGCGGCGTCGACCCGGCCGGCCTCGAGCCCGCACTGCGCCGCGAGGTGGTCGGACTGGTCCCGCAGACCGCCGCCGACCTGCTCTACCTGGAGACGGTCGGTGAGGAGTGCGCCGCCGCCGACGGCGGGTCCGGCGCGTGCCGCGAGATCCTCGACCGCCTGGTGCCCGGCATCGACGGCGACCTCCACCCGCGCGACCTGTCCGAGGGCCAGCGCCTGGCGCTCGCCCTGTCCATCGTGCTGACCAGCCGCCCGCAGGTCGTCCTCCTCGACGAACCGACCCGCGGCCTCGACTACGCGGCGAAGCGGGCGCTCGCCGGCATCCTGCGCACCCTGGCCACCGACGGGCACGCGGTCCTGGTGGCCACCCACGACGTCGAGTTCGTCGCCCAGGTGGCCGACGACGTCGTGATCCTCGCCGAGGGCGAGGTCGTCTCGTCGGGGTCGGTGCGCAGCGTCGTCTCGCAGTCCCCGTCGTTCGCGCCGCAGGTCACCAAGGTGCTGGGCACGCCCTGGCTGCGGGTCGACGAGGTGACGGCCCGGATCGACCGACGGCCGGGCGCATGAACCGCGCCGTCGCCCTCAGCCCTCGCTCGGCGCTGGTGCTGGCGGTCGCCTCGATCGCCGGGCTGATGATGCTGATCTGGCCGCTGCTGCTCCGCGTGGACGACCAGACGCGGGTCGACCCGCCCTTCCTCTTCCTCGCCCTGCTGCCGATCGTCATCGCCGTGGTCCTCGCGGAGGTGAGCGAGGGTGGCCTGGACCCCCGCGTGCTGGCGATCCTCGGCGTGCTGAGTGCGATCAACGCGATCATGCGCGGCCTCTCGGCGGGTACTGGCGGGATCGAGCTGGTGTTCTTCCTGCTGATCGTCGCGGGCCGGGTCTTCGGCCCCGGGTTCGGCTTCGTCCTCGGGTGCACGTCGCTGTTCGCCTCCGCCCTGATGACCGCCGGCGTCGGCCCGTGGCTGCCGTTCCAGATGCTGGTGGCCGCCTGGGTGGGCATGGGCGCCGGGCTGCTGCCGCGTCGGGTCACCGGGAAGCGCGAGATCGTGATGCTCGTCGTGTACGGCGTGTTCGCGGCGTACGCCTATGGTCTGCTGATGAACCTGTCGGGCTGGCCGTTCGTGCTGGGGATCGAGGTCTCCGGGCACGAAGGGTCGCTGTCCTACGTGGCGGGGGCGCCGGTCCTGGAGAACCTGCACCGGTTCCTCGTCTACACGCTGCTCACCTCGACCGGCTCGTTCGACACCGGACGGGCGATCACCAACTCGGTGCTGATCGTGCTGCTCGGTCCGGCGGTCATGACGAGCCTGCGCCGGGCCGCGCGCCGGTCCCTGGTCAATGCGGGGTGAGGGTGCCTGCTCCGCTCCGCGGTGCCAGACTTCTGTCATGACCAAGCTGGCGGAGGCGATCCGGACCGAGCGACTGGCACTCATCGACTACCTGGAGACGCTGGATCCCGAGGAGTGGGCGACCCCGTCGCTGTGCGACCGGTGGACCGTGCAGGACGTCGCGGCCCACCTCGCCTCTGCGCCCGCCCTGACCGTCGCCGGGACGCTCCTCGAGGCGGTCCGGGCCGGATTCCTCCCGAACAAGTTCACCGCCGACAGCGCCCGGCGCTGGTCGCGGCGGGGACCCGAGGCGATCCTCGCCCAACTCCGCGAGAACGCGGCGAACGGTGCGACCCCGCCCGGTGTCCCCGAGGTCGCCGCGCTGGTCGACGCCGTGGTGCACGCGCTCGACATCCGCCGACCGTTGGGCAGCTCACGGCCCGTTCCTCGGGTGGCGTTCGCTCCCGCCGCAACCTTCTGTGCGGCCACCACCTGGCCGGCGTCGATCATGGTCGGCGGCAACGTGAAGGCGCGGATCCGCGGGCTGCGGCTGGTGGCCGACGACGTCGACTGGAGCTGGGGCGAGGGTGCCGAGGTGCACGGCCCGAGTGACGCGCTCATCCTGATGCTGTCAGGGCGCCCGATCGGTCCCGACGAGCTGACCGGCGAGGGCGCCGCCCAGCTCTACGAACGGCTCTGATCGGCGTCAGTCGGGGCTGACGACCAGGATCTGGTCGTCGTCGGGTCCGGGCTCGCCCCGCCCGTCGCGGTTGGAGGTCGTCACCCAGAGGTTGCCGTCGGGGGCGGCCACCACGGTGCGGAGCCGGCCGTACTCGCCGACGAAGAAGTCGGTCGGCTTGCTGGCCCGGCCGTCGGCCACGTCGATCCGCCAGAGACGGGCGCCGCGCAGGGCGGCCAGCCAGAGCTGGCCGTCGAGGAAGGCTAGCCCTGAGGGAGAGGCCTCTGAGGTGTTCCAGACGACCTGCGGGTTGGTGAAGTCGCTGTCGCTGCCGCGGCCCTCGACCTCGGGCCAGCCGTAGTTGCGGTCCTTCTGGATCAGGTTCAGCTCGTCGAAGGTGCTGTCGCCGAACTCCGAGGCCCACAGGTTGTCCTGGTCGTCGAAGGCGAGACCCTGCACGTTGCGGTGCCCCCACGTCCACAGCGGGGAGTCGGCGTCCGGGTTGCCGGGCGCGGGCTCTCCGTCGGGCGTGATCCGCAGGATCTTGCCGCCGAGCGAGCGCCGGTCCTGAGCCAGCTCACCGACGCCGGTCTCACCGGTGGACGCGTAGAGGTAGCCGTCGGTGCCGAACTCCAACCGGCCGCCGTCGTGGATGAAGCCGTTGGGGATGCCCTCGAGGATGACCTCGGTCGGGCCGAGGGTGTCCCCGTCGAGGGTGGCGCGGACGATCCGGTTGTCCTCGGCGGTCGTCACGTAGAGGTAGACGAGCCGGTCGTCGGCGAAGTCCGGCGAGACCGCGACGCCCAGCAGACCCGCTTCGCCCTCGGGTGCTGCCTCCTCGACCACGCCGATCTCGGTGACGGTGCCCCGGTCGTCGATCGTCAGCACCCGCCTCGAGTCCCGCTCGGTGACGACGGCTCGGCCGTCGGGCAGGAAGTCGATGCCCCACGGGACGGCGAGCCCGGTGACCAGCACCTCCTCCACCCGGGGCGGACCGCTGCGTCCGGTGTCGCTCGGCGAGGGCTCGCCCGAGGACGGGGGCGGGGACTCCGGTGTCGACTCGGTGTCGGACGGCGAGGCGGTGATCGTCGGCGGACCGGCGTCCCCGTCGTCATCGTCGGAGCACCCGGTGAGGACGAGCGCGGACAGTGCCAGCAGGGCGATCCCCCGACGCACGTCAGCCCACCCGGGCGAGGAAGTCGCGCAACAGGTCGTGCACGCGCTCGGGCTGCTCCATCTGGATGAAGTGGGTGCCGTGCAGCTCGACGTACGACGCATCGGCGAGCCGTTCCGCGGCGGTCGCCATGTGCCGTGGTCCGGCCATCAGGTCGTAGGTGGCCGCGACCAGCGCCACCGGGACGAGGATGTCGCGCAGCGAGACGCGGGGGTGCCGGGAGGTGTGCACCGCGAGGTGCATGTACCAGTCGACGGGCGTGGTGAGGAACTCGCGCACGGCCGCGGCCGCGAGCTCCTGGTCGGGGACGTGGAACATGAAGCCCGTGTGCGAGAGCACCGCGATGCCCCGGGGTCCGACCGGCAGCCGTCGGGCGATCGGGGTCAGCGCCTTGCCGCCGAGCTTGAGCGCCCGGGCCAGGTTGACCGTCACGGTCTTGGCCACCAGGCGGGGCAGCTGCAGGGGGCCGAGCATCGTCGAGAACGTGTCGCCGGGGACGCCCGCGACGGCGAACAGCCCGGTGACCCGCTCGGGGTGCCGGACGGTGAGCTCGAACATGGTGTTGACGCCCATCGACCAACCCATGAGGACCGAGCGGTCGATGCCGTAGTGGTCCATGACGGACAGGGCGTCCTCGACGAACTGCTCGATGCCGACCCGGTTCGGGTCCGCCGGCCGGTCGGAGCCGCCGGTGCCCCGGTGGTTCCACGACACGACGCGCACGCCGCACTCGGGGTCGAGCAGTGCCGGCCACGCCCAGGCGTTGGTGCCGAGCCCGTTGCAGAGCACGACGGTCGGCCCGTCAATGGTGCCGTGGGGGTCGTTGCTCCACGCCCTCAGGCGGGTGCCGTCGTCGGACAGGATGTCCTCGAACTCGATCGAGGTGCCGTGGACGGTGGGCGCGACTGAGGCGGACATGCCTCGATTCTGCAGGAGGGGACCCACGAAAAGTGGGACCTGTGGCCGAGGCCACCGACGGAGGGAGGCCCGCCGGTGGCCTCACGGCCTGACTCCCAGCCCCATTGATGGGGAGTCGGGCCTAACCGTTCGCAGCGCGGACTGCGAGCTCGTGGGTGGAGCTCTCGCGAAGGTTTGCGAGGAACTCCTCGACCTCGATCAGCTCCGCCCGCCGCTGCGTGAGGGCGGTGGAGGCGATCATGGCGTTGCGTCGTGCGGTCTGCTGGGACTGGACGGCCCAGCGATCGATCAGCGAGACGAACATGGCGGCTCCGCAGGTCGGGGGTTGTTTGACGTCGACGCTAGAGGTGGTGCGCGTCACGGCGGTCAACCCCGTGTGACAACTGGGTGAACACCGGCTCAGTCCGGGACCGGGTCCGCGATCACGCTGCGGCTCCGGGTCGCCCCGACGCTCGCGACCACGACACACACCATCGCCAGCCACTGCGGCCCGGACAGGAACTCGCCCAGCACCAGCATGCCCGCCAGCGCCGCTGCGGCAGGCTCGAGGCTCATCAGGATGCTGAACAGGGCCGGTGGCATCGAGCGGAGCGCGGTGATCTCGCAGCTGTAGGGAATCACCGAGCTGAGCAGCCCGACCGCCCCGCCCAGGAGCAGGATCCGCGGATCCAGCAGGGTCTCGCCGCCGGCCGGCACGGCGTACGGCGTGAGCATGAGAGTGGCGACCACGCTCGCGATGGTGAGCCCGTCGAGCCCGGGCCAGCGCCGGCCGGTGTGGCTGCTCAGGAGGATGTACGCCGCCCACGCGGCGCCGGCGATCAGCGCGAAGCCGACTCCCGCGGGGTCGAGGTCGTCGCCGTCGAAGCCGAGCAGGGTGACGCCGGCGGCGGCGAGGCCGACCCAGATCAGGTCGCGGGCCCGCCGGGACCCGAGCACGGCCAGCGTGAGCGGGCCGACGAACTCGATGGTGACCGCCAGCCCGAGCGGGATCCGGGCGAACGCCTGGTAGATCGCCCAGTTCATCGTCCCGAGGCTGACTCCGAAGCCGATGACGACCAGCCAGTCGCTGCGGGACCGGCCGCGCAGCACGGGCCGCGCGATGAGGCCCAGCACCAGCACGCTGGTGGCCAGCCGGAGCCACACCATGACGGTCGGCTGGACCTCGTCGAAGAGGTCCTTGGCGACGCCGGCGCCGAACTGCACCGACAGGATGCCCACGAGCACCAGCCAGACCGGTGAAATTCGCGAGATCACCGAGTCAATGTAGGAGGTGTCTGCTGGAGTTGTCTGTTCACGGGCCGTGCCGGTGTGATGATCGGCGGGCAAGAAGGGAAGCACATGAAGACGATCCTGATGGTGGGGACGCGCAAGGGCCTGTGGCTCGGCACGTCCGACGACGCGCGGCAGGACTGGGCGTTCACCGGTCCGCACTTCGACATGGAGGAGGTCTACTCCTGCCTCATCGACGCCCGCGGCGGACGGACCCGCCTGCTGGCCGGGGCGTCGTCGATGTGGCTCGGTCCGCAGGTCAGGTACTCCGACGACCTCGGCGGCAGCTGGGACGCGACCCCCGGTGGCGCGATCCGCTTCCCGGAGGGCGCGGACGCGACGCTCGAGCGTGTCTGGCAGCTGGCTGCGGGACCCGAGGACGGCGTGATCTACGCCGGCTCGGAGCCGGCCGCGATCTGGCGGTCCACGGACCGGGGCGAGACGTTCGCTCTCGATCAGGCGCTGTGGGACCACCCGCACCGACCGGAGTGGGGTGCCGGGTTCGGTGGCCAGGCCTTCCACACGATCCTGCCCCACCCGACCGACCCGGCCTCGGTGACGGCGGCGATGTCGAGCGGCGGGGTCTACCAGACCGCTGACGGGGGTGCGTCGTGGGCGCCGCGCAACGAGGGCGTCCGCGCCGACTTCCTGCCCGAGGGCCAGCAGTTCCCCGAGTTCGGCCAGTGCGTGCACAAGATGGCGCGCCACCCGTCCCGGCCGGAACGGCTGTACATGCAGAACCACGGAGGCGTCTACCGCTCGGACGACCACGCCGCGTCCTGGCACTACATCGCCGACGGGCTCCCTGCGGACTTCGGGTTCTCGATCGTCGTGCACCCGCACGAGCCCGACACGATCTACGTCTTCCCGATCGTCGGCGGCGACGGGCGCTACCCGCCGGGGGCGAAGGCCCGGGTCTGGCGCTCGCGCGACGCCGGCGGCTCGTGGGAGGAGCTCGGCAACGGTCTTCCCGACTCGTTCTACGTCGCGGTCATGCGTGACGCCATGTGTGCCGACGACCACGACACCCCGGGGCTCTACTTCGGGGCCCGCAACGGCAGCGTGTGGGGCTCCGCCGACGAAGGGGAGACCTGGCGCAACCTGGTTGCCGACCTCCCGGACGTGATGGTGGTCAGGGCTGCGAAGGTGGACGCGTGAGCCGGCTCAGGGCCGTCGCCGAGACCCCCGGGTAGCCCTCAGCGGACGGCAGCGAGCAGCTCCTCGACGACCGGCACCGTGACCGGGTCGTCGAGGAACTCGTGCACCCAGCGTTCGTTGACGGCGCGGTCGTGGTCGGTCGTGGCGGCCAGCCACCGCTCGCAGCCGATCTCCAGGATGTGGGCGAGCTGGGCGGCCAGCATGGTCAGGTCCGCCGGCTCGCGCAGCCGACCCGGTCCGCCGGCGTCGACGTACGCCCGGTGGAGCGCCTGGATCCTGGCCGGGTCCCCGACGCCGTACTCGTAGGCCGCGAGGCCCAGCTCCTGGCTCGGACTCGCGGCTCCAGCGTTCTCCCAGTCGTAGACGACGAGGCCGCCGCCCGGGGTCGCCCGGAGGTTGTCGGCCCAGACGTCGCGGTGGCACATCTGGAGGTCGTGGGTCGGCGCGACGAGCAGGGCCTCGACGTCGACCAGGGTCGGCACCAGCTCAGCGAGCCGGTCCGCGAACGGCGCCCCGGCCGTGTCCAGCCTGACGACCAGTCCGTCCCAGGCTTGGGCCCCCACCGTGTGGGCGTACCAGCCGTCGACGGGTCCGACGACCGGCACCCGGACGGCGTGCATCGCCGCCAGCAGCCGACCCACCGCGACGGGGTCGAGCCGGCGGTCCTCGGGGGCTACGTCGACCCATGTGTAGACGCGGAGCGGGACGCCCTCGACATCGGCGACGACGCGGCCGTCGGTGTCGCGGACCACGGCGGGCGTCGGGACGCCGGCGGCGTGCACGAGCTCCTGGTAGGCCGCGTCGCGCTCGGCCTCGTCCGGGTCGGGGGCGGTCCGCGACTGCTTCACCGCGAACGGGCCGCGGTCGGTGTCGATCCGCCAGATCTCGCCCAGCCGGCCGAAGGCGACCGGACCGACGAGCCGTGCGTCCCGGCCGAGGGCGAACCGCCCGGCGACCGCAGCGGCGTGGGAGGAGTCGAGCACGCACGGGACGCTAGCCCAGCAAGGCCTCCGGCGTCCGCGAGTCGTCGTACGCGACCGGGCAGTCCGGGCACCCCATAGGCTGGCGGCATGAGCGAGCAGCACGACATCAAGCCGCGTTCGCGGGACGTCACCGACGGTCTCGAGCGGGCAGCCGCCCGCGGCATGCTCCGTGCCGTGGGCATGGGCGACGACGACTGGGTCAAGCCGCAGATCGGCGTCGCGTCGTCCTGGAACGAGATCACCCCGTGCAACCTGTCGCTGCAGCGACTGGCGCAGGCGGTGAAGAACGGCGTCCATGCCGGCGGTGGCTACCCGCTGGAGTTCGGCACCATCTCGGTGTCCGACGGCATCGCGATGGGCCACGAGGGGATGCACTTCTCGCTGGTGTCACGCGAGGTGATCGCCGACTCCGTCGAGACCGTGATGATGGCCGAACGCCTCGACGGGTCCGTGCTGCTGGCCGGCTGCGACAAGTCCCTGCCCGGCATGCTGATGGCCGCCGCCCGACTCGACCTGGCCTCGGTCTTCCTCTACGCCGGCTCGATCATGCCCGGGCAGGTCGACGGCCGGGACGTCACCATCATCGACGCCTTCGAGGCCGTCGGCGCCTGCCTGGCCGGCAAGATCACCCGCGAGGAGGTCGACCGGATCGAGCGGGCGATCTGTCCGGGTGAGGGCGCCTGCGGTGGCATGTACACCGCCAACACGATGGCCTCCGTCGCCGAGGCGCTCGGCATGTCCCTGCCCGGATCGGCCGCGCCGCCGGCCGTCGACCGCCGCCGCGACGGGTTCGCCCACCGCTCCGGCGAGGCCGTCGTCGAGATGCTCCGCCGGGGGATCACCGCCCGCCAGATCATGACCATGGAGGCGTTCGAGAACGCGATCACGGTGGTCATGGCGCTCGGCGGCTCGACCAACGCCGTGCTGCACCTGCTCGCCATCGCCCGCGAGGCCGACGTCGACCTCACCCTCGACGACTTCAACCGGATCGGCGACAAGGTCCCGCACCTCGGCGACCTGAAGCCTTTCGGCAAGTACGTCATGAACGACGTCGACAAGGTCGGCGGCATCCCCATGGTGATGAAGGCCCTGCTCGACGCGGGCCTCATGCACGGCGACTGCCTGACCGTCACCGGCAAGACGATGCGCGAGAACCTCGAGGCGCTCGCGCCTCCGGGCGTCGACGACGAGGTGATCCGCAAGCTCGACCGGCCGATCCACAAGACCGGCGGCCTGACCATCCTCAAGGGCTCCCTGGCGCCTGAGGGTGCGGTCGTGAAGTCCGCCGGATTCGACGACTCGACCTTCACCGGCGTGGCCCGCGTCTTCGACGGCGAGCGGGCCGCGCTCGACGCCCTCACCGAGGGCAAGATCGTGGCCGGCGACGTCGTCGTCATCCGCTACGAGGGCCCCAAGGGCGGCCCGGGGATGCGGGAGATGCTGGCCATCACCGGTGCGATCAAGGGCGCGGGGCTCGGGAAGGCCGTGCTGCTGCTCACCGACGGACGCTTCTCGGGCGGCACGACCGGTCTGTGCGTCGGCCACATCGCCCCTGAGGCCGTCGACGCGGGCCCGATCGCCTTCATCAACGACGGTGACCGCATTCGTCTCGACGTCGCGAACGCCCGGCTCGACCTTCTGGTCGCCGATGCGGAGCTCGAGGCGCGCAAGGTCGGCTGGGAGCCGTTGCCGCCCGTCTACACCCGCGGCGTGCTCGCCAAGTACGTCAAGCTCGTCCAGTCGGCGTCGAGGGGTGCCGTGCTTGTCTGAGGTGCCGGTCCCCTCTGGTGGTGCTGGACCCGCCCCGGCGGACCGCGGTGCGCGGGCAGTCATCGTGGTCGACGTCGGCCGGGTCTTCGACTCGTGCGGGTTCCAGGTCCCGCTGCTCGAGCACGTCGGTGACCGTGACCTCCAGACGCAATGGTCGGGCCGCAAGACCCATGAGGAGCTCGCCGCCTACCGCGCTACGCACAATGCCGCGAGCATCGACGGGCCACCGGCTCTCGACCAGCGCGTCGGCCCAAGGGAGGAGACCGCGTGATGTTCAC
>JBKJUE010000017.1:0-49884 GCA_046590395.1 Nocardioides sp.
GTCCATGTCGAACCCGGCATCGCGCAGGGCGCGGATCTTGTCCTCCTCGCGCGCCTTGGTGGAGACGAACTCCTCGATGTCGGGGTGGTCGACGTCGAGCACGACCATCTTCGCCGCCCGGCGCGTGGCGCCACCGGACTTGATGGTGCCGGCGGAGGCGTCGGCGCCGCGCATGAAGGAGACCGGCCCGGACGCCGTACCACCGGAGGAGAGGAGCTCCTTGGAGGAGCGGATGCGGGAGAGGTTGAGGCCGGCGCCGGAGCCGCCCTTGAAGATGAAGCCCTCCTCCTTGTACCAGTTGAGGATGGAGTCCATCGAGTCGTCGACCGAGAGGATGAAGCAGGCGCTGACCTGCTGGGGAGACGGGGTGCCGACGTTGAACCAGACCGGGGAGTTGAACGAGAAGTACTGGTGGACCAGGAGCCAGGTCAGCTCGTGCTCGAAGAGCTCCGCGTCGGCGGGGGTCGCGAAGTAGCCGTGGTCCTCGCCACCCTTCCGGTAGGTCTTCACGACCCGGTCGATGAGCTGCTTGAGGCTCCACTCGCGGACGTCGGTGCCGACGGCGCCACGGAAGTACTTGGTGGTCACGATCGTGCTGGCGTTGACCGACCAGGAGTCCGGGAACTCCACGCCGCGCTGCTCGAAGACGGTCTCGCCGGTCTTCCAGTTGGTCTGGACGACGTCACGGCGCTCCCACGTCAGCTCGTCGTACGGGTGGACACCCTCGGTGCTGAAGACGCGCTCCATCGTCAGGCCGCCGGCCTGCGTGGTGCTGTCGGTCCCCGTTGCGCCGCTCACCGTCTCGGTCATGCCATCTCCTCTGCTGGTCGATCTCTACGATCCTGCTACTTCATGGTGGTGGCGACCACCGACGTTGGTGCGCCCGGCGCGTGCAGCTTCCCCACTACACACGCCGGGCGGTCTGGGTCAGCCCGGAGGGGCTGAGGTTGCGGCGAGCTGCCGGCTCACGGGGTTTCGAGGCTCTGCGCCGGGGGCGCCTCGCACCTCAACCGACGGGCGCTCTGCTCGCAGCAGCGCGATCTCGTCCTCGAAGTCGTCGGCCGACTCGAAGGCGCGGTAGACGCTCGCGAACCGGAGGTAGGCGACCTCGTCGAGAGCCCGCAGCGGGCCCAGGATGGCCAGGCCGACCTCGTGGGCCGGCACCTCGGCGGCCCCGGAGAGACGCAGCGCGTCCTCGACGACCTGGCCCAGGCAGGCCAGGTCGTCCTCGGAGACCGGGCGGCCCTTGCAGGCCTTGCGGACGCCGGAGACGGCCTTGTCACGAGCGAACGGCTCCGTGGCGCCGGACCGCTTGAGCACGGTCAGCTGCATCTGCTCCACGGTCGTGAACCGCTTCGTGCAGTCCGTGCACTGGCGCCGGCGGCGGATCGAACCGCCGTCGTCGGCGACGCGGGAGTCGAGGACCCGGGTGTCGGTGCTGCGGCAGTACGGGCAGTGCATCCGGGCCTCCTTCCGAGCGGTGTCCGGGCGCGCCACAGACACCCTCGACGGGTGTGCGGGGCTGTGGATATCGGGGGGTCTTGCTGTGTATAACAACCGGCAACCTGTGGGGCTTCCGCATCTGTTCTGTGAACTAGATGTGGATAACTACACCGGTGTAAGTACTAGATGTTGTGGTAACCGTACGCCCGGGCTCACAGCGATGCAAGTGCCTCGGGAAGATTCGTGCGACCTGGATCACAGTCATCGAGAAACCGCAGGTCAGAGCCGTCGGGCCGGACCGAAATAGTTATTTCGGGTGGTGTGTCGCCACCCGTTCGATCAGCCGGTCTGGGCGGGCGAGCGGGAGCCGTTGGCGAGCTCGATGACGAACCACGCGATCGTGCCCGAGACGTCCTGGTCGCTGCCCCACCGGTCGGCGATCGCGTCGATCAGGGTGAGGCCGCGGCCGAAGACCCGCATCGTGTCCTCGTCGGTGACCAGAGCGTGCGCCTGGCCTTCTCCCGGGGCGACCACGCCGACGTCGCGGACGGTCACCGTCAGCACGTTCTCCTCGAGGTGGACGTTAAGCTGGAAGGCACTCCGCGCATGCATGATCACGTTGTTGACCAGCTCCGACGCGCACAGCTCCGCGCTGTCGATCGTGTCCTCGTCGATGCCCCAGGTCCCCAGCTGCTCGCGCAGGAACCGGCGGACCGCGCCGGCCGCCCGCGGGTCGCCATCGAGCTCGATCCGCCCGTGCTTGCCGGCCTGCGGGACGCTCTCGTCCAGGGGCGGGTCGACCAGGCTCGCACCGGCGACCGTGCTGACCCGCCGGACGGCATCCGCGGTACGACGGGCCGCGGAGTCGAGCAGGCGCCGCTGGGCCCCGTCGAACGGCTGGTCGGTGCTGAAGAAGAGGATCAACCCACCGATGGCCGAGCCCACGCCCGGCAACGGGACCGCACCGATCGCGCAGCTGCCGGCCTCGCGCTGCTTCGCCACCACCCCCGGGAACCGCGACTGCAGCTGGTCGAGGGTGCCGAGCACGTCCTCCCCGGTCCGGACCACAGCGGTGAGCGGGACGTCGTCGTACGCGTCGATGTGGCACCACGGCAGCTCGGCCTGATCGACCGAGTCGGAGGCCACGAAGCGGAGCCGTCGGCCCGCGCCCTCGGTGATCGCGATCCCGACCCGCATCACGTCGGGCAGCAGCACGAGGTGGCTCAGGACGTCCCGGGCCACCTGGTCGAGGCTCTCCGCGCCACGCAGCAGGAACTCCAGGCGCTCCACGTGTTGCCGGGGCGCGCTCGCATCCGCCGAGGGTCCCTGGGGCGCGACCCCGTCGTCCTGCACGTCTCACAGAGTAAAGGATGATCGGCCGGACGGGCCGAATGTCCTTCATCCACTTCGCGCCGCAACAGCACGGGTTGCGACGCATGGGCCACAATGTGCGGCGTGGGGCAGACGGGGAAGCGCGCGGGACCGAAACGACAGCGCTCAGTCACCCCCGCCCTGCTCGCGCTCTGCGTGGGCGTCACCCTCTGCGTGGTCGCCTGGGGCTACCTGGTGAAGGCCGCGATCGACTTCGGGATCACCGCACGCGACGGGCAGTCCGACGCCTGGTGGTTCCTCGGACTGGCGTCGATCGGCGCGATCGCCTGCCTGTTCATCGGGCTGATGCTGATCTCCCGGATCACCCGCCGGCTCGGCATCACCAAGCCACCGACTCCGGCCGAGGTCCCGCCCGCCGCGGTCGGTGGCCACCGCCGCTGACCCTCTCGGCCACGCGTTGTGTACCTGAGCGCGTCGTGGGTGACGCGCTCAGGCACACAACTCGCCTCAGACATGGCAGGGGCGGGGCCACCTCTTCCCCAAGAGTGGCCCCGCCCAGTGCCTTCCCGAATCCATCAGCCGGGGTCGAAGCGGCTGACGGACATCGCGTGCGTCACTCCGTGACGGGCACCTTGATCCTCTGGCCCGCGGCGAGCATGCCGGAGTCGAGGGCGTTGATGGACTGGATCCGCTCCACCATGGCGGCGACGTCGCCGTCCGTGGTGACGGTGGCGGCGATGCCGTAGAGCGTGTCGCCGGGCTGGACCGTGACGACGAGGGTGGGTTCGGGGGTGCCGGGCCGCTCGGTGGCGACCGAGCCGCCACCCCAGAAGATGCCCAGGACGAGCACGACGAGCAGAGCTCCGAGGAGCACCACCAGGCGGCCGCGGCGGGTGAGCCGCACCGTGCCCGGCGTGTAGGTGAACGTGGGGGTGATCGTCATGGTGCTCATCTGGGACCTCCTGGGGAAGTGGCGGTCAGCCTTCGGTCAAGGTGTTGATCTGATGTCTAACGGTGACCACCGACAGCCCCTCGCGGGGCGGCGGATGATCGATCAGACGTTCGATCGAACATGTGTACGAAGTTAGAGCAGGTGTTCGAACAGCACAACGCGACACGCCGAACAACTGTTCGAACGTGTCGCGAATCGCCGCCCTGCGTCAGTTCCGGGGTTTCGAGGCTCGGCGCTGGCGCGCCTCACACCTCAACCAGCGGACGGCGGGCGCGCCTCACACCTCAACCAGCGTTCTTGGCGATCGCGCGCCTCCCCATCGCCTCGAACAGCCTCATCCCCTTCTTGGAGACCGACGGGGCGACGGCGGAGACCCGCACGACACCTCCGCGCCAGCGCGGCACGCTCAGCAGCACCCGGTTGCTGCCCACCAGGTCGACGGCCTCCTGGGCCACCTCGTCGACGGTGAGGATCCGGCCACCGGAGTGCGCCAGCCTCGACCCCAGCGAGTCGTGGGTGTGGCCCTCGGTCAGCATCGCGGTCTGCACGACGTCCGGACAGACGGCGTGCACGCGGACGTTCTTCGGCGTCTCGGCGTCGCCCGACATGGAGACGGACACGATCGCGGCCTTCGTGGCGGCGTACACGCTGTAGCCCGGCACCGGACCGAACCCGGCCAGCGACGCGGTGTTGACGATGTCACCGCCGCCGTCGCCGAACTCCTCGAGCGCCGCCCGCATCCCCCAGAAGACGCCGAGCAGGTTGACGTCGACCAGGCGCCGGATCTGCTCCTCGGTCTGCTCCGACAGCCGACCGTCGTCGCCGACGCCGGCGTTGTTGAACCACGCCCGGAGTACGCCGTGGCGCGCGGCCGCCGCGGCCACCTCGCGGTGGGCGTCGGCGTCGCGGACATCGTGCTGGAGCCCCTCGGCGGCACCGATCTCGGCGGCCGTGGCGGCGGCCCCGGCACCGTCGATGTCGGTGATCACGACGCGGTGCCCGCGCGCGACCATCCGCTCGGCTATCCCCCGCCCGATCCCGCGGGCTCCTCCGGTGACGACGCAGCTGGTGGTGTCCATGTCGGGGAGTCAACCAGACCATCGTGTTGGCCCTGCCGCCGTTCCGGGGTTTCGAGGCTCGCTTCGCTCGCACCTCAACCAACAGAGCCACCGCGACACGCCATTCGAACAGATGTTTGAACTCCGGCCCGGCGAGGACTACCGTTCCCCCATCGGACCCGGGCCTGCCCGGGGCGCGTCAGACGTCGACCGGAAGGCACCACCATGGCCCAGAAGCGGGACCAGAAGAACGTGACCGAGCTGCCCGACGGTCCTCCCGACGCCTCGGGGCTGACGCCGCGCCAGACCCGGATCCTGTCCCACATCCGCGACTGCATCGAGCTGCGCGGCTACCCGCCCAGCATGCGCGAGATCGGCGAGGCGGTCGGGCTCACCAGCTCCTCCAGCGTCGCCCACCAGCTGAAGGTGCTCGAGGAGAAGGGTTTCCTCAAGCGTGACCCCAACCGGCCGCGCGCCCTCGAGGTGTTCCTGCCCGAGGTGATGGCGGCCCGCCGTTCGATCAGCTCGGCCGACGAGAGCTCCTTCGACGAGACGGGCGTCGGCGACGCGATGCCCGCCGCGTCCTACGTCCCCATGGTCGGCCGGATCGCAGCCGGTGGCCCGATCCTGGCCGAGGAGCGCGTCGAGACGATCTTCCCGCTGCCCCAGGAGCTGGTCGGCGACGGCACCCTCTTCATGCTCGAGGTCGCCGGCGACTCGATGATCGACGCCGCGATCTGCAGCGGTGACTACGTCGTGATCCGCCAGCAGCCGACCGCCAACAACGGCGAGATCGTGGCCGCGATGATCGACGGCGAGGCCACGGTGAAGACGTTCCAGCGCAAGGACGGCCAGGTCTGGCTGCTCCCCCACAACGACGCCTACGACCCCATCGACGGCACCCACGCCACGATCCTCGGCAAGGTGACGGCGGTCCTGCGCCGCGTCTGACCTCACCGGCCGGCGAGCATTCCTCGAAAAACCCCGCAATCCTCCCGCCGGGGGTGGGAGCATCTGTCTAGACAGCGACCCACCCGGCACACACGACGTGCGTGTCCCCCGAGGGCTCAGGGCTTCTCCGCGATTCAATGCGAGGTCTCCCGACGTTCGGGACCCACCGCAGCCCGAGGAGCACGCATGCGCACCAGACCCGTCACCGGAACGCTCGCTCTCGGTCTCGCCCTCAGCCTGGCCGGCACGCTCGGCCTCAGCACCACCGCCGACGCCACCGCCGACCGCCGCGTCTCGACGCCGACCGCCGAGCGCAGCCTCGCGAAGGCCGAGGCCCTGGTCGCCGGGAACCGCGGCCCGTCCCGCGACGCCACCAAGGTGCTCCGTCAGCTCTGGTCCGCCAAGGCCGGCCTGAACCGGTCGGACGCGCGAGCTGCCGAGTCGATCCTCAACCGGCCGACCGAGCCCGACGACCAGCTCGGGGACTACTACGGTGACGGCGAGACCGTCGAGTCGGCGTGCGGCACCTACGTCTGCGTCCACTGGGCCGAGACCGGGCCGGAGGCAACGACCCCGGCGTACGCCGCCGAGGTCCTCGAGACCATGAACGACATCCACGGGACCTACGTCGACGCCGGCTACAAGGCACCCCTCCCCGACGACGGCCGGGGTGGCAACGACCAGCCCGACGTCTACATCGCCGACATCGGCAACTACGCCTACGGCTACTGCAACACCGACCTGCCCCCGGGCCAGTACGTCGAGGGTCACGCCGTCTACGCGTTCTGCGTGCTCGACAACGACTACTCGGCCGCCGAGTTCGGGACCGGACACACGCCGTCCGAGTTCATGCAGGTGACCGCGGCCCACGAGTACTTCCACGCCGTCCAGGCGGCGTACGACTGGGAAGAGGACTTCTGGCTCCTCGAGGCCACCGCCACCTGGGTCGAGGACGAGGTCTACGACGACATCAACGACAACGTCGGCTACCTGCCCTACGGCCAGCTGGGCGGGCCGTCCTCAGCCCGCGGCTACCCGATCTCCGGCCCCGGCATCTCGCTGGACCGGATGAACTTCAACGCCTACGGCAACTGGATCTGGTTCCGCTACCTGACCGAGAAGTTCCCGGAGGAGGACGGCGGGCTGCCGACCCTCGTCCGCGACATCTGGGACAACGCCGACTCGACCAACGGCGCCGACAACGACCAGTACTCGCTCCAGGCGATCGACTCCGTTCTGGCCAGCCGCGGCAGCTCCCTCGAGCAGGAGTACGCCGCCTTTGCGGTGGAGAACAACACGCCGCAGCAGACGTACGACGAGGGTGTCGAGCAGGACTACCCGACGCCGGACCCTGCCTTCCCGAGCGTGGCCCTCACCCAGCAGAAGCCGCACGCCACCAAGGTCGTCACGCTCGACCACATGACCAGCGGCACCGGCGCCTTCACCCCGTCCGCCGATATGGGCGCCACCTGGAAGCTCCGTGTCGCCGCCGACATGGCCGCCCTCGACAGGGGGTCGCGCGCAGCGGTCACCGTCTTCGGACCGAACCGTGTGGTCCTGAGCCGCAGCTTCATCACGCTCGACGACAAGGGCGACGGCGCGACAGTCGTGCCGTTCTCGTCGGCCGCGGTCTCCTCGGTCGAGGTCACGCTGATCAACTCCAGCGACAGGATGAGGAACTGCGACCGCGGATCGCCGTACGCCTGCGGCGGAGCCGGGGTGGACGACCGTCTGGCCCAGCAGCTGAAGGTCGCCGCCTTCCGGTAGTCACGGTCTAGACCATCACTGATCGCCGCGGACCTCTTGACGGGTTCCGCGGCGATCGCATGCGGCGAGGGGTTGAATCGAGAACCCCGAGTTCCTCGGACGCCCAGATTCCTTGAGGAGCACCACCATGCGCACCACCACCTCAGCCGGCGCTCTTGCAGCCGGTCTCGTTCTCAGCCTGGCGGCGACGCTCGACCTCGGCAGCACGGCCGGCGCGGCAGCCGATGACCAGAAGGCAGCGGCGTCCACGACGACCGCCAGGCAGGCACTCACTGCTGCCCAGGACGTCCTGGCCGGGAGGTCGGGGAGGCCCACCCGCGACGCCACGCTGGTCCTGCGCGACCTGGCCGCGCAACGCCATGCCCTGGCCGGCGCCGACCGCAAGGCCGCCGACTCGATCCTGTCTCGCCCCACCGACCCCGGTGACCAGGACCAGTACTCCGTGCCGTCCGAGCGGCTCTGTGGCGTCAACGTCTGCGTGCACTGGGTCGAGAGCTCCGGCGACTCGGTCGACCTCACCGACACCAGCCCCGCCAACGGCATCCCCGACTACGTCGACACAGTCCTCACCACCATGGACGACGTCCACCAGACCTATGTCGACGCCGGCTACCACCAGACGCTCCCGGACGACGGCCAGGGCGGCAGCACCCTGCCCGACATCTACCTCTCAAACATCGGCCCCGACGGCCTCTACGGGTACTGCACCACCGACCAGCAGAACTGGGTCGACGGCTACGCCGTCTACGCCTACTGCGTCCTGGACAACGACTACGACGCCGCCGAGTTCCCGACCAACACACCGATCGAGAACATGCAGGTGACCGCCGCGCACGAGTACTACCACGCGGTGCAGTTCGCCTACGACATCCTCGAGGACGGCTGGTTCATGGAGGCCACGGCCACCTGGGCCGAGGACGAGCTCTATGACGACGTCGACGACAATGTCTTCTACCTGCCCTACGGCCCGCTCGGCATGCCGGAGGTCCCGCTCGACGAGTTCGTCGGCCTGCACCAATACGGCGACTGGATCTTCTTCCGCTACCTCACCGAACTGCTGGATGTCGACCAGGGCGGCATGCCGGCCCTGCTGCTCGACTTCTGGGAGCGGGCCGACTCCACCAACGGCGCGAGCAACGACTACTACTCGCTGCAGGCGATCAAGTCGGTCCTCGCCGGAGAAGGCGTCTCGCTGCGCAAGGTCTTCGCCCGCTTCGCCGCCGACAACAACCACCCGGAGTCCACCTACGAGGAGGGCGCGGCCAACGCCTACCCCTACCCGCCGTACGACTTCCCGCTCGCGCAGCTCACGCCCGGCTCCCCGGGGACGGGCTGGCGCTCGGTCAAGCTCGATCACCTGACCAGTGCGACCGGCGCCTACACGCCGTCCTCGGCGATGACGCAGGACGACTGGATGCTCAAGGTCAAGGTCGACATGGCCAACCGCAGCCGCGGCTCCGAGGTCCAGATCATCGTGTACGGCCCGTCGGGCCCGCAGACCTTCGCGGTCAGCCTCAACAAGCTGGGCGTCGGGTCCAGGTCGGTTCCGTTCGACTACGACGAGATCGCGGCGGTCGAGGTGGTCCTGATCAACGCCAGCGACCGGTTCAACTGCTGGGCGAGCAACTCCTCGCCGTTCTCGTGCCAGGGCGCGCCCAAGGACGACAACCTCACCCAGAAGGTGAGCGCCACCGCGTTCCGCTGATCGACCGCCCGGCGACGCCGGGGTGAACATCAGCACCGAAACCCGGGTCCGGCGTCACGCCGGGCCCGGGTCTTCGTTGTGCTCCACGTGACCACCAGCAACCTGCCGCCCCTCGCCCGTCGTACCGTCCTCGCCACCGGCGCTGCCGGAGCCGCCGGCGTGGGTCTCACCGGCCTCGGCACCGACGCTGCGGCGGACTCCCCGGCAGCCCGGGCCGGCCGCCGCTACTTCCGGCACGGCGTCGCCTCCGGGGACCCCGAGCCGGACGCCGTCCTGATCTGGACCCGGGTCACGCCGACCCCCGCCAGCGCACCGGGCTCGGGCCAGGGCCCGCGCGTCACCGTGCGCTGGGAGGTGGCCGAGGACTCGTCGTTCACGAGGGTGGTCCGCTCCGGGCTGTTCGAGACCGGCCACAGCCGCGACCACACGGTCAAGGTCGACGTGACCGGCCTGGCGCCGGCGACCTGGTACTTCTACCGCTTCCGGTACGACGGCGTCACCAGCCGGGTCGGCCGCACCCGCACCGCACCAGCACACGGCGCCTCCCCCGACAACCTGCGGGTCGGCGTCGTCTCCTGCTCCAACTGGCAGGCCGGCTACTTCGCGGCGTACGCCCACCTCGCACAGCGCGACGACCTGGACGCCGTCCTCCACCTGGGTGACTACTTCTACGAGGGCGGGGCCAGCGAGGAGAGCATCCGGCCGCACGAGCCGCCGCACGAGATCATCTCGCTCGCCGACTACCGGCAAAGGCACGCGCAGCACAAGACCGACCCCGACCTCGCCGACCTGCACGCCCGGGTGCCGTTCGTCGTGGTCTGGGACGACCACGAGGTCACCAACGACAGCTACCGCAACGGCGCCGAGAACCACACCCCCGGTGACGGCGAGGGGGGCGAGGGCAGCTACCTCGAGCGCCGCGCCCGCGCGCACCGGGCATACGACGAGTGGATGCCGGTGCGCCTCGACGGCACCGCCCGGCTCGGCGACGGCACGCGCCTGTTCCGGCGGCTGCGCTGGGGCACGCTCGCGGAGCTGACCATGCTCGACCTGCGGACCTACCGCGACAAGATGGTGAGCACCGCCGCGCCGTTCCCGCTGCCGCAGGCGCAGGCCGAGGCCGACGACCCCGACCGCACCCTCACCGGCGACGAGCAGATGGCCTGGCTCAAGGACTCGCTCTCCCGCGACACCGCCCAGTGGAAGCTGGTCGGCAACCCGGTGATGATCGCGCCGCTCTCGATGGCGCAGCTCCCCGCCGACGCGGTCGCCGTGATCAGCGAGGTCACCGGCGAGCACCCCTCCGACGGGTTCCCGTTCAACACCGACCAGTGGGACGGCTACACCGCCGACCGGCGCGAGCTGTTCGGCCACATCGCCGAGCACGAGATCAAGGACACCGTCTTCCTCACCGGCGACATCCACTCCGGCTGGGCGGCCGACCTGCCGCTGGACCCCGGCACCTACCCGGCCACCGGCACGGCCGGCGTCGAGTTCGTCTGCACGTCCGTCACGTCCTCCAACATCGACGACATCACCGGGGCGCCGCCGCGGACGGCGACCCTGGCGATCGAGGCCGGTTTGATGGCCACCAACCGGCACATCAAGTACTGCAACTTCGACGACCACGGCTACTCCGTGCTCGACGTGACCCCCGAGCGGGCCCAGATGGACTGGTACGTCCTCGAGGACCGGACGCAGCGGAAGACGCCGGTCTCCTGGGACACCTCGTGGGTCACGACGACCGGCTCGGGCACCGTCGCGCAGGCCGACGGCCCCGTCGCGTGACGGCGTACGCCGGGCCGAACGGCGGGTGAACGGACGGAGGTCACACGACCGTTTGCATCACCGATCGGCGATCGTGTCGTTCAATGGGGTGTGACCACCTCACCGCAGCTCCCGCTCCCCCGTCGTACCGTCCTGGCCACCGGTGCTGCCGGTGTCGGCATCGCCGGCCTCGGCGCCGCGACCGTTGCCCCCCGGGCAGCCGCCGCCGGCGCGGCCGCGCGCGCGGGCGGCAAGCACTTCCAGCACGGTGTCGCCTCCGGTGACCCCGAGCCGCACGCCGTCGTCATCTGGACCCGGGTCACGCCCACCCCGGCCAGCACCCCGGGCTCGGGCAACGGCCCGAAGGTCACCGTCGCCTGGGAGGTCGCCAAGGACAAGGCGTTCAGCACCGTCGTACGCCGTGGCACGTTCGCCACCGGGCCCAGCCGCGACCACACCGTCAAGGTCGACGTGAAGGGCCTCGAGCCCGCCACCTGGTACCACTACCGCTTCACGTACGACGGAGCCGCCAGCCGGGTCGGCCGCACCCGCACCGCGCCCGCCGAGGGCGCACTGCCCAGGAACCTGCGCTTCGGCATCGTCTCCTGCGCCAACTGGCAGGCCGGCTGGTTCAGCGCCTACCGCGGCCTCGCCGAGCGCAACGACCTGCACGCCGTCCTCCACATGGGTGACTACCTCTACGAGTACGCGCCCGGCCAGTACGGCAACGGCCAGTCGAACGTCGACATCCGGCCGCACGACCCCGCCCACGAGATGGTCTCGCTCGCCGACTACCGGCAGCGGCACGCCCAGTACAAGACCGACCCCGACCTGCAGGACGCCCACGCGAAGTTCCCGTGGGTCATCACCTGGGACGACCACGAGGTCACCAACGACCAGTGGAGCGAAGGCGCGGAGAACCACCAGCCGGAGGAAGAGGGTGACTACCTCGCCCGGCGCGCACGCTCCCACCGCGCGTACGACGAGTGGATGCCCACCCGCATGGACGGCACCGCAGAACTCGGCGACGGCGCCCGCCTCTTCCGCCGGCTCCGGTTCGGCCAGCTCGCCGAGGTCAGCATGCTCGACCTGCGCAGCTACCGGTCCAAGCAGGTCGAGCAGCCCGTGCCCCCGGCGCCCTGGCCCGACAGTGAGATCAGCGACCCGAAGCGCACCATCACCGGCCGCCAGCAGCTCGACTGGCTCAAGCGCTCGCTGGACCGCGACCGCCCGCAGTGGAAGCTGATCGGCAACCCGGTGATGATCGCGCCGGTCAACTTCGCATCCCTGCCCGACGAGCTCGTCGACCCGGTCGCCGACGTCACCGGCATGCTGCCGCGCGACGGAGCGCCGTACAACCTCGACCAGTGGGACGGCTACACCGACGACCGCCGCGAGGTGTTCGAGCACATCAAGAACCACCAGGTGAAGGACGCCCTCTTCATCACCGGCGACATCCACTCCGGCTGGGCCTGCGAGCTGCCGTACGACGCGTCGACGTACACCGGTGAGGACGCGCCGGGCGACGACTCCGCCGGCGTCGAGTTCGTCTGCACCTCGGTCACCTCGAACAACCTCAAGGACATCACCGGCGACCCGAGCGGGGCCACCAGTGACGCCGTCGAGGAAGGGATCAAGGAGAACAACCGGCACATCAAGTACCTCGACTTCGACAACCACGGGTTCTCGGTCCTCGACCTGACCGCGAAGCGGGCGCAGATGGACTGGTTCATCATCGGCGACCGGACCGACAAGGACGCCACCATCGAGCACTCCACCTCGTGGGCGACCGCCTCGGGGACAGGCAAGATCTATCACGTCGAGAAGCCGGTGGGTGCCTGATGTGTGAGACCCCGTTCACTGCATCCATCGAGTCCGGCGCCTTCAGCCGGCCGCGCGCCAGCCGCCGTACCTTCGTCACGGCCGGCGCCGCCGGTCTGCTGTTCTCGAGCGCGGCCGGCGCGGCAATGGCGGCGGAAGGACCGAAGGGCAAGAAGCGCGCCTACGTCCTCGTGGTCGACGGCTGCCGGCCCGACGAGATCACGTCCGAGGTGACGCCGACCCTGGCGCAGCTGCGCAACGGCGGCCTCAACTTCCCGGTCGCCTCGTCGATGCCGGTCATGGAGACCATCCCCAACCACGTGATGATGATGACCGGCCTGCGGCCTGACCGCACCGGCGTCCCGGCCAACGTGATCTTCGACCGCGACCTGGGCGAGTCCCGCACGATGGACCGCAAACGCGACATCAAGTGCGGCACCGTGATCGGCCGGCTCAACAAGGCCGGGTTCACCACCGGGACGGTGCTCAGCAAGGAGTACCTCTACGGCGTCTTCGGCGACCGCGCCACGCATCGCTGGGAGCCGGCGCCGATCGTTCCCGTCTCCGGGCACGCACCGGACCAGGCGACCATGGACGCCACGATCGCCATGATCGAGGAGTTCGACCCGAACATGGTGTTCGTCAACCTCGGTGACATCGACCGCACCGGCCACGCCGACTACACCGGGGTCGACGCCCGGCTCGCGCGCCAGATCGCCCTGGCCGACACCGACAAGCAGGTCCAGAGATTCGTCGACCTGCTCAAGTCGTCGGGCCGCTGGGAGCACTCGACGGTGCTGGTGCTGGCCGACCACTCGATGGACTGGTCGCGGCCCGACGACGTGATCAGCCTGACCGGGCCGATGGGCGACGACGCGTTCCTCGCCGGCAAGGTCGCCGTCTCCGACAACGGCGGCGCCGACCTCCTCTACTGGACCGGCCCTGACCGAGACCGGGATGAGGCGATCGGACGGATGCAGAAGGTCGCCAACGCTGCGCCCGGCGTCCTCGCCGCGCACGCTCGCTCCGAGCCGTGGCTCAAGCTCGGTCCCGAGGCCGGCGACGTGGTCGTCTTCTGTCAGTCGGGGTGGCGGTTCAGCGAGCCCGACCCCGCGCGCAACCCGATCCCCGGCAACCACGGCCACCCCGCGACCCGGTCGATCCCGTTCTTCATCGGCGGCGGCCACCCCGGCGTTCCGCGACACCAGGCCTCCTCGGCCCACGCCCGCACCGTCGACGTCGCGCCCACCCTCGCCGGCTTCTTCGGCGTCGGCAAGCCGAAGGGCGGCTACGCCGGCCGCAACCGCCTCTAGCCCTCGGCCAGCCGGCTGAGTGCCTTGCGGACGACCGCGGGGTCGGTCGTCGACCACATCGGCGGCAGGCTGGCCTTGAGGAACCCGCCGTACCGCGCGGTCGCCAGCCGCGGATCGAGCACGGCGACGACACCGCGGTCGGTGGTGGTGCGGATCAGCCGGCCCGTGCCCTGCGCGAGCAGCAGCGCGGCGTGCGTGGCCGCGACCTGCATGAAGCCGTTGCCGCCGGCCTTCTCGACCGCCTTCTGTCGCGCGGACATGAGCGGGTCGTCGGGCCGCGGGAACGGGATCCGGTCGATGATCACCAGCTGGCAGGTGTTGCCCGGGACGTCGAGCCCCTGCCAGAGGCTGAGCGTGCCGAAAAGACAGGTGTGTGGGTCCTCGACGAACTGCTTGGCGAGCTCGGGTAGCTGCGCGTCTCCCTGGGCGAGCGTCGTGAGGTGTGGGAGCTTGAGCCGGACGTGCTCGGCGGCCGCCTCGGCCGCCCGGCGCGACGAGAAGAGACCGAGGGTGCGGCCCTCGGCGGCGTCGACCAGGTCGACGATCTCCTGCAGCTGGGCCTCCCCGAGGCCGTCGCGGCCGGGCTGGGGCAGGTGCCGGGCGATGTAGAGGATCGCCTGCTGGCCGTAGTCGAACGGCGAGCCGACATCGAGCCCGCGCCACGGGAGTGCGTCGTCGGTGCTGGTGCGGGTGCCGTCGACGGTGCTGCCGGGCTCGAGCACCCGCTCGGACGGCTTGAGGCCCACGCTGGTCGCCACCGAGCTGAAGTCGCCGCCGAGCATGAGCGTCGCGCTGGTGAAGACGACGGTCTTGTCGGACAGCAGCTTCTCGCGCATCGTTCCCCAGACCTGGAGGGGTGCGACGCAGAGCCGCGGCGGGAACCGGTCGCCCCCCTCGGCGAGCCACAGCACGTCGGACTCGAGGTCGGCGGCCATCCGCTCGGCGTTGACGAAGACCTCCTGGACCGACCCCTTCGCCTGGGTCAGCCCGGCGTCGGCCTGGCCGCTGTCCTTGTCCTTGGGGTAGGCCGAGAGGCAGGCACGGGCGGCGTTGCGGACCATCGCGAGGGCCTCGGCGAGCTGCTCCGGGACCGTGTCGAACCGCCCCGGGCTCGCCGCGGCGATCGCGTCGGCCAGGGCGTCGGCCGACTCGGCCAGGTTGTCGGCCTCGGGGCCGTCGACGTGCCGCTGCGAACGCTTCGCGGCCCGCTCGACGTCGCTCACCCCCAGCTCGTCGGTGGCCGCCTGGGTCACCCGCGACACGAGCTCGTGGGCCTCGTCGATGACGACGACGTCGTAGTCCGGGATCATCGGCACGCCCTCGATCGCGTCGATCGCGAGGAGGGAGTGGTTGGTGACGACCAGGTGGCTGCGCTGGGCCTGCTCACGGGCCAGCTCGACGAAGCACTCCTGGCCGAACGGGCACTTGGCGGCGCCGAGGCAGTCGCGGTGGCAGACGCTGACCTGGCGCCACTCGCGGTCGGTGTGGCGCGGGGCCCGGTCGCGCTCGCCGCTGCCCCTGGTCTCAGCTTCCTTCTCGGCCCACGAACGGAGCTCGAGGACCTTGGAGGCCATGGAGCCGACGGGGACGTCGACCAGCGTGCCCTGGTCGTCGGGCACGCCCTCGCGGATCCGGTGGAGGCAGGCGTAGTTGGAGCGGCCCTTGAGCACGGCGTAGCTGGCATCGACGTCCTTGCCGACGGCCTCGACCAGCCGTGGGATGTCGCGCTCGACCAGCTGGTGCTGGAGGGCGAGGGTCGCCGTGGCGACCACGACCCGCTTGGCGTGGAGGAGGCTCGGCACGAGGTAGCCGAGGGACTTGCCGGTGCCGGTGCCGGCCTGGACGAGCAGGTGCTCGCCGTGGTCCATGGCGTCGGTGACGGCCTGCGCCATCTCGACCTGCCCGGTCCGCTCCTCGCCCCCGAGCGCCGTCACCGCCGCGTCCAGCACCTCCCGGACGCGACTCACCCGAGCACTGCCGGAAACAGCGTCCGGGGCACTGTCGGAGGCGCTGCCGGAGGAGGAGGGGTCAGGCACCCGAGAACCCTAGCCCCGCCCGCCGACACCCCCACGACGTGGCAAGAACTCCGCGTCGAGGTGGCAACTTCTCCGGAGCGTCACCAGAAGTTCCTGCCACTTCGAAGCGGACTTTCTGCCACTTCGTGGGTCAGCGGGCGGTGAGGGCGAGGGCGAGGGCGACGTTGTCGCCGAAGGTGCGGTGGCCGGCGGTGGTGAGGTGGAGGCGGTCCTCGAGGTAGGTCAGGGTCCAGCCGGAAGTCCGGACGTACGCCGCGTCGTACTGCTCGGCGAGCTCGGCGAGCAGGCGGTCCACCCGAGGTACGGCGTCCGCGCGGGACGGGGCGCTCGGCGGGCCGACGACCACGACGCGGTGGCCACTCAGCCGGTCCATCAGCCGGGAGAAGCCCTCCCGGATCGCGGCGTCGGACTGGTCGAAGTCGTTGAGGCCGCCCTCGACGACCACGAGCCCGACACCCGGACGCACCTCCGCGCGGGCCGCGAACGACGCGCCGTCGCACGAGCTGGCACCGGCGCTGAATCCCGACCCGGAGAAGCCGGCGACGTGCACCGTCCCCTCGAGCCGCGACGGCCACGAGTCCCGGGGGTCGCTGAGGCCGAGACCCGCGGAGTACGAGTCGCCGATGACGACCACCGGCGCACCCGAGCCGGTGACGAGCTGCGCCCGCCCCACGGACGCCGCGGCGAACCGCTCGCAGCGGGACTCGTCGGCTCCGCGCGCGCGTGCAGCCAGGTGCACCGCCAGCATGGCGGTCACCAGAGCGACGAAGAGCGCGGCGACGGTGACGTGCCGCAGGTTCCTCCGGTGGATCATGGCGAAATCATGGGCACGAACCGTGGCCCTCGCTGGAGATCAACCGATTCGGTGCAGTCTCGTGATCGAGGGGGGGGTTACATCTCCGGGGGCCACGGACTAGATTCCGTGACCGACATCACCCCTCGGGAGGAACACCATGAACGTCGACCGCCGCACCCTGCTCAGGACCACCGCCGCCGCGACTGCCGTCGGCGGCCCGTTCGCCGGCCTCGTGGCCATGCCGGCCAACGCCCACCAGGCACCACGCGCCCAGAACCTGGTCCCGGTCGCGGACCGCCGCGACGGTGTCGTCCGGCTGCACCTGCCCGAGGGCTTCCGCTACCGCTCCTTCCACGACACCGACTCGGCAGCGCCGATCACGCTGATGGACGGCACCGTGCTGCCCGGCCGCCACGACGGCATGGGCGCCTTCCGTGGGCCGAACGACAGCGTGCTGCTGGTCCGCAACCACGAGGTCAACAGCCCCCAGGCGCCCTTCGGGCCCGGTGACCCCTACGACGAGATGGCCGGCGGTGGCACCACGACCATCCAGGTCACCAACCGCGGCGAGGTGATCCGCGCCTACACCAGCCTCAACGGCACGATGATGAACTGCTCGGGCGGCGAGATGCCTTGGGGCTCGTGGATCACCTGCGAGGAGACCGTGAACGGCCCGGACGTCGGGCCCGACTTCACCGGCGCCAGCAACGTGCCCCTGCAGAAGCGGCACGGCTACATCTTCGAGGTGCCGGTCAGCCACCAGCCCGGCAAGGGCCAGTCGAACCGTCGCCCGATCAACAGCGCCGGCCGCTTCGCCCACGAGGCCGTCTCCTTCGACCCGGTCAAGGGCCACCTCTACCTCACCGAGGACAACTTCGGCTTCGCCTCGGGCTTCTACCGTTACAAGCCGCCGGCACACCCGATGGAGGTCGGCCGCCTCAAGGACGGGGGAGAGCTGCAGATGCTGAAGGTGGTGGGTGTGGACAACGCCCACCTCGAGCAGCGCCAGCTGGCGGGCGCCATCTACGACGTCGAGTGGGTCACGATCCCCGAGCCCGACGTGGAGTACGACCACACCCCGGGCGTCGAGGCAACGACTCCGAACAACACGGCCATCACCCACGTCGGCAGCCAGGGCTGGGCGAAGGGCGCGGCGCTGTTCTCGCGGCTCGAAGGGCAGGTCCACCGCAACGGTGTCGTGTACTTCACCTCCACCCAGGGCGGTGGCGATGCCGAGCCCGACACCACCGCCTCCACCAGCAAGGGATACGGCCGCGGGTCGGGCCAGGTGTGGGCCTACAACATCAAGAACAAGACGTTGCGTTGCGTCTTCCAGTCCTCGGGCCCCCTGGTGCTCGACCTGCCCGACAACATCACCACCTCCCCCAGCGGGACCCTGGTGGTCTGCGAGGACAGCTCGGGCGACAACTACCTGCGGGGTCTGGCTCCGAACGGCCGCCTGTGGGACATCGCCCTGAACCGGCTCATGTCCTCCGACGGCACCACCCCGCGGTACGGGGACGAGTTCGCCGGCTCGACGTTCAGTCCCGACGGCAAGACGCTCTTCGTCAACATCCAGGCCTCGAAGGGCATGACCTTCGCGATCTGGGGTCCCTGGGACGAGATCGGGGTCTGAGCACTCCGCTGGTGCGCCCGGGCGGTCAGCCGCCCGGGCGCACCAGCCCGCGCTCGTAGGCCAGCACCACCGCCTGCACCCGCGTCGCGACGCCGAGCTTGGCCAGCACCCGGTTCACGTGGGTCTTCACGGTCGCCTGGGCCACGACCAGCTCACCCGCGATGTCGTCGTTCGACAACCCGCGTGCCATCAGCACCAGCACCTGCCGCTCACGCTCGGTCAGACCCTCCAGCCCGAACTCCTCGGCCGGCGGGTGTCTGAGGTACTCCTCGATCAGTCGCCGGGTCAGGCTCGGTGCGAGCAGCGCCTCGCCCTCGCACACGGTCCGGATCCCCTCGACCAGCCGGTCGGGCGGCGTCGCCTTCAGCAGGAACCCCGCGGCACCCGCACCGAGTGCGTCGTACACGTAGCGGTCCAGGTCGTACGTCGTCAGCACCAGCACCTTGCTCGGCGACCCGGAGACGGTCAGCTCGCGCGTCGCCGAGATCCCGTCGAGGACCGGCATCCGGATGTCCATCAACACCACGTCCGGAGCCGTACGACGGACCGCGTCGATCGCCTCGCGCCCGTCACCGGCCAGCCCGACGACCTCGCAGCCCCGTGCCTCCAGGACCAGCTGGAGACCCGACCGCACCAGCTCCTGGTCGTCGGCGATCACCACCCGGGTCACGGTCCGCCCACGGGGATGACCACGTCGACCGCGAACCGGCCCTCGGCCTCCCCGTGCTCCAGTGTGCCGCCGAGCAGGCCGACCCGCTCCGCCATCCCCCGCAAGCCCAGTCCGGAGCCGCTCGCGTGCGTTCGCCCGCTCGCGTTGGAGCAGGAGATCCGCACCCGGTCACCGGCCGCGTCGACGGACAGCCGCACCGAACCCGCGCCGTGCTTCAGCGCGTTGGTCAGCACCTCCTGCACCACGCGGTAGGCCGACACGTCGATGCCGCCGGGCACCGGCCGGGCCGGCAGGTCGAGGGCTGCCTCGACGGCGAGGCCGCCGTCTCGGAACTCCTCGACCAGGCCCGGGACGTCGGCCAGCCCGGGCGCCGGTGACAGCCCGAGCTCGCCGGCGTCGTCACGGACCAGGTGCAGCAGCCGACCCGTCTCGGCGAGCGCCCGACGGCCGGTCTCGGCCACGGACTCGAGCAGCGCTGCGGCCCGGTCGGGATCGGTGCGGACCAGGTCCTGGGCCGCGGCAGTCTGCACCACCATCGCGCTGACCGAGTGTGCGACGACGTCGTGGAGGTCGCGGGCGATCCGGTCGCGTTCGTCGCGCACCGCCTGGTCGCGCAGCTGCGCGGCCTGCCGCGCCACCAGCTCCCCCTGCTCGGCCAGCCTGTGCGAGATCCGGCCGAAGACCCACGGCGGCAACGACAGCGAGACCATGAAGACCAGGTCCGCGACGTCGTGCTCACGCGTGTCCACAGCGACGTAGTCGACGAAGGCCATCGCCAGGAGGACGGCGATCCCGATCAGGCCGCGCAGGTCCGGGACCCACCGGCCGAGCGAGTAGCAGATGAGCGCGAGGAACAGGACCGGCGTCGCCACCTCGTCGAGGGCCGGACCGAACCACGGCATGGTGAGCAGGATCAACGCGGCCGTCGTGCACGCGGCCAGGGGGAACGCCCTCCGCCAGAGGAGCAGGAGCGCGGTGCCGGCCTCGAGGGCGATGCCGACGAGCGCGCCTTCCGGACGCAGCTGCCCGATCTCTGACACGCCGAGCGCGACCAGCCCCACGGGGACCAGCACGTCGGCGCGCGTCAGACGGGTCTGCATCTCCTGAGGTTACGGCCGCGGACCCGGTCCGTGGCGTCAAACCAGGGGTGGAGAACGAGTCCCATCCTGGGGCCGACGACCGGGCCGCCACGGCCTCCTAGCGTCGTCGGTGACCGGCACCACGGGGTGCCCGACGACGGAGGACACGATGACGGGATCGACGACGGCACAGCGGCGAATCGGCCTGGCGGCCTGGGTGATGGCCTGGGTGGGCCTGGTCATCGGCCAGCTGCACGCGCTGGCCCGACACCAGACGGAGGACGGGAGCAGCGACCTCGACTCCGGCATCGTCCGCGCCTGGTCCGACCCCGCCCGGGAGGCGCTCGCGCCGTTGCTGGACTGGGCCTCGCCGGACACGGTCTACCTGACCTACGGGAAGCTCTGGCTCCCGGTTTTCGTCGCCTTCACGCTCTGCGCCTTCGTCGTCCACCGACGCCGGCAGCCCACCACCGGCGTGGAGAAGTGGACGTGGCGGGTCGTGCTGACGGCCTACGCGCTGATCTGCGTCTTGGTGGCGGCGGAGTACTGGACGCAGTGGGGCACGATCAACGACGGCCTGCTCGAGGTCGTGTTCCTGGCGATGATCCCGGTGCTCCTGGTGACCATGGTCGGTTCGTCCGTGCTCGGCGTCGTGCTGCTGCGCCGGGGGCTCGGGCTGCCGGCGGCGCTGCTGGCCGCCACCTTCCCGGCCGTGTTCGTGATCTCGATGGTCACCTCACTGGGCAACGTCGTGCTGCCGATCGCCTTCGCCTTCGGGATCCTCGGCCGCCGGATGGCGCGCACCCAGGCGTCGTACGACGCGCCGGACGTCGTCCGGGTCAGCTGACGGCGTACGCCGCGAGCTCGCCGGCGAGGTCCTCGTTGGCGCGACCGGAGACGAGGGTGCCCTCAGCGGTGTGCTCCATCGTCGCGATCTCGCCGTGCTGGTGGAGCTTGTTGATCAGGTCTCCGCGCTCGTAGGGCAGCAGCGCGTTGAACTCGACGTCGGGTCGGGGCAGCTCGCCCTCGATCACCGCGAGAGCCTCGGCGATGCCCTCGCCGGTCTTGGCGCTGACCACGACGGAGTGCGGCTCCCGCTGGAGGAGCCGGGCGATCACCATCGGGTCGGCGGCGTCCGCCTTGTTGATGACGACCAGCTCGGGGACCTGGTCGGCCTTGATCTCGGCGAACACCTCGCGCACGGCAGCGAGCTGGCCCTCCGGGTCGGGGTGGGAGCCGTCGACGACGTGCAGGATCAGGTCGGAGTCGGCGACCTCCTCGAGCGTCGAGCGGAACGCCTCGACGAGCTGGTGCGGCAGGTGCCGGACGGAGCCGACGGTGTCGCTCATCGTGTAGACGCGGCCGTCGGCGGTCGTCGTACGACGGGTGGTGGGATCGAGGGTCGCGAACAGCGAGTCCTCGACGAGCACGCCGGCGTTGGTGAGCCGGTTGAGGATCGAGGACTTGCCGGCGTTGGTGTAGCCCGCGATCGAGACGCTGGGGATCTGGTGGCGGCGGCGCTCCTGGCGCTTGGTGTCGCGGGTCCCCTTCATCTCGCGCAGCTCGCGGCGAAGCTTGGCGATCTTGGTGTTGATCCGGCGCCGGTCGGTCTCGATCTTGGTCTCACCGGGGCCACGGCCACCGATGCCCGCGCCGTCGGCGCCTACCCGGCCACCGGCCTGGCGGGAGAGCTGGCCACCCCAACCACGGAGCCGCTGCTTCATGTAGCTCAGCTGCGCCAGCTCGACCTGTGCCTGGCCCTCCGCGGACTTCGCGTGCTGGGCGAAGATGTCGAGGATCAGGGCGGTCCGGTCGACGACCTTGACCTTGAGCCGGTCCTCGAGGTTCCTCAGCTGGCTGGGCGCGAGGTCGCCGTCGCAGATGACGGTGTCGGCGCCGGTGACCTGCACGATCTCGCGCATGCCGTCGACCTTGCCGCGACCGATGTACGTCGCCGGGTCGGGCTTCTGCCGGCGCTGGAAGAGGGCGTCGAGCACCTCGGAGCCGGCGGTCTCGGCGAGCAGCGCGAGCTCGGCCATCGAGTTCTCGGCGTCGGCGACGGTGCCCTCGGTCCACACGCCGACGAGGATGACCTTCTCCAGCCGGAGCTGGCGGTACTCGACCTCGGAGATGTCCTCGAGCTCGGTGGAGAGGCCGGCGACGCGGCGGAGCGCGTGGCGCTCGGCCAGGTCCTGCTCGCCGGTGGTCAGCTCCGCCTCGGGGTCGGGCTCGTCCGGCCACGATTCGGGGAGCCCGGACTCGAGCTCCTCCGCCTCCCATTCGTCGGTGGCGTCGAGCTCGTCGTCGAGGTTGAAGTCAGCTGTGTTCGTCATGTGCTCTCAAGAGTAGGTCCGGGTCCCGCAGATCGCGACCCGATAAGGGTCCAACGCCCTCCCGCCCGGCCCGATTCCCCGTCGCCGGCGCCCTATCGTTCCCCCATGCCCGCCTCCCGAGCCGTCCGCGTTCTGACGCCGCTCACGTTGGTGCCCGGTTGCGCGCTAGCGTTCGTCGCGAGCCTCGTCCTGTTCATGTACGACGACTCCTGCCCGCAGTGGGAGTCCGAGGGCCCGATGGCTGCGCCCGGCTCGCCGTACGCCGGCGTCATGTGTGGCCCCGGGGTGGGACCGCCGTTCGTGTGGGCCGTGTACGCCGGCTCCGTGCTGGCCGTTGCCGTGGCGGGGTTCGTGCTGCTCCGGCGCCGCGACAGCCTCAGCCGCGCGCTTCCCTGGCTCGCACTGGTCCTCGTCGGACCCAGCCTCCTGGTGGGCCTCCTGCACCTCACGCTTCCGCAGGACTGCCCGTCGGGACGCACGCAGTCCGGCGACTGCTCCCGGGACCGGGAGCTGCGGTGAGCTCCGTGTTCCGGTGACGTGGCGCGCGTCCGAGCACGCGGTGGCTGAGCCCCACCACGTCCAGCAGTAGGTTTCTCGGATGAGCAAGCTGCCCGACCGTGCCCGCGTCGTCATCATCGGCGGCGGCGTCATCGGGTGCTCCGTCGCCTACCACCTCGCCCATGCGGGCTGGACCGACGTCGTCCTCCTCGAGCGCGACCGGCTCACGTCGGGCACGACCTGGCACGCCGCGGGGCTGATGACCTGCTTCGGCTCCACCTCGGAGACCTCGACCGCGATCCGTCTCTACTCCCGCGACCTCTACGCGCGGCTCGAGGAGGAGACCGGCCAGGCCACCGGGTTCAAGCCGGTCGGGTTGATCGAGGCGGCCGCCGACGAGGCGAGGCTCGAGGAGTACCGCCGGGTCGCGGCCTTCCAGCGCCTGCACGGCCTCGAGGTCGAGGAGATCTCGACGACGGAGATGTCCGACCTGTTCCCGTGGGCGAGGACGGACGACCTGCTCGCCGGCTTCCACGTCCCCGGCGACGGCCGGGTCAACCCGGTCGACGTCACCACGGCTCTGGCCAAGGGCGCCCGCCAGCTCGGTGTCCGGATCGTCGAGGGCGTCACGGTCGAGGACGTGCTCACCGACGGCGGCCGCACGACCGGCGTGCGCACCTCGACCGGCGAGGAGATCGAGGCCGAGTACGTCGTCAACTGTGCCGGCATGTGGGCCCGCGAGCTGGGCGCGCGGAACGACCTGGTCATCCCCAACCAGGCGGCCGAGCACTACTACCTGATCACCGACACCATCGCGGGGCTCGACCCGGACGCCCCGGTCTTCGAGGACCCCGCGTCGTACGGCTACTACCGGGAAGAGGGCGGCGGCATGATGGTCGGCCTCTTCGAGCCGACCGCCGCGCCCTGGAAGGTCGAGGGCATCCCGCCCAACTTCTCGTTCGGCACGATCCCGCCCGACTGGGACCGGATGGGTCCGTTCCTGGAGAAGGCGATGGCGCGCGTCCCGATCACGCTCGAGGTCGGTGTCCGCACGTTCTTCTGCGGCCCCGAGTCCTTCACCCCCGACCTCGCGCCCGCCGTCGGTGAGGCGCCCGGCATCCGCAACTACTTCGTCGCCGCCGGGATGAACTCGGTCGGGATCCTCTCCGCCGGCGGCCTCGGCCGGGTCCTGGCCCACTGGATCACCAGCGGCCGGCCCGACGTCGACGTCACCGGTTTCAACGTGGACCGCTTCCGCCCGTGGCAGGCCGACGACTCCTACCGCGCCGCGCGCACCGCCGAGATCCTCGGCACCGTGTACGCCGCCCACACGCCCGGCAAGCAGCTCCACACCGCCCGCAACACCCTCCTCTCCCCCGTGCACGACCGGCTGGTCGAGCAGGGCGGGTTCATGCGCGAGGTCTCCGGCTGGGAGGGCGCCGACTGGTTCGCCGGTCCGGGTGCCACCCCCGAGGCCGAGCCGACGTGGGGCCACGCCCCGTGGTTCGAGCAGTGGGCCGCCGAGCACCGGGCCATCCGAGAGGACGTCGGCCTGATGGACATGAGCTTCATGGCGAAGTTCCGGGTGCAGGGCCCCGACTCCGGCACGGTGCTCGACCAGGTCTCGGCCGGTGCCGTGGACGAGAGGGCCGAGACCATCACCTACACCCAGTGGCTCGACGACAACGGCCGGATCGAGGCCGACCTGACCGTGACCAAGCTGGCCGAGGGCGACTTCCTCGTCATCGCCTCCGACACGGCGCACGGCCACGCGCAGGCCTGGCTCGGCCGCCACATCTCCGTCACCGGCGCCGACTGCACGGTCACCGACGTGACCGCCGACCACGGCCAGCTCAACGTCCAGGGCCCCCGCTCGCGCGACCTGCTCGCCGGGCTGACCGCCGCCGACCTCTCCACCGAGGCGTTCGGCTTCCGGACCGCCCGCTGGGTCCGGCTGGCCGGGGTGGAGCTGCTGCTGGTCCGGATCACGTACGCCGGCGAGCTCGGCTACGAGCTCTACGTCCCGGCCGCCGACACCCTCCACGTGTACGACGCCCTTCTGGCCGCAGGCGGCCCCCACGGCCTCCGCCCGGTCGGCCTCAAGGCACTGGCCTCGCTCCGGATGGAGAAGGGCTACCGCGACTTCGGCCACGACATCGACAACACCGACTGCCCTCTCGAGGCGGGGCTCGGGTTCGCGCTCGCCCTCGACAAGCCGTTCGTCGGTCGCGACGCCGTGCTCGCCCGCAAGGCCGCGAACGCCGAGGCCGGCGGGATGCGCCAGCGGCTCGTGCAGGTCCGGGTGCTCGACCCCGAGCCGCTGCTCTTCCACGCGGAGGTCCTGCACCGCGACGGGGTCCCGGTGGGCTACGTCCGCGCTGCGTCGTACGGCTGGACGCTCGGTGGAGCCGTCGGGCTGGCGATGGTGGCTGCCGGCGGGGAGCCGGTCACGCCGGACTGGTTGAAGGCGGGCGACTGGGAGGTCGACGTCGCCGGCACCCGGCACCCGGTCGAGGTGTCGCTGCGGCCGATGTACGACCCCACTTCCGCGCGGATCAAGGTCTGAGCCGTCCACGTGGACACGGTCGCGCTCTCCAGCGACGGGAGTGAGCTCGTCGGTCTGGTGCCCGGTGGGGACACGCGGTTCCTGCTGGGGATCTGCGGAGCGCCGGGCGCCGGGAAGTCGACCCTGGCCGCGGCCGTCGCCGCGCTCACCGGCGCCGTGGTCGTGCCGATGGACGGCTTCCACCTCGCCGACGTCGAGCTGGTGCGGCGCGGGCTGCGGGACCGGAAGGGGGCACCGGAGACCTTCGACGCCTGGGGGTACGCCGACCTCCTCGCCCGGCTGCGCGACCGGCCCGACCACGTCGTGATGGCGCCCGGCTTCGAGCGCGGGCTCGAGCAGCCGCTGGCCGGCACGATCCCGGTCCCGCCCGGTGCCGGGCTCGTCGTCACCGAGGGCAACTACCTGCTGGTCGACTCCGAGGAGTGGCGAGCGGTCCGCGCGCAGCTCGACGCGGTGTGGCACGTGCGCACCGACGACGTCGTACGACGGGAGCGGCTGGTCGCCCGGCACGTCGCGTTCGGCAAGTCCCCGGACGCCGCCCGGGCGTGGGTGGAGCGGGTCGACGAGCCCAACGCGCGGCTGGTCGAGCCGGCGGGCGGCAGCGCGGACCTCGTGCTCGACCTCACGGCCTGGGACGGGGCTCCGCGGCGTACTCCCCCGGCGTGAGCCCGGTGACGGTGCGGAAGTCACGCCCAAGTGGGCCTGGTCGCTGTAGCCGAGGTCGGCAGCGACCCGGGCCGGGTCCGGGCGCTCGTCGTCAGCCAGTCGCGCCGGACCAGCCCGGCCGGGCCGGGCGTCGGAGCGAACCGGTGGATGGCCGGCGTGTAGCCACGTTCGCCGACACCCTTGCCAACTTCTACGGCTTCGACATGCTCGTCCACCGCTGGGACCTCGCCCGCGCCCTCGGCCAGGACCTCACGTACGAAGACGCTCCGCGGCAGGTCCGTCTGCTCGGCCGGATGGGGCGCCGCGCCTGAGCCCCATGACCTGGGCGGAACTCCCCGGACCACCCGTCTGACCTAGGCCGCGGGCTATGGCGTCGCGCCGTGCGACGTCGGCAGACTGAGCACATCGGGATGCCGGACGACGGGTGGTCGGCGATGCGGAAGCTTGTCTTGGGACTGCGATCGAAGCGGGGGCAGACGCTCGGCCTGGTCGCACTGCTGGTGCTGGCCGTGCTCTCGGCACTCACGGGTTCGCAGGCGACGCTCGACGACCCCAGCGGTGAGGGACCCGGCATCGTCGGCCTCGAGCTCGCCGGCACCGCCACCGACGGCGCCTGGATGGTGGAGCACTATGGCGCCGACGCGATCGTCGAGACGCTGGTCTGGGACCTCGCCTTCATCGTCTGCTGGAGCCTGCTGCTGGCGCTGCTCGTGCTGTGGGCCGGCCAGAACTTCCGCACCGTCACCACCCGGCGGCTGGCGGTCGTCCTCGCGTTCTCCGCCATCGGTGCCGGGGTCCTCGACGTGGTCGAGAACCTGTCCCTCTGGCTGGCGGTCGAGCGCGACGTCGACGACGCGTGGCCGTTCGCGGCGGTCGCGGCCTGGGGCAAGTGGCTGATCGTCGTCCTCGCGTGCGCCTACGCACTCGGCGGCCTGCTCTCGCTGCTGCTCCGGCGCGACGTCCGAGCCGTGCTCCACTGCGCCGACGAGGGGCCGACGGAACCGGCCTCCCGGACCCTCACCGAGAGCCGCTTCGGGCTCGCGTTCTCCGGCGGCGGCGTCCGGGCTGCGTCGATCACGTTGGGGGCGCTCCAGACCCTCGAGCGCGACGGCACCATGGGCTGGAGCCGCGCGGACCACGTCACCTCGGTCTCCGGCGGCTCCTACATGACCGGTGCGTGGAGCGTGGCCCGGAGCTTTCCCGACGAGGCCGGCCCGTCGGCGTCGGCCCCGGAGCCCTGGGCCGCAGGCGGCATCCAGCCGGGCCCGGAGGAGCGGCACCTGCGGGCCAACCTGGGCTACCTGCTTTCCAACAGCCCGCGCGGAACCGGCCGCGACACCATCACGCAGTCGGGCGACCAGGAGGAAGGCAGACGTACGGGTCGCCTGCCCGCGGTCTTCGCCACCGTCCTGACCGGCATGATCGTCAACGCCCTGGTCTTCCTCGGCCTGCTGTGGGTGCTCAGCCAGCTGGTCGGCTGGCTCTACCGCTGGTACTTCGGACTCTCCTGCGCCCCCTGGCGCGAGGACCGGTCCTTGACCTACCTCGCCGACCACGGCTGCCTGGCGGTCCCCGACCGCGTGGGCTTCCCCATGCTGGCCTGGTTCGCCGTCGGCCTGGCGTTCGTCCTCGTCTGGGTGCTCGCGGCCAAGGCGCACGAGGTGACCGGCCGGCCGGACGTCCCCGCCTGGCTGCTCCTCCCGAAGTACCTCGCGTACGGCGGCCTCGGACTCGCCACGGTCCTGGTGCTGACCCTGGGGCTCCTGCCGTTCCTGGTCGACCTGCTGTGGCGCCCGGTCGCGGCCAACGCCCTGCTCACCAACCTGGTCGCCGTCGGCGGTGCGCTGGGCTCGGGTGCGGCGGTGTTCCGCCTGCTGCGCAAGCCGCTGGCGAAGGTCGCGCCGCTCCTCGGCGGGCTGCTGTTCGCCCTGGTCCTGCTGTTCCTGCTGTGCCGGTGGGCTCTCGCCGCGATGAGCGCCGACCCGGGCGACCGCAACCTCGTGCCGGTGCTGCTGGTCACCGGCGCCCTGCTGGTCGTGCACTTCTCCGGCGCGGCGGAGTTCTGGTCCCTGGCCGCCTTCTATCGCAGCAAGCTGCGCTCCGCGTTCGCGACGTACCGCGTCTCGGGCCTGACCGGCCTGCGCGCGCAGGCGTACAGCAACAACGACAAGGCGCCGGCCGGCGAGCGGGTCGAGCCCTTGCTGTCAGCGCTGCCGTCTCGCCGGTTCGAGACCGGCGTAGGAACGCCGCTGACGCTCTGCGCATCGGCCACTGTCTCCGGGCGGCAGGTCCGCACGCACTACGGCATCCCGGCGCTGAGCGTCACCTTCACACCGCGGAAGGTGCGGATGTTCGCGCCACTGGAGGAGGACGGCCTCTGGCAGGTGTACGAGTGCCCCACGGCCGAGATGGACAGGCTCCGCCCGCACCTGCGCCCGCGGCTGACGACGATGATGGCGGTCGGGCTGTCTGGCGCCGCCGTCTCCCCCGCGATGGGCCGGTTCAAGATCGGGCCGGTCAGCATGCTGCTGGCCTTCTTCAACGTGCGGCTGGGCGCGTGGATCCCCAACCCGCGGTACGCCGAGGAGCTGGCCTCGCAGGGCAAGACGCTCCCGCGGCCCGGGCTCGGCTACCTGCTCAAGGAGTTCATCGGCTTCCACGACCCCAGCGACCTCTACCTGTACGTCACCGACGGCGGGCACTGGGAGAACACGGCGCTCGTCGAGCTGCTGCGCACCTGCCACCACCGCGAGATCGTCTGCGTCGACGCCGACTCCGGCCCTGGCAACCTGGCGAAGTCGATCTCCCGAGCCATCGACCTCGCCCAGCTCGAGTGCGCGGCGAGCGTCGCCCTGAACCTCGACGTGCTGCGCGCGGAACCCGACCCCTCACCCGGCCGCGACTACTCGCCGCGCTCGGTCAACCTCGGGCTGGTCCGTCGTACCGACGGGAACGAGGAGCGGATCAGCGTCCTCTGGTACTGCAAGCCGGCGCTCACGCAGGACATGCCGCCCCAGCTGCTCGCCTACCGGGAGGTGGACCCCACGTTCCCGCGGGTCAGCACGATCAACCAGTTCTTCCACGTGGCGCAGTTCTCGGCGTACCGCGACCTCGGCCGCTACAACGCCCGCAAGATCCTCACCGCGCGGACCACCCTCGGCACGGCGCTGCGGGCGCACGCGACGTTCGCCGCGTTCCGGGAGTCGCTCCAGGAGCCGCCCGAGGGTCTGTCCGGGGAGCTCGCCGAGATCCTCACGACCCTGACCGGCCAGGACCGCCCCACGCCGCCGCCCGAGCCCTGGGTGCTCGCCGAGCTCGTGCAGCTCGTCGAGCGCCTGGCCCACGACCGGGTGCCGGCCGAGCAGCAGGACTACCAGGAGGAGCTCTACGCGACCATCCGGGAGACGATCTGCCTCAGCTGACGGTGGCGATCCCCGGCTCACCGGGGATCGCTGCACTTCCAAGGCACTGCACTGCCCGAGAAGTGCACCGAATGCCTGGGGGGTGGGGCGGATGGGGCGCGTGAGGTGATCGCCGTCGGATGGCCGGTCCCTACTTGGGAGGCATCCGGATGCCGCCGTCGACGCGGATCGTCTCGCCGTTCATGTAGGTGTTGCGGATGCACTCGAGGACCATCGACGCCAGCTCGTCCGGGACGCCGAGGCGCTTCGGGAAGAGCACGCTCTCGCCGAGCTTGGCCTTGAACACCTCCGCGTCGTCGCCCTCGCCGTAGATCGGGGTGTCGATCAGGCCGGGGGCGATCGTGTTCACGCGGATGCCGGACGCGGACAGGTCGCGGGCGACCGGGAGGGTCATGCCGACGACGCCGCCCTTCGAGGCGGAGTACGACGCCTGGCCGATCTGGCCGTCGAACGCCGCGACGCTGGCCATGTTCACGATCGCGCCGCGCTCGCCGGACTCGGTCGGGTCGAGCTTGCTCATCTCGGTGGCGGCCAGCCGGATCGCGTCGAAGGTGCCGATCAGGTTGATCGCGATCACCTTGGTGAAGGCGCCGAGGTCGTGCGCGGAGTCGAACTCGCCGTCGCGACCGATGGTGCGCTGTGCCCAGCCGATGCCGGCCGAGTTGACCAGGATCCGCAGCGGACCGAGCTCGACGGCCTTGCGCACGGCCGCCTTGATCTGCTCGGTGTCGGTGACGTCGACGGAGACGAACGTCCCGCCGATCTCCTGGGCGAGCGCCTCGCCCTTCTCGGCGTTGAGGTCGGCGACGACGACCGTGGCGCCGGCGGCGGCGAGCCGGCGGGCGACGGCGGCACCGATGCCCGAGGCGGCGCCGGTGACGATGGCTGAGGATCCGGTGATGTCCATGCGCCGGACAATAGTGGGCGTCAGAGTGAGGTGGTGCCGCGGGCCACGATGACGGCCGGTCCGGTGAGCAGCACCCGGTCGTCCTCGGTCCAGGTCACCGTCAGCGAGCCACCCGGCACGTCCACCCGGTAGGCGACCGGCCGCTCGGCGCCGTCCGCCACGGCAGCGGCCACCATCACCGCGCCCGCTCCGGTGCCGCAGGACCTGGTCTCGCCCGAGCCACGCTCGTGCACCCGCATCGCGACGTGCCCCGCCCCCCGTCGTACGACGAACTCGACGTTGACGCCCTCGGGGTAGACCGCCTCGTCGTGGTCGGGCGGCGTCAGCAGCGACCCGGCATCGGCCAGGTCGTCGACGAACGCCACTGCGTGCGGGTTGCCCATGTCGACGTGGGTGGCCGGCCAGGAGCGGCCCTCGACCGCGATCTTGGTCTCGGGCAGCACCCGGGCGTTCCCCAGGTCGACGGTGAACTCGTCGCCCTCCTGGGTCAGGGTCTTGATGCCGTCGCGGGTGTCGATCTCGAGCGGGAAGGTGGCGCCCTCGTGGTCGCGCAGGTAGAGCGCGTAGAGGCGGATGCCGTTGCCACACATCTCGCTGATCGAGCCGTCGGAGTTGCGGTAGTCCATGAACCAGCGGTCCTCGCCGCGCACCGCCCGGATCACGCCGTCGCCGCCGATGCCGGCGCGACGGTCGCAGAGCGCGCGGACCCGCTCGTCGGTCAGCTCGACCTCGGCCGGGACGATCACGAAGTCGTTCTCCGTGCCGTGGCCCTTGAAGAACGGGTAGTCGGTCACGTCGACCAGTGTCCCACGCAGCCTGGTGCGGGGGGCGTCAGCGGTAGAGGCCGTCGGCGTACGACGGGCCGTAGTAGGCGTCGAGCTCCTCGAGCGGCCTGTCCGGCACGTCGAGCCGGTTGGCGATGACCGCGCGGCGCGGGACCGTGCCGGTCGGGTCCCAGGTCCCGGGGTCCCAGAGGCCGCTGCGGAGGAACGCCTTCTGGCAGTGGTGGAAGACCTCGTCGATCTCGACGACGACCGCGAGCAGCGGCCGGTGCCCCTTGACGACCATCTCGTCGAAGAACGGCGCATCGCGGACCAGGCGCGCCCGGCCGTTGATCCGCAAGGTGTCACCACGCCCGGGGATCAGGAAGACCAGGCCGACGTGGGGGTTGTCGAGGATGTTCTTGTAACCATCGGCCCGCCGGTTGCCCGGGCGCTCGGCCAGCGCGATGGTCGTGTCGTCGATGACGTGGACGAGCTGGCCGGCGGGGTCCCCCTTGGGCGAGGCGTCGGCCTCCCCCGTGCCGGCGGCGGTGGCCATCACGCAGAACGGCGAGGCCGCCAGCCAGTCGCGGTCGAGGTCGACCAGCGCGGGGCGGGCCTTGTCGCGGACCCGCGGCGCGGGCTCGCCCAGCAGGTCGACCAGGTCGGCGTGGGTGGTGATCTCGGTCCAGGTCTCGCTCACACCCGGAACGGTACGCCCCGGCGGGTGCGCGCCGGTCACTCCGCGAGCGGCCCGACCACGTCGTAGCGGGCGCAGAGGAAGGCGCCGTTGCGGTCGAAGTCGGTGAGCGCCAGGTCGAACCTGCGCGGGAAGAGCGGGCGGCCGGCGCCGAGCGTGACCGGGGCGATTGAGAGCATGATCTCGTCGAGCAGCCCGGCCTCGGCGAACTGCGCGGCGAGGTCTCCGCCACCGACCATCCAGACGTCCTTGTCCCCGGCCGCCTCCACCATCGCGGCATGGTGGTCGGCGGCGCCGCCCCGGACGAAGCGGACGTCCGCCCCCTCGACCGGCGCGAGGTCGCGGTGGGTGAACACCCACGCCGGAAGGGTGTAGGTCCACTTCCCGTCCTCGTGGTCGAGGATCCACTGGTAGGTCGTCCAGCCCATGACCATGGCGCCGATGCCGGCGCGGAAGTCCTGGTAGTTGAGGGGTCCGTCCACGTCCTGGTCCTGCTTGAACAGCCAGGCGAGGGAGTCGTGCTCGTCGGCGAGGAACCCGTCGAGGGTGGTGGCGGTGTAGTAGACGGTGCGGCTCATGGGCTCCATCATGGGCCCGGCCGCCGACACGCCATTTGACCGATCTTGCTCAGCCCCTGATCGCCGCGACGGCCTGCGCGACGCGCTCGGGGTCGTCGTACCTCACCCAGGTGATCCGCGGGTCCTTGCGGAACCAGCCGTCCTGACGACGGGCGAACCGGCGGGTGGCGGTGGCGGTCTGCTCGCGGGCCAGGTCGAGGCTCAGGTCGCCCGCGAGGTACGCCGCGACCTCGCGGTAGCCGATCGCGCGCGAGGCGGTGAGCCCGTCGGCCAGGCCGGAATCGAGCAGCCGCCGGACCTCCTCGACGAACCCCTCCTCGAACATCCGGTCGACCCGTTGCTGGATCCGGGCGTCCAGCGTCGGCCGGTCGATGTCGACGCCGATCTGGACGGTCCGCGGGTCGGCGTACGCAAGCTGTGGCAGGGACGCGCTCCAGGGACGGCCGGTGATCTCGATGACCTCCAGCGCCCGGACCACGCGGCGCCCGTTCTCGACGATCATCCGGTCGGCAGCCACGGGGTCGAGCTCGCGCAGCCGGTCGTGGAGCGCCACGGCCCCGATCGCCTCCAGCTCGGACTCGAGGCGTGCCCGGACGACGGGGTCGGTGCCGGGGAACTCGAACCGGTCGACAACGGCGCGCGTGTAGAGCGCCGAGCCGCCCACCAGCACCGGCGTCGCACCCCGGCCGCGCAGCTCCGCGATCACCTCGCGCGCACGCTTCTGGAAGTCGGCCACCGTCAGTAGCTCGGAGATGTCGAGGACGTCGATCAGGTGGTGCGGGATGCCGCGGCGCTGGGCGAGCGGCGCCTTGGCCGTCCCGATGTCCATGCCCCGGTAGACCGCCATCGAGTCGGTGTTGACGATCTCGCCGCCCAGCCGCTCGGCGAGGTCGAGGGACAGGTCGGTCTTGCCGGAGGCGGTCGGCCCGACCACGACCACGATCGGGATCGTCGCCGCGTCGATTGCCACGCCACTAGTGTTGCAAGAAGTGGGTACGGCACCACCAACACCCACCCGACCGGACGGAGAGACATGGGTTTCCTCGACAAGCTCAAGGGCAAGGCGACGAAGGCGGTCGACCAGCACGGCGACAAGATCTCCCAGGGCATCGACAAGGCGGCCGCCGCCGCCGACCGCAAGACCGGCGGCAAGCACGCCGACAAGATCGCGAAGGGCCGCACCCAGGCCAAGTCCGCCCTCGAGAAGCTCGACAAGAAGAACGACGGCGACCTCGGGCCGAACCGTGGCTGAGGGTCAGGACGGGCGCGACCTGGACGCCCCCAGCCCACCCGGAGGCCCGCAGCGCACCGACGCCCCCTCCGGTGGCCGGACTCCGGGCGAGCCGGCCCGGGACCCGGGTGCCAACACCCAGCGGGTGACCCGCGACGAGGGCGGCGACGCCGACGAGCCGACGTCCGACGGTGCCAGCCAGGGCGAGGCCGCGCGCGGCCTCCAGGAGGAGAACGCCGAGACCTCGCTCGACCAGCCCAGCTCGTGAGCGGTCCGGTCGAGCGGTTCGTCGTCGTCCCGGCCGCCTACGTCTTCCTGCTGCGCGACGGGTCCTCGGGGACCGAGGTGCTGCTCCAGCTCCGCCGGGACACCGGCTACATGGACGACCACTGGGCCGCGGCCGCCGCCGGGCACGTGGAGCGCGGCGAGACGGCGTACGACGCAGCGCACCGCGAGGCCGCCGAGGAGATCGCGGTCTCCGACCTCGCGCTGGAGTTCGTCACCTCGATGCAGCGCACCCAGCACGCCGACCCGATCGACGAGCGGGTCGACTTCTTCTTCACGGCCCGGTCGTGGTCCGGGGACCCGACCATCGTGGAGCCCGAGAAGTGTGGTGGGCTGGAGTGGTTCCCGCTGACAGCGCTGCCCGATCCGGTGGTGCCGCACGAGCTCCAGGTGTTGAACGGCCTCAGAGCGGGCACGGTGCCTGCGTACACGACCTTCGGATTCGCCCAGGAACGGAGCAGCCCATGACCTCGGACCTCGGTCCCATGCCGGAGCCGGAGATCGACCCCAAGGAGCCCAACCCGGGCGGGGTCGACCGGATCGAAACCGACGAGTTCCCCACGCTCGTCAACGAGCTCGACCCCGAGTCGAACCCCGCGATCGAGGACGCTGCGCCCGACGAGATCAAGCAGCCCGAGGACACCGAGGACGGCGCCAAGTCCGACGGGGCGAGCAACCCCCACGAGGAGGACCAGGTCTGATGGGCACCGAGGACGAGATCGTCAGGGACTCCAACCCCAACGCCTCCGGCCCCGACGGTGCGGCCGGCGACATGGGCGTGAGCAGCGAACGAGTGGGCCCGAGCGGCCCCGGCCAGGTCAGCACCGACGGCACCCGCGACGTCACCCCACCCCAAGTGGACGCCGACACCGACGAGCCGCCCGAGCAGCGACCCGGCAACCCGGAGGACAACCCCGAGGGGATCCGGCCCAAGGCGGGCTACTCCTCCGTCGACCCCCGCTCCGACTGACCTCTCGCGTCACACCCGTCGCACCGGACAGGCATTCCATGCGCTTCTCGGCCGTTCCAGTGGCCGATAAGTGCAGCGATCCCCGGCTGGCCGGGGATCGCAACGGGCCCTATCCGCAGGCAGGGGCGGCGGGGAGCGGTGCAGGGACACCGAGCGCCGGCATGCCGAGCGAGACACCGGCATCAGCGGGACCCGACGTGCGGGCCTCCCACGCGTCGCCGGAACGGGTACGGCGGACCGCGAGCACCGGCCCGTCGGCGACCAGGTGGTGTGGGGCGGCGTACGTGACCTCGACGGTGACGACGTCACCGGGCCGCACGCCCTCGGCACCCGAGGTGTTGAAGTGCACGAGCCGGTTGTCGGGTGCGCGGCCGGAGAGTCGGTGGGTGGCGGCGTCCTTGCGACCCTCACCCTCGGACACCATCAGGTCGAACCGACGGCCGACCTGCCGCTTGTTCTCGGACCAGGCGACGTCGTTGACCAGCGCGGCGAGCCGCTCGTACCGGTCGCGCACCACGTCGGGCCCGATCTGGTCGTCGAGCACCGCAGCCGGCGTCCCGGGCCGCTTGGAGTACTGGAACGTGAACGCGCCGGAGAACCGGGCGGCTGCGACCACGTCGAGCGTCGCCTGGAAGTCCTCCTCGGTCTCACCCGGGAAGCCGACGATGATGTCGGTGGTGATCGCCGCGGCGGGCATCGCAGCCCGCACCCGCGCGATGATCCCGAGGTACTTCGACTGCCGGTAGGAGCGCCGCATCGCCTTGAGCACGCGGTCCGACCCGGACTGCAGCGGCATGTGCAGGGACGGCATCACGTTGGGGGTCTCCGCCATCGCCTCGATCACGTCGTCGGTGAACTCGGCGGGGTGCGGCGACGTGAAGCGGACCCGCTCCAGCCCCTCGATCGTCCCGCACGACCGCAGCAGCTTGGAGAACGCCTGGCGGTCGCCGAACTCCACGCCGTACGCGTTCACGTTCTGCCCCAGCAGCGTGATCTCGCTGACGCCGTCGGCGACCAGCGCCTCGATCTCGGCGAGGATCTCGCCGGGGCGGCGGTCCTTCTCCTTGCCGCGCAGCGCGGGGACGATGCAGAAGGTGCAGGTGTTGTTGCACCCGACGGAGATCGACACCCAGGCGGCGTACGCCGACTGCCGCTTGGTCGGCAGGGTCGACGGGAAGACCTCGAGCGACTCGAGGATCTCGACCTGCGCCTCCTCCTGTACTCGCGCGCGCTCGAGCAGGACCGGCAGCGAGCCGATGTTGTGGGTGCCGAAGACGACGTCGACGTACGGCGCCTTCTCGACGATGGTCGAGCGGTCCTTCTGGGCGAGGCAGCCGCCGACGGCGATCTGCATGCCGGGGTTCTTCGCCTTGACCGGGGCGAGGTGGCTGAGGTTGCCGTAGAGTTTGTTGTCCGCGTTCTCACGCACAGCGCAGGTGTTGAAGACGACGACATCAGCGTGGCCCGCCTGGTCACCGGCAGGGCCCGGCTGGAAGGGGGCGTAGCCCGCGTCCTCCAGCAGCCCGGTCAGCCGCTCGGAGTCATGGACGTTCATCTGGCACCCGTAGGTGCGGACCTCGTAAGTGCGCATTGCGTACCCCAGCGTACGGCGGACGGCCGGCGCCACGGAATCGAGCCGAAAAGGTCAAGAGTTGGTCACGCCCCAGCGTCGGGTAGCCCCCGCGCGATGGCCCGAACGGGCTACTTGCGACTAGGTTGCCCTGCATGACGGTGCAGGAGCAGCAACCGAACGCCCACCCCGGGGACGCACTCGTCGTCCTCGACGGGGTCAACAAGTGGTTCGGCGACCTCCACGTCCTCAAGGACATCAACGTGACGGTCAAGCGCGGCGAGGTCGTCGTCGTGATCGGTCCGTCGGGCTCCGGCAAGTCGACGCTGTGCCGGGCGATCAACCGCCTCGAGACCATCGACCAGGGCACCATCTCGCTCGACGGGAAGCCGCTCCCCCAGGAGGGCAAGGAGCTCGCGGCCCTCCGGGCCGAGGTCGGGATGGTCTTCCAGAGCTTCAACCTCTTCGCCCACAAGTCGATCCTGGAGAACGTCACCCTCGGCCCGATCAAGGTCCGCGGCAAGAAGAAGGACGACGTCGAGAAGCGCGCCACCGAGCTCCTCGAGAGGGTCGGCGTCGAGCACCAGGCAGCGAAGTACCCCGCCCAGCTCTCCGGCGGCCAGCAGCAGCGCGTCGCGATCGCCCGCGCGCTGGCCATGGAGCCGAAGGTGATGCTCTTCGACGAGCCGACCTCCGCGCTCGACCCGGAGATGATCAAGGAGGTCCTCGACGTCATGGTCGACCTCGCCAAGCAGGGGATGACGATGATCGTGGTCACCCACGAGATGGGTTTCGCCCGGACGGCGGCCGACCGGGTGCTCTTCATGTCCGAGGGGGCCGTCATCGAGGAGAACACCCCCGAGGAGTTCTTCACGAACCCCCAGACGGACCGGGCCAAGGACTTCCTCGGCAAGATCCTCAAGCACTGACCGCTCGATCGAACACGTTGGCCGGATCCCTTCCGGCTCGGGACAGAAGGAGAAGCAGATGCGATTCATCAGGACCAAGGCCGTCGTGGCCGGGCTCGGCCTCGCCCTCAGCCTCGCCGCTTGTGGTGATGCCGGTGAGGAGGGCGAGGGTGTCGACGTCGAGGTGAAGGAGAACGCCGCCGACGACTTCGAGGACGGCACCCAGATGAAGGAGCTCGCCGAGGCCGGCGAGATCACGGTCGGTGTGAAGTTCGACCAGCCCGGCATGGGCTTGAAGGACGCCACCAGCGACATCCCGACCGGTTTCGACGTCGAGATCGCCAAGCTCCTCATCGCCGACCTCGGCATCGACCCCGAGTCCGACAGCGTGGCGTGGGAGGAGACCATCTCCGACAACCGCGAGCCCTACCTCGAGGAGGGCAGGGTCGACCTCGTCCTGGCGACGTACTCCATCACCGACGAGCGCCGCGCGATCGTCGGCCAGACCGGGCCCTACCTGATCACGGGCCAGCAGATCCTGGTCAAGGCCGACAGCGACATCGCGGGCAAGGAGGACCTGCAGGGCGAGGAGGTCTGCTCGGCCGAGGGCTCGACGTCGATCGAGAACGTCGAGCTGGAGGGCATGGTTCCCGCACCCGCCCCCGACTACTCCCAGTGCGTCGACGACGTGCTCAACGGCACGGTCGAGGCGATGTCCACCGACGGCGCGATCCTGCTCGGGTACGCCGCCCAGAACGAGGGCGAGCTGAAGGTCGTCGGCGAGGAGTTCTCGGAGGAGCGGATCGGCGTCGGCTACTCGCTGGAGTCCCCCGAGATGTGCGAGTGGATCAACGGCGTCCTCCAGGACGCCTACGACGACGGGTTGTGGGCCGACGCCTTCGAGGCCACGCTCGGCGAGGGTGGCGCGGAGACGCCCGAGCCGCCGGCCCTGGACGAGTGCCCGGCCTGATTCGACCCCGGTGATCGTGGGGCGGCCCTTCCGGCCGCCCCACGGCACCGACCCGCCGCAGCGCCGAACGCGCCACATGAACCACGAGAAGGAGGCCGGACCCGCATGAACACAGTGCTCGACAACCTCGACCTCGTGGTCCGTGCCTTCACCTACACCATCTCGCTGTTCCTGATCGCAGGAGTTCTCTCCCTCGCGATCGGCACGGTGCTGGCCGCGATGCGGGTGGGCCCGATCAGCGTGCTGAGCAGAGCCGCCGCCGTCTACGTGACCCTGATCCGCAACACGCCCCTGCTGATCGTGCTGCTCTTCTTCCGCCTCGCGGGGCCCAAGATCGGCCTCAACTTCAACTTCGTCGACATCGTGATCGGCGAGATCCGTCTCAACAACCTCTTCGCCGCCTGCGTCGCCGCCCTGACCGTCTACACCTCGACGTTCGTCTGCGAGGCGATCCGCTCCGGCGTCAACGCCGTACCACTCGGCCAGGCAGAGGCTGCCCGCGCGATCGGGCTTCCGTTCGCGGGGGCGATGCGCGAGGTGATCCTGCCGCAGGCGTTCCGCGCCACGGTTCCCCCGCTGGCCAGCGTCCAGATCGCACTGCTGAAGAACACCACCGTCTGCGGCATCTTCGGCGTCGCCGAGGCCTTCTTCCGGATGAAGGGCTTCACCAACGAGGCCCCCGGCGAACGCGTCCAGATCTTCCTGATCTTCGCGCTCATCTTCGTGGTGCTGGTGGAGATCGTGTCGTTCTTCGCGAACCGGCTCGAGCGTCGCTGGAGGATCGCGTGAGCACCCCATGAGCACCGCACCCAGCGTCCTCTTCGACGCGCCCGGTCCGAGGACCGTGGCGCGCCACCGTCTCTACACGGTCGTCGCCGTTGTGGGCCTGCTCGGCGTGCTGGCGTTCGTCGTCTGGCGGCTCTACGAGGCGGAGCAGCTGACCTACGAGAAGTGGGAGGTGTTCGTCACTCCTTCCTACATCCGGGCGCTGCTCGTGGACGGGTTGCTGACCACGCTGCAGATGGCGGTGAGCGCGATCCTGCTCGCCGTCGTCTTCGGCGTGATCTTCGGGGTCGGGAAGCTGTCGGACCACCGGTTCATCCGGTGGCCGTGCTGGGCGGTCGTGGAGTTCTTCCGGGCGGTGCCGGTCCTCCTCCTGATGGTCCTGGTCTGGTTCTCCATCGGCATCGAGCGCGAGGGCGCGTCCTACTGGGCCGTCGTGGTGGCCCTGACGCTCTACAACGGAGCCGTGCTGGCCGAGGTGTTCCGGGCCGGCATCCAGGCAGTTCCGAGCGGTCAGGCGGAGGCGGCGTACGCCATCGGCATGCGCAAGTCCCAGGTGATGAACATCGTGCTGCTCCCGCAGGCGGTCAAGATCATGCTGCCCGCGATCATCAGCCAGATGGTGGTGGCGCTGAAGGACACCAGCCTCGGGTACGCCGTGGCCGCGCCCGGGCTGACGGCTGTGGGCAAGCTGATCTGGAACGGGGAGCAGAACCACGTGCCGACCGCGATCGTGCTGGCCATGATCTACATCGCCGTCAACCTGCTGCTGACCGGCGTCGCGACCTGGGTGCAGAAGAAGTTCGTCGGCGAGAAGAAGCCGCTCGAGGTGTCGATGATCGGCATCACTGACGCCGACACCGGCAATTCCGCGCAGGCTTGATCTGAGCCGGAATCGCGACCAGACCTGGTCGCGTGGCGGGTACGTTGCAAGCATCATGTGCGACTGCCACCCCACCTCTGACCGCGCCGCCCTCGACCGCCGGTCCCTTTTCCGCCTCGGCGCCGGGGTCGTGACCGTCGGCGCCCTCAGCACGACCGTCGAGCCGGCGACCGCCGCCGGCAAGGGGCGGGTCGTCACGAAGGTCTTCGAGGGCGAGTTCACCAGCTCCGCCACCGCCGACTGGCACTACCTGCCGTTCAAGGTCCCGCGCGGGGTGCGCAAGATCCACGTGTCCTACGAGCACAACCCGACGGACACCGGGATCGGTCTCAGCTACAACGTGGTCGACATCGGCATCTTCGACAGCTCCGGCCACGGCCTCGGTGCCTCCGAGGGCTTCCGCGGCTGGTCCGGCGGCGCCCGCAAGGAGTTCCAGATCGAGACCGGCCGGGCCACCCCCGGCTACATCGCGGGCCGGCTGACGCCGGGCAAGTGGCACATCCTGCTGGGGCCCTACCTGATCACTCCCCCGGGAACGCCGTACACCGTCACGGTCAAGATGTTCCTCGGGCCGAAGGGCGAGAAGTTCCAGCCCTCCCCGGCGCCGCAGGCGGTGCCCGGCACCGGACCCGGCTGGTACCGCGGCGACCTGCACCTGCACACCGTCCACTCGGACGGTTCACGCAACCAGCCGCAGCTGCTCGCAGCAGCGAGGGCCGTCGGGCTGGACTTCATCGGGTCCTCCGACCACAACACCAGCTCCGCGACGTACGTCTGGGGCCGGCACGTGCCCGACGACTTCCTGGTCATGAACGGCGAGGAGGTCACCACCCGCAGCGGCCACTGGCTGGCCATGGGCCTGCCGCCGATGACCTGGATCGACTGGCGCTACCGCGCCGAGGACGACGAGCTGCACCGCTTCGCCGACCGGGTGCGGGAGCTCGGCGGCATCGCGATCGCCTGCCACCCGAACAACCCGGTGTCGAGCATCCGCTGGGACCACGGCTACGAAAACATCGACGCCATCGAGGCCTGGAACGGGCCCTGGACCGCGGACGACGCGAAGACGGTCAAGGACTGGAACGACAGGCTCGTCCAGGGCACGTACATCCCGATCGTCGGCAACTCCGACTCCCACAACGACAGCCAGAGCGTCGGGCTCGCCCAGTCCTGCTACCGGCTCCCGACCCTGTCGACGACCGAGGTCGTGACCGCGATCAAGGGCGGCCACTGCTGGATCGCCGAGTCGTCCTCCGTCGACCTCACGTTCACGGCAACCCTGGGTGAGACGGTCGCCGAGTGCGGCGACCACCTGGGCGCTGCGCCCGAGGACCTGGTCCTGGTGACGCTCACCGCGTCGGGAGTCGCCGGGTCGCTCGCCCGGATCATCGGTCCGGCCGGTGTCCTGGGGTTCGGCGTCGCCGACGAGGACGGTGCGGTCACGGTCGAGGCCGAGATCCCCGCCGGGACGACACCCTTCGTCCGCGCCGAGATCGGCCGGCCGAGGGGGGACGCGGGGAGCCCGGTCTCGACGACGCCCATCGACAAGATGGCCGCCCTCACCAACCCGATCTTCCTGACCTGACGGCGAGGTGGCGGCCCGTCGCTCAGGCCGCCACGAGGGCCGGTTCGCGGACCTGCTCGCTCGGCCGGGACACTGCGAGCGCCGCGGCCGCCACGGCGGCGAAGACCAGGTGCGCGGGCGTGTCGTTGGCGACCACCAGCCAGAGGTAGAAGACCGGCAGGACCCAGAGCGTCAGCCAGGCCCACCGCTGTCGGGCGTTCAGCCCGAACACCGCCAGGCACACGATGAGGAAGCCGGCGGTGACGCCGAAGTTCGAGACCAGGAACTGGGCATCGCGCTCGAGCGGGTCGGGGGCGAACCAGACGCTCACCGAGATCAGGAGGAACACCAGGCCGTGCAGCACGAGGACGGTCTGGCCGGTACGAGCGATTCGGGACATGGCAGGAGCCTCCGGGTGAAGTGGGGGGACGACGTGGTCCGACCCTAGGCACGGGGGGCGGCCGCCACGACCCGGCCGTCCGCAGCGATGTTTACGGTCAACCGCAGTACGCAGCCGCGGCCGGCCGTCCAGACTGGTGGTGATGATCGATCTCCTGCTCCCGCTCGTCGTGGTGCCCGCCTGCTTCCTGCTCGCCGGCCTGCTCGGCGACCACCTCGGCACGGCCCGGTCGCTGGCGACGGCGGTCGGCTCGGTGGGCGCCTGCCACCTCGTCGCCATCGGGCTCTCCGCCGCCGCCACGACCTCCTCCGGCACCGCCGCCGACGTCGGTCACGTGGTCTCCCAGATCGTCTTCCTGAGCGGGTTCGCCGCTCTGGTCTGGGTGGCCCGCGCGTACCCGCGGGGGGCGTCCCCGGGCCGCACCGAGCTGGCGGCCGTCGCCGCCGCCCTCGTGGCCCCCCTCGTCGCCGGGTTGGCGGGCGCCACCCCCACCGTGGTCCAGCCGGGCGCGGGCACGACGACCCGCGGGCCCCTGGCGGCCCTCCTGCCCGAGGCCGTGGTCGCCGTGGCGGCGATACCGCTGCTCCTCCTGCCCGCGCTCGCGATCGTGGTCTTCGGCCTCCGGTTCGCCCGGGCGGGGCGCGCCGGGCGCGCGGTCATGCTCTGGCCCCTCGCGGGGATGTCGCTGGTGGCCGTCCTCGCGGTCACCGGTTCGGTGCTGGGCTCGCGCTTCCCGGTCGCCGGCGACGTGCTCTTCCTGACCGCGGCGCCGGTGCTCCCGCTCGCCCTGGCTCTCGGCCCGGTGCGCCGTCGACTGGTGGCCCTCGACGACCAGGCCAGTCGGCTCGGCGAGGCGCTGGCCGCCCGCGTCGCCGAGCTGGAGGAGTCCCGGCGCCGACTGTCCGTCGCCGCGGAGCAGGAGCGCCGGCGCATCGAGCGGGACCTGCACGACGGGGCGCAGCAGGAGCTGCTCGCCCTGATCGCCCACGTCGAGGTCGCGCGGTCCCAGCCCGCCGGCGCGGGCCGGGAACAGGCGCTCGGCCGGGTGGCCGAGCTGGCGCGGGGTGCCTACGACACGGTGCGCAGGATCTCGCACGGGATCCGGCCGGCCGTCCTGGACGACCTGGGGCTGAGCGGGGCCGTCCGCGCAGCGACCGAGGCGTTCCCCGTCCCGGTCCGCCTCGACCTCGGCGGGATCGCCGGACGGCGGTTCCCGTCGGAGGTGGAGGGCGCCGCCCACTTCTTCCTCTCCGAGGCGCTGGCCAACGTCCTCAAGCACGCGCAGGCCAGCGAGGTCCGGGTGGACCTCGTGTCCGACGCCGGCCGGTTGACGGTGACGGTCGCGGACGACGGCGTGGGTGGCGTCGACCCGGACGGGTGGGGGATCCGTGGCCTGCGGGATCGCGTCGAGGCCGTCGGCGGCCGGGTCACGATCGACACCCGCCCGGGACGCAGCCACCTCGCCGTCACCTTCCCCGGGGAGCCGACGTGACGGACGCGCTCCGCGTGGTCCTGGCCGACGACCACTACCTCGTGCGCGAGGGCGTGGCGGCGCTGCTCGAGGCCGCACCCGGGATCGAGGTGGTGGCCGCCGTGCCGGATGCCTCCGCTCTCGTGGAGGCCGTCGACCGACTGCGTCCCGATGCCGTGCTGACCGACATCCGGATGCCGCCGGGCAACCTGACCGACGGCATCACCGCGGCCCACCGGATCCGCAGCCGGCATCCGGCGACCGGCGTCGTCGTGCTGTCGCAGCACCTGGCTGAGGAGTACGTCCGTGAGCTCTTCGCCCACGGCTCGGCCGGACTGGGCTACCTGCTGAAGGAGCGGATCGGGGAGCGCGACGAGATCGTGGACGCGTTGCGGCGCACCGCCGCCGGGGAGTCCGTCATCGATCGTCGGGTCGTCGACCTGCTGGTGCAGGGCTCGGGCGAGAACCTGCTGTCCCGGCTGACCGGGCGTGAGCACGACGTCCTGGTGCACATGGCCTCCGGGCTGACCAACCCGGTGATCGCCCGGGAGATGCACCTCTCGCTCTCGTCGGTCGAGAAGCACGTCTCCGCGATCTTCACCAAGCTCCAGCTGGCCGACGAGCCGAGCGTCCACCGCCGGGTCGCGGCCGTGCTCGCCTTCCTCGAGGCCCGCGGCACCCAGCCCTGACCCGTCCGAAACCTCAGGACGGGGCAGGGGTGGGTTTCTGACGGGTCAGCGCTTCTTCGGCGTCACCCAGAGCCGGATGACGCCCTCGACGACGACCTCGCCGTCCCGGCGTACGCCGCGCACGCGGACCGGGAGGTCGCCCCCCGAGGCGGGCAGAGCGTCGCCGGTCCACTGCTCGGCATCGGTCTCGGCGATGCAGGTGATGTCGGAGTCGGCCTTGGCGGTGTAGGCGACCTCCATCCCCTTGGGGATCCAGCGCTTGTCCGCAGGGATGGTCGACTCCGCGAGCGCCCCCATCGCGGCCTCGAGCCCGTTGCAGAGCGCGATCGCGTGCACGGTCTTGATGTGGTTGTGGACGCCGCGGCGCTTGGGGATCACGAGCTCGGCGTAGTTGGGCCGGATCTCCTGGAAGCGCGGACGGATGGTCGCGAAGTAGGGCGCCTTCTGCGAGAAGAGGATCGAGAAGATCCGCTTGCCCTGGGGCAGCGCGCTGGTCTTCTTCCAGAGGTCGAGTACCTGGGGCATGGGCTTATGTTACCCGCAGGTAGCCGAGTCCCGTGACGCCACCTGCGCGACCACGAAGATCCGGCGGAACGGGAGGACGACACCGTGTGCGCGGGCGGGGTACGCCGCGCGGAGCCGCGCCCGGAACTCAGCCTCGAACTGCTCCCGCAGCCCGGCCGGCAGCGCCTGCAGCGTGGGTCGGGCGCCGGTGCCGGACACCCAGGTGAACACCGGGTCCTCCCCGGTGAGCCGGTGGAGGTAGGTGGTCTCCCAGGCGTCGACCGTGCAGCCGAGCCCGGCCAGGACGTCGAGGTAGACGGCCGGGTCGTGACTGTCGGGCACGGCGACGCCCGCGGTGTGGGCGGCGTACGCCGGCTCGTCGGCCAGGTCCGCGCGGATCGTGTGGCTCGGCTCGTCGAAGTTGCCCGGGACCTGGAAGGCCAGCCAGCCGCCGGGCCGGACGCGTGCGACGAGGCGGGGCAGCAGCTCGAGGTGGTCGGGCAGCCACTGGAGGGTGGCGTTGGAGACCAGGACGTCGACGGTCTCCTCGGAGGCCGCCCAGGCACGCAGGTCGTCCACCCGGAAGTCGATGCCGGGGTCGTCATGCCGCGCCTTGGCGATCATCTCGGGGCTGGAGTCGAGCCCGTCCACCTGGGCGGCCGGCCAGCGCTCGCGCAGCAGCCGGGTCAGGTTGCCCGGACCGCAGCCCAGGTCGACCACGCGGGACGGCGCCTCGGCGTCGATGCGCTGCAGCAGCTCGACGAACGGACGCCCCCGCTCGTCGGCGTAGGTGAGGTAGCGGTCGGGGTCCCACGTGTGCGCCACGCCGATCTCCTATCTTGACGTCAAGATACGTCCACATCTTCGGCTCACCATCTCTCGATGTCAAGATTCTCGACGGTGCCCTAGGATGAGGTCATGCGGGACGAGGTCGACGAGCTGATCGAGGCGTGGGAGAGCGAGCGCTCCGATCTCGACCTCGCGCCCGTCGCCGTCTTCAGCCGGATCAGCCGCCTCGCGCGCCACCTCGACCTCGCCCGGCGCGATGCGTTCACGGCCCATCACATCGAGTCGTGGGAGTTCGACGTCCTCGCCGCCCTGCGCCGGGCCGGTGCGCCATACGAGCTGTCCCCCGGCCGCCTGCTCCGCGAGACGCTGGTGACGAGTGGGACGATGACCAACCGGGTCGACCGGCTGGCCGCCCGCGGGTTCGTGGAGCGCTACCCCGACCCCGACGACCGCCGCGGCGTCATCGTCCGGCTCACCGCCGAGGGCAAGGCCGCGGTCGACGGGGCGTTCGAGGCGCTGCTGGCGGCCGAGGCCGACCTCCTGGCCGACCTGCCCGCCCGGGAGCGCAAGCGGCTGGCCAGCCTGCTGCGCACGCTGCTCGCGCCGTTCGCCTGAGCCGCTCGGCTGCGTGCCCAGGGCTCGCCCGTCACTCCAGCAGCTCGGCGGCCTCCAGCCACTCGAGCTCCAGCTCGTCGCGCTCGGCCGCCAGCTGCTCGAGGACGACGCTGATCCCGGCCAGCCGTTCGTAGTCCTGGGCGTGCTGGAGGACCTCCGCGTTGAGCTCGGCCTCGCGCTGGGCGATCCGGGCCAGCTGCTTGTCGATCCGGGCGATGTTCTTGCGGGCGGTCCGTTCCTCGGCGCTGCCGGTCTTCGGGCGGGTAACTGCTGCCGACTCGGCGGGCTCAGCGGGTGAACTGCTGCCCACTCGGCTGGCTTCGAGGGCGAGGGACGCAGCGCGGCGCTCGAGATACTCGTCGACGCCCCGGGGCAGCATCGAGATCTGGCCATCGCCCAGCAACGCCCAGGTCGAGTCGGTGACCCGCTCCAGGAAGTAGCGGTCGTGGGAGACGACGACCAGCGTGCCCGGCCAGCCGTCCAGGAAGTCCTCGAGGACGTTGAGGGTCTCGATGTCGAGGTCGTTGGTGGGCTCGTCGAGGAGCAGCACGTTGGGCTCGGTCAGCAGCAGCCGGAGGAGCTGGAAGCGACGGAGCTCACCGCCGGACAGGTCGCCGATCCGCGCGGTGAGCCGGTCGCCGGTGAAGCCGAACCGCTCGAGCATCGACGAGGCCGTGATCTCCCCGTCGGCGGTCTTGGTGACCCGGCGGATCGACTCGACCGTGGGCAGGACGCGCGCGGCGGGGTCGAGCTCGTCGATGTGCTGGGTGAGGTGTTGCAGGGCGACGGTGCGCCCGAGCTTCATCCGGCCGGCGGTGGGCGACAGCTCACCGGACAGCAGCCCGAGCACGGAGGACTTGCCGGCACCGTTGACACCGACGATGCCGACCCGGTCGCCAGGACCGAGCCGCCAGGTGGCGTGCGAGAGCAGGGTCCGGTCGCCGCGCACCAGATCGGCGTCCTCGAGGTCGATGACGTCCTTGCCGAGCCGCTGGGTGGCGAACCGCTGCAGCTCGAGCCGGTCCCGGGGCGGTGGCACGTCCTCGATCAGCGCGTTGGCGGCGTCGATCCGGAACTTCGGCTTCGCCGTCCTGGCCGGCGGGCCGCGACGCAGCCAGGCGAGCTCCTTGCGGACCAGGTTCTGGCGACGGGTCTCCGAGGCCGCGGCCTGCCGCGTGCGCTCGGCCTTGGCGAGCACGAACGCGGCGTACCCGCCCTCGTAGATGTCGACCAGTCCGTCGTGGACCTCCCACGTGGACTGGCACACCGCGTCGAGGAACCACCGGTCGTGGGTGACGACGACGAGCGCGGACGGGCGGTTGGTCAGGTGGTCCGCCAGCCAGGCCACGGCCTCGACGTCGAGGTGGTTGGTCGGCTCGTCGAGCACGATCAGGTCGTGGTGGGTCAGGAGCAGCGCGGCCAGCGAGCAGCGGCGGCGCTCACCACCGGACAGTCCGTGGACCGCGCGGTCGAGGGTGACGCCGGCCAGGAGCACCTCGACCACCTCGCGGGTGCGGGGGTCGGCGGCCCACTCGTGGTCGGACCGCCCGGCCAGCACCGCCTCGCGGACGCTGTGGCTGTCGTCGAGGGCGTCGGCCTGGTGCAGGTAGCCGATCTGCAGGCCGCGGGTCCGCGAGACCCGGCCGCCGTCGGGCTCCTCGAGGCCGGTCATCACCTCGAGCAGGGTGGTCTTGCCGTCGCCGTTGCGACCCACGATGCCGATCCGCTCGCCGAGGCCGATCCCGAGGGAGACGTCGGTGAGCAGCGGACGCACGCCGTACGACTTGGACACCCGTTCCAGGTTCAGGAGGTTCGCCATCAGGCAGGCTCCACCACGGTCGCGCCGGCGGCCGGACCGGTGGCGGTCAGCACGGTCTCGTGACCGGCGTCCCGGAGACCCACGGCGACCGCGTCGGCGTGGACGGGCGACTCGCACAGGAAGACGCAGGTCGGCCCGGACCCGGAGACCAGACCACGCAACGCGCCCGCCTTCTCGCCCGCGGAGATCAGCTCGCGCAGGTCCGGCCGGAGGTCGAAGGCGGGCGCCTGGAGTCCGTTGTGCAGGGTCGCGGCGAGGGCGTGCGGGTCGCGGGAGGTCAAGGCGGCCAGGAGGGCGTCGGCCGAGGGCGGCGTCGTCGTCGCCTGCGGGTAGAGCTCGTCGAAGTGCCGGTAGACCGCCGGGGTGGACATGCCCTCAAGCGACGGTACGACGACCCAGGACCAGGCGCCCGGGTCGGGAACGGGGGCGACGACCTCGCCGTGCCCGGTGCCGAGGCCGGTGCCACCGAGGACCGCGAAGGGGACGTCGCTGCCGAGCAGCCCGGCCAGCTCCATCAGGTCGGCGACCGGTGTGCCGAGTCCCCAGAGCCGGTCGAGTGCGACGAGGGCTGCAGCGGCGTCCGCGGAGCCACCGGCCAGTCCGCCGGCCACGGGGATCGCCTTGTCCACGACGACGGCGCCGGTCACCGGCAGGCCGTGCCGCTCCGCGAGCAGCGTCGCCGCCCGGGTCACGATGTTGTCGGCGGTGGCCGGGAGGGCACCCGGGTCGACGTACGCGGCCGTGTGGGTCTCGACCGTCCAGCCGTCGGCCGGGGTGACGGTGAGCTCGTCGTGCAGCGAGATTGCCTGGTAGACGGTGTGCAGCTCGTGGAATCCGTCCTCGCGCAGCCCCCCGACCCCCAGGTGGAGGTTGATCTTCCCGGACGCACGGACCCGCACGGCGGTCACCGGTGCAGCTCCTCGGTGATGCGGACGAAAGCGTCCAGCTCGAGCGTCTCGCCGCGGGTCAGCGGGTCCACCCCGGCGGCGGCCAGTGCCGCTTCCGCTGCCTCGGCCGAGCCGGCGAGCTCCTTGAGAGCACCTCGCAGCATCTTGCGGCGGTGGGCGAAGGCGGCGTCGATGACCGCGAACACCTGCTCGCGCGTGGCACCGGTCGTGGGCGGGTCGTGGTGGGTCCAGGCGACCAGACCGGAGTCGACGTTGGGGGCGGGCCAGAAGACGTTGCGCCCGATCGCGCCGGCGCGACGGACGTCGGCGTACCAGGCGGCCTTGAGCGACGGGATGCCGTAGACCTTCGAACCGGGCCCGGCAGCGAGCCGGTCAGCCACCTCGGACTGCACCATGACCAGCCCGTGCCGGAGCGACGGGAGCAGTGCCATCAGGTGCAGCAGCACCGGCACCGAGACGTTGTAGGGCAGGTTGGCGACGAGCGCCGTGGGAGGGGGGCCAGGGAGCTCGGTCACCCGGAGCGCGTCGGCGTGCACCAACTCGAAGCGGTCGCGTCGCGACGGGGCGTACTCCTCGACCGTCTCCGGGAGCAGCGACGCCAGCTTGTCGTCGATCTCGATCGCCACGACCCGCTGGGCCACCTCGAGCAGCCCGAGGGTCAGCGACCCCAGGCCCGGCCCGACCTCCAGCACGACGTCGTCGGCGGTGATGCCGGACTCGCGCACGATCCGCCGGACGGTGTTGGGGTCGATGACGAAGTTCTGGCCC
>JBKJUE010000006.1:0-10734 GCA_046590395.1 Nocardioides sp.
GAGCGCTCGTGGGTGCTGCTGGGCACCGAGTCGCTGCAGACCTTCGGCGGCTCCGGCTTCCTGCAGGAGTACCCGATCGAGCAGTACGTCCGCGACGCCAAGATCGACACCCTCTACGAGGGCACCACCGCCATCCAGGGCCAGGACTTCTTCTTCCGCAAGATCGTCAAGGACCAGGGCAAGGCGCTGGGCCACCTCGCGAGCGAGATCGAGCGCTTCATCACGAGCGAAGCCGGTAACGGGCGCCTCAAGCTGGAGCGGTCACTGCTCGGAACCGCCCTCGAGGACGCCAACGCAATCGTCGGTCACATGATCAACGACCTGATGTCGGCCGATGCCAGCGCCGACAACGGCGACGTCCGCAACATCTACAAGGTCGGGCTGAACACCACCCGCCTGCTGATGGCGCTCGGTGACGTCGTGTGTGCCTGGCTCCTGCTCAAGGGCGCCGAGGTTGCCCTGGACAAATTGACCGGCGACACTGCGTCGACTCTGGGCAAGGACAAGGCGTTCTACGAGGGCAAGGTCGCGGCGGCGCAGTTCTTCGCCCAGACCAACCTTCCCCGCCTCACCGCGGAGCGTGCGATCGCCGAGGCCACCGACCTGTCGGTGATGGACCTCGACGAGGCCGCGTTCTGAGCTCAGGCGTTACGCTCACTCGACAGATCTCAATGACAAGGAGCACCACATGGGAATCGGCGTCGGCATCCTCCTGCTCGTGATCGGACTGATCCTGCTCCTCGACGTGATCGAGGAGTTCCCCGATGCCGTCACCGACGTCATCGAGATCCAGACCCTCGGCTGGATCTGCCTGATCGTGGGCATCCTCGCGATCGTCCTTGCCCTGGTGATGAACCAGCAGCGCTCGAAGACGACGCACGTCGAGGAGCGCCGAGAGCTCTGAGGCTCACGGGCGCAGCTGCGCCCGCGCTGCCTCCCGGACCGTCCGGGTCAGTCTGTCCAGGACCGGCGAGTCCAGGCGCCACCGCTGCCAGTGCAGCGCCACGTCGACGTGGCCCCGGGCGGTCAGGGTCTCCAGCGAGCCGTCGCCGAGAGCCGGTCCCAGCTGGGGTTCGGGGATCGCACCCCACCCGAGGCCCAGGCGCACGGCCTCGAGGAAGTCGGCCGACGTCGGGACCCGGTGCATGGGGGGCGGATCGGTGACCCCGCGCTCGCGCAGCACGTCGTGCTGCAACGAGTCCTTGTCGTTGAACACGACGACCGGCATGCCGGCCCAGTCGATGCCACGCCCCCGCCGATGCCTCTTGATGAGCGAGGGAGCGGCGGCCGGCCGGTAGCGGAGGGTGCCGAGCCGCTCGATCGCGCAGCCCTGGACAGCCGTCGGGTCCGACGTGACGGCGGCCAACACCTCGCCCCTCCGAAGCAGCTCAGCAGAGAACGCCTGGTCCTCCACCTGGAGCTGCACGGACACGGAGGGCCAGTCGGCGACCTGCCCGAGCACCGAGCGGAACCACGTGGCCAGGGAATCCGCGTTCACGGCCAACGGCAGGTCCACGCGACCGTCCCGCCCGTGCTCGAGCGCGTCGGCCAGCTCGTCGAAGAGGAGACGGGTCTGTCTGGCCAGTCGCAGGAGCGTCTCGCCCGCCGCCGTCGGACGGCACGGGGTGGTCCGCTGAACCACCACCCTGCCGACCGTGGACTCCAGCGCGCGGATCCGCTGCGACACCGCGGACGGCGTGAGGTGCAGGTGGCGGGCGGCCGCCTCGAAGGTGCCGTGGTCGGCGATCGCGACCAGCGCGGCCAGCTGTGCCGGAGGCAGCTCCATGCATGGATCCTAGATGAAGTAATTCTGTTGGTTGACGAAAATCATTCACTGGTCTTCATCACGACCTGGCCCTAGCGTGGGGGCGTGCTCGACTCCCTTGCCGCCGGTCTCGTCACCGGCCTGTCCCTGATCGTCGCGATCGGGGCGCAGAACGCGTACGTGCTGCGGAAGGGGCTGGCCCGCGCCCACGTGGGCGTCGTGGTCGCGATCTGCGCGATCTCCGACGCCGTCCTGATCACCGCCGGCGTGGCCGGCATCGGCACCATTGTGGAGCGGGCACCGTGGGCGCTCACCACGGTGCGCTGGCTCGGCGTCGCCTTCCTCACCTGGTACGGCGTGAGCTCGCTGCTGCGGGCCCGGCGTACGGAGTCCCTGCGCGCGGACGCCACCGGCCCGGGCGGCCGGCGTACGGCGGTCGCGACGGCCGTCGCCCTGACCTGGCTCAACCCGCACGTCTACCTGGACACAGTCCTGCTGCTCGGCTCGATCGCCAACCAGCAGGGGCCCGACGGACGCTGGTGGTTCGCGCTGGGCGCGGTCGTCGGGAGCGTCGTCTGGTTCACCTGCCTGGGGTACGGCGCCCACCGCGCACACCGGCTGCTCGCCAGCCCCCGCGCGTGGCAGGTCCTCGACGTGCTGATCGGGCTGACCATGCTCGCGATCGCCGTGAAGCTCGCAGTCGGCTGATCCGGTCAGGGAGTCGGAGCCGGCTCCTCGACCACGGCGTCGCGGATGCACGACGCCCAGACCGTGTCGTCGGTCATCGTGTGCAGGGCGATGGCCTTGGTCTCGGTGTCGAACGTGCCGTAGTAGACGCCCTCGTAGTCGCCTGACTTGAACTTCAGCTTGTGCTGGCCGGCCTTGTAGACGTACTTGGCCTTGTCGCCACCGTCGACGGCGTACTTGTTGCCCTTGAACAGCTCCAGGGCGGCCACCGGTGCAGCAGCCGTGTCGGAGCAGGTCCAGCTCCCGAGCTTGGGCCCCTTCGCCGCAGCAGCAGTCGCCGGGGACGAGACGGCCACGGCGCCGACAGCGGCAGCGGCGGTGAGAACGGTCAGAAGACGACGCATACGAGCTCCTTGGAGAAGTGGGCCCTGCGAGAGGCCCCCGATGGCTTCGCTCTCAGACTAGGCAGCCACGAAAGGCACGGCAGCAGAATCGGCAAAATGGGGCTCGCCCGGGCCCACCGTGCGAGGTGGACGGCCCGGGGCTCGCGAGCTCGCACTAACCTGTCGCCCATGAGCGATCAGGAGCGACTCGCAGGGTACGTCGACGTGTGGTGGCGGGCGATCAACGACTTCACCGACCTGCTCGAAAAGGTGCCCGCCGAGCAGTGGTCTACGCCGACCGACCTCCCCGGGTGGGACGTGCGCGCCGTCGCCGCCCACATCGCCCACCTGGAGGGGATTCTGGCGGGCGCCCCTGAGGAGACCGTCGACGTGGGCGAGCCGCCGCACGTGACCGGGCTGATGGGTCTCTACACCGAGCAGGGTGTGGTGGCCCGTGCGGAGCGGAGCCCCGACGAGCTGATCAACGAGATCCGCGAGGCCGCCACCAAGCGGCACACCGGCCTCCTCACGGACCCGCCGACCGACGCCGCCGCCAAGCCGGAGCAGATCTTCGGTGGCATCGGGTGGGACTGGAACACCCTGCTCCGCAACCGACCCCTCGACGTGTGGATGCACGAGCAGGACGTCCGCCGCGCGGTCGGCCTGCCCGGCGGCATGGACTCCCCGGCCGCGAAGCACACCGCCGAGTACCTGGCCGAGAGCGTCGGCTTCGTGCTCGCCAAGCGCGTCGGTGCCCCGGCCGGTACGACGGTCGTGGTCGAGGTCGACGGCAGTGACGCGATCGCCCACACCGTGAACGACAGTGGCCGTGGCGAGCGGCTGGCCGAGATCCCGGCGGACCCGACGATCGGCCTGAGCACCGACCGCGAGACGTTCATCGTGCTGGCGGGAGGACGTCGTACCCCCGAGCCCGGCTCGGTCGTCGTCACCGGCGACACCCACCTCGGACAACAGCTCCTCGACACGCTGGCGGTCACCCCTTGACCCAGACCAGGACCAAGACCGACACCTGGTCCCTCTCGGACATGCCCGACCAGGCGGGCCGGACGATCATCGTCACCGGTTGCACGCTCGGGGGACTCGGCCACTACACGGCGCTCGAGCTCGCCCGGCGCGGCGGGCGGGTGGTGTTGGCCGGCCGCACGGCCGCCAAGCTCGACGACACCGAGGCCGCCATCCGGCAGCAGGCCCCCCAGGCCGAGCTCACCCAGCTCGTCGTCGACCTCGCCGACCTGCGCTCCGTCCGCCGGGCGGCCGCCCGTGCCGGCACCCTCGGCCCGATCGACTGCCTGATCAACAACGCGGGCGTGATGGCCCCGCCGTACAGCCGCACCACGGACGGCCTCGAGACGCAGATGGCCACGAACCACTTCGGACCGTTCCTGCTCACCGGGCTGCTCCTCCCCCAGCTCGTCGCCAGCGAGGCCGCCCGCGTCGTCGCCGTGTCGTCGCAGATGCACCGGGTCGCACGGAAGCCACCGCTGGGCGACCCGTTGAAGGAGCAGGGCCGCTACCAGCGCTGGCCCGTCTACTCCGAGACCAAGCTGGCCAACCTGCTGTTCACCTACGAGCTCGACCGGCGCTGCCGCGACGCCGAGCTCCCGGTCAAGGCGCTGGCCGCGCATCCCGGCTTCTCCGGCACCCACCTCGCCGTCAACGGGCGTTACGGCAAGGCCTCCGGCGGCAAGGCGACGATCCTCGACGCCGCGATCAAGGCGGTGTCGCAGTCCGCTCACGCCGGATCGCTGCCGACCCTGATGGCCGCGACCGCGGACCTGCCCGGCTCGACCTATTGCGGACCCAACGGCTTCAAGGAGCACCGCGGCCTCCCCGTCGTCGTCCGCAGCAACCGGCTGTCGCGCGACGAGCATGCGCAGCGCGCGCTGTGGGAGCTCAGCGAACGGGCGACGGGGATCGAGTACCCCTGAGTCCCGCCAGAGCCTGCTTTCGTAGTCGCCCGACGACGCGCGGCGGGTGCGTCGCTGGCTGTGAGAGTCCTACGATCTCGCCATGAGCGAGGAGTTCACGATCAGGCCACTCACGCCAGAGACGTGGGACGCCTTCGCTGCGCTGGTCGAGCGCCACAACGGGATCTTCGGCGGATGCTGGTGCATCTGGTTCCACCCCGACTGTGAGGAGCGCGGCCAGGGGTACGACGGCAACCGCGCGCTGAAGCACAAGCACGTCGAGGAGGGAACGGCACACGCCGCCCTGGCGTTCGACGGCGACCGCGCCGTCGCCTGGTGCGAGTACGGCACGCCGGAGGAGCTGCCGAACATCCACCACAGCAAGCAGTACGAAGCGGAGTCGGAGGGCCCGCCGGACTACCGGCTGACGTGCATCTTCATCGACAAGGAGTACCGCCGCCGGGGGTTGTCGTCGCTCGTGCTGCACGGCGCGCTCGACCTGATCGCGCAGGCCGGCGGTGGAACCGTCGAGGGGTACCCGCAGGACCTCTCCGACGGGCGGCGGGTCGGCAACTCGTTCCTGTACAACGGCATCCGCGCCCTCTACGAGAAGGCGGGCTTCACCTACCTGCGACCCAAGGGCAAGGGCCACACGGTCATGCGCAGGACACTTGCGCCCGCCGGCGCAGGGCGGACATGAAGGCGGTCGTCTACGACCGCTACGGGTCGCCCGACGGGATGCGCGTCGAGGACGTGCGCGTGCCCACACCGGGTGCCGGGCAGGTGCGGGTGAGGGTGGCGGCGACCTCGATCAACCTCAGCGACTGGGAGTCCCTGGTCGGGTCGCCGGGCTACGTCCGGTTCGGCGGGCTGCGGAGGCCGGGGCACCGGACGCTCGGGTCGGACATCGCTGGCGTCGTGGACGCGGTCGGCGAGGGCGTGGCCAGGTTCCATCCCGGCGACGAGGTGTACGGCGACAACCTCCAGCAGATGGGTGGGTTCGCGGAGTACGCCATCGCGCCCGAGTCGGTCCTGGCCCTCAAGCCGGCAGCGCTCACGTTCGCCCAGGCCTCGACCATCCCGCAGGCGGGCGCCATCGCGCTGCAGGGCACGCAGCGGGCTGTCCCCGGGTCCCGGTTGCTGATCAACGGCGCCGGCGGAGGGTCGGGATCCTTCGCCATCCAGCTCGCCAAGCGGCTCGGCGCCCACGTCACCGCGGTCGACAACGCCACCAAGCTGGGCTTCATGCGGTCCGTGGGTGCTGACGAGGTGATCGACTACCGCACGAGCGACTTCACCCGGACGGCCGAGCCCTACGACCTGATCCTGGACCTGGTGGCGCACCGGTCGGTGTTCGCCTACCGACGGGCGCTGGCAAACGGTGGCACCTACCGCTGCGTGGGTGGACCAGTCCGGGCGCTGCTGCGCGTGCTGACCGTCGGCTGGGCGGCCGGTCGGCTCACCGGTCGCTCGATCGGGGTGCTCGTGGTCAAGGAGGGGCCGGCCCACTTCGAGCCCCTGGCCGACCTCTGCGCCTCGGGCGAGGTCGGTATCCACATCGACCGGACGTTCACGCTCGACGAGGTCCCGGCCGCGATGGCCCACGTCGGTGAGGGCCGCGCGCTCGGCAAGGTGGTGGTCGTCCCCGACTGATCCCGGAGTGGCGCTCAGGCGGGTGCACCCTCGTCGAAGACGACGGGACTCTTCGCCCGGGTGTCGACGTGCAGCGTGAACACGTCGGGGCGTGCGTAGTGCCCGACCGGGTCGAACATCCGACGCTGCGCGTGCACCGCGGCCAGGTCGAGGTCGGCGTACACGATCTCCTCGCGATCGAGGACCGGTCCGATGATGACGTCGCCACCCGGCGCGACGATGGTCGTGTGGCCGCGGGACATCCAGTCGTCCTCCAGCCCGTAGATCTCCCCGCGCAGCTCCTCGGGCACGTCCGAGCCGCGCAGCAACGGCGCGACACCGATGACGAATTGCCGGCCCTCCTTGGCGATGTGCTGCAGCGTGGCGACCCAGGTGTCGCTGTTGTCCCAGGTCGGGGCCAGGTAGATGTCGCAGTGCTGTGCGTAGATCGCGGCCCGCGCCAACGGCATGTAGTTCTCCCAGCACAGCAGCCCGCCGACGACGCCGAACGGCGTACTGACGACCCCGAGCTCGGAGCCGTCGCCCATGCCCCACACCGTCCGTTCACCGCCGGTGGGCATGAGCTTGCGGTGCCGTTGCACCAGCCGGCCGTCGGGCCCCAGGTAGAGCAGGGTGTTGTAGAGCGTGCCGCCGTCGATCTCGGTCACGCCGATCACGACGTACGCCGACGCCGCGGCCGCGGCCTCCCCGATCCGGTCCAGGGTGGGGCCGGGGACGGGCACGGCATTCGCGTAGAAGCGCTTCACGAACTCGCTGTCGCGCCAGGCGGGCGTGCGCCAGACCCAGTCCGGGTAGGCCGGGATGAAGGACTCGGGGAAGACGATCAGCTCCGCGCCGTGGCCGGCGGCCTCCTTGACCAGCGCGCAGACCTTGTCGGTCGTCGCCTCGCGGTCGAGGAAGACGGGCGTTGCCTGGACGGCGGCGACGGTGACGGTCATCGCCCGAGCACCTCGCGCTCGCCGGGATCGCGGGCCGGGTCGTTCTGGGGCAGCGCGTCGGCCGCCCAGTCGGAGCGCTTCCACTCCGGGACCGGCGTCAGGCTGTCGGCACGGGGGACGAAACGCGACCGCTCGACGAGCTCGTAGCGATGGATGTAGCGCGGGCAGTTGGGGTAGACCGCTCGCGCGCGGACCCGGACAACGAACTGGGCCTCGGGGTGGTCGCCGCGCAGCGGGTCGTCGAGGTCGATGCTCGCCGTCCCTTCGAACCGCATCCGGTGACCCCGCTCGAGGTCGATGAACAGCATCCCGATCTCCGGGTTCACCAGGACGTTGCCGGTGGAGAGGTACATCCCGTTGCCGTCGTAGTTGGGGAAGGCCAGGGTGTGCTCGTCGACCACACGCACGAACCCCGGCTCGCCGCCCTTGTAGGAGCAGGTCGGTCGTCCCTCGGCGTCGGCCGTCGCGAGGAAGAACATGTCGCGTTCCGCGATGAACGCGCGGTCGCCCTCACTGATGGTGTCGCTGACGAGCAGACCGTCGATCCGGTCGGCCAGGGCACGCGTGTCGAAGCGGTCCTGCAGCGAGCGGCTGCCTTCGTGGAACGCAGATGTCATGTGTCCTCCTGGCGCAGCGACGACCGGAGCCACCAGTGTGGCCCTCGCGCCGGGTCCCGTCGAGCGGTGCTGTCAGCCGGCAGGCAGCGATCCGTGGAAGAGCCGCAGCCGCCAGCGGTCACCCTCCTCCACGGCCAGGCACGTCAGCCGGATGGGTGACGCCCTGTCGTCGTCGGGGTCACCCTCCATCCGCACCGAGCCCAGTGCCACGAAGGTGACCGCCCCGGGCCGGGCGTCCAGGACGCAGACCTCGTCCCAGTCCCACCGCACGTAACCTTCCTGGCCCAGGACCAGACCCAGGTAGTCGCTGACGGCGTCGCGATCCAGATTGGCCGCTGTGGTGCTCAGCAGCGCCGCGTCCTCCGTGAACAGGTCGAGCGCGCCCGCGTGGTCCTTCGCGCGGACGGCCTGCTGGAGCTCCTCGAGAAGCGCGTTGGCCCGCGCGACGGGGTCGGAGTCGATCATGACTCGATCGTCGCCGACTCACGAGCCGATCGGCGGGACCCGTGCCGCCCGGCTGAGGATGAGGACGGCGCGGTCGTCGTCGCCGCTCTCGACCTGCGCGATGATCCGGCGCGCCGCTCCGTCGAAGCCCTCACTGACCGCGTCGCGGGCCACGCCCTGGAGCCAGGCGATGCCGTCGTCGAGGTGGCTGCCGCGCTGCTCCACGACACCGTCGGTGTAGAACATCAGCCCCTCGCCCGGCAGCAGCGAGCCCTCACTGACGTGCAGATCGGGAGCAGGGAGTACGCCGAGAGCGGTGCCGCGGGCGTTGTCGATGACCCACGCGTGTGACGACAGGTCCCAGCGCAGCGCCGGAGGGTGGCCGGCGCTGGTGATCTGGTAGCTGCCGCTCTCGAGGTCGACGAGCAGGTGCACCGCTGTGGAGAACGCCTCGTCGTCCCCCTGCCGGAGGAGGAAGTCGTTGGCTGCTCGGAACAGGTCGCGCGGCGGCAGCGCACCGATCAGCCCACCGAGGGCGCCGGCGAACTGGAGGGCAGCCGGACCCGCAGCCGTGCCCTTCCCGCAGACGTCGACGAGGATCAGCTCGAGCTGCTTGCGGTCCGGGGTCAGGTGGGCCACCAGGAAGTCACCTGCGTAGGTGACGCCGTACGACGCGATCATCGCGCTCTGGGAGTCCCACCCCGGCGGGAGCGGCGGGATCTTGCCCTGCGCCTGGAGCCGGTCGCGCAGGTCGACGAGGAACGCCTCGCTCAGCATCGCCGGCAGCCCGCTCCGCTGCCTGCTCGCCACCACCAGCACGAGCAGCCCGGCGACCACGAACGCCGCCATCGCCGTCGCTCGCGCCCCCATGACCGGTCCGTTGAGCGCCACCGCTGCCACCCCGGCAGCGGTGTTGGCGGCACACACCACGACCAGCGGCCGGAACCGGAGGAGCATCATCGCGATCAGCAGCCAGACGAAGTACACGGCCAGCGGCATCGCCTCCGGCACTGTGACCGAGGCGACGAACGACGCGGCGATGATCGCGAGCAGGACCAGCGCGACCAGGGTCTGGCTCTGCCGGGTCCCGCTCCGCCACGCGGCGACTCGCGCGCCCAGGTAGCCAGCCGCCCCCCGGTTACCCATTTCACCAGCCTAACCGGAAGGCCGACGTGCAGCCGGGCGACCTGCTGAAGGCCGGTCTCGCACGTCCGGTCCCCCTGGCGGTCTGGCCACGACCGGCGATTCTGGGGCACGACGGGGGTCTTGCGGCAAGCCCCCCTGCTGCCCCATGCCTTGAGAAGGAAGGACGAGGACACTCGTCCTTCCTTCTGTGTCCCCGCCGGATGTCAGGGTGTGCCCATGACCCGGGTCTCGCTCTCGCGCCTTCCGGGTGACCGCGTGCGGGTGCTCGACGGCGACGACGAGCACGAGGTGGGCGCGGCCGACCTCCCGGCCTACGTACGTGCCCGCGAGGCCGCGGGGCCGCGCTGGGTGTGGGACGACACCGCACGGTGGTATCCACCCCTGCTCGCGGCCGGGGTGCGGGTCGAGCGCTGCCACGACCTGCGGCTGGGCCACCACCTGCTGCGGCGGGCGCCGGCCGTGGACTTCCAGCTGTCGGCGGGGGACGAGTCGGAGCACTGGGACCGGCTCGCACCAAGCACGCCGTCCGACCCGGCACTCTTCTCGGTCGACGACCGGACCGAGTACCTCCGCGCCGACCTCGAGGACGCCCGCCAGCTGGCCGCCGTGGCGGCATCGGCGGAGGCCACGCGACTCGGGCTGCTGCTCGCGGCCGAGTCGTCGGGAGCGCTCGTCGCCGTCGAGATGACGTACGCCGGGATGCCGTGGCGGGTCGACGTCCACGAGCAGCTGCTCACCGACCTGCTCGGGCCGCGGCCTCCCCGCGGCGCCCGGCCGCAGGGGCTCGAGGCGCTGGTGTCCGAGGTCCGCGACGCGTTCGAGGCGCCCGGGCTCAACCCCGACTCGCGGCCCGAGCTGCTGGCGGCGCTGCGGCTGGCCGGGGTCGAGGTCGCGGACACCCGCGCCTCCACGTTGCGCGCGGTCGAGCACCCGGGCATCGCCGCGCTGCTCCGCTACAAGCAGCTCGCGCACCTGTTCCAGACCAACGGATGGGCCTGGATCGACCAGTGGGTGAGCGAGGGCCGGTTCCGCCCGTCGTACCAGCCGGCCGGGTCCACCACCGGTCGCTGGTCCTCCAACGGGGGCGGGGCGCTGTCGTTCCCGGCGCAGGTCCGCCCCGCGGCCGTGGCCGACGAGGGGTGGACCTTCGTGGTCGCCGACGTCGCCCAGCTC
>JBKJUE010000133.1:0-12545 GCA_046590395.1 Nocardioides sp.
GGCGGCGCCGACGGCGACGACCTCGTCCGGGTTGACGCCCTTGTTGGGCTCCTTGCCGCCGAGCAGCTCCTTGACGACCTCGCTCACGGCGGGCATCCGGGTGGAGCCACCGACGAGGACGACGTGGTCGATCTTGTCGATGGCGACGCCACCGTCCTTGAGGACCGACTGGAACGGCGCCTTGGTGCGGTCGAGCAGGTCCGAGGTCATCTTCTGGAACTCGGACCGGGTCAGCTTCTCCTCGAAGTGGAGGGGGCCGGACTCGCCGTGGGTGATGTAGGGCAGGTGGATCGTGGTCTCGCTCGAGGACGACAACTCGATCTTGGCCTTCTCCGCAGCCTCCTGGAGGCGCTGCTTGGCGATCTTGTCGGCCGCGAGGTCGACGCCGTTGTTGTCCTTGAACTTCTTGACCATCCACTCGACGACGCGAGAGTCCCAGTCGTCACCACCGAGGTGGTTGTCGCCGGAGGTCGCCTTGACCTCGACGACGCCCTCGCCGATCTCGAGCAGGGACACGTCGAACGTGCCACCACCGAGGTCGAAGACGAGGATCGTCTGGTCGTCGCCCTTGTCGAGCCCGTAGGCCAGCGCGGCGGCGGTCGGCTCGTTGACGATCCGGCTCACGTTGAGGCCGGCGATCTCGCCGGCCTCCTTGGTGGCCTGGCGCTGGGCGTCGGAGAAGTACGCCGGGACGGTGATCACCGCGTCGGTGACGGGCTCGCCGAGGTAGGCCTCGGCGTCGCGCTTGAGCTTCTGCAGGACGAACGCGCTGATCTGCTGCGGCGTGAAGTCCTTGTCGTCGATCTTGGTCTTCCAGTCGGTGCCCATGTGGCGCTTGACCGACCGGATGGTCCGGTCGACGTTGGTCACGGCCTGCCGCTTGGCGACCTCGCCGACGAGCACCTCGCCGGACTTGGCGAAGGCGACGACCGACGGGGTGGTCCGGGCGCCCTCCGCGTTGGCGATGACGGTGGGTTCTCCACCTTCGAGTACGGCGACGACGCTGTTCGTCGTCCCCAGGTCGATGCCGACCGCACGTGCCATGGTGAGTTACCTCCGGTAGAAGTTCTGCTGGGTGATCGCGGGGCCAATCCTCGGCCGCGTGGCCGAGTCTGGCAAATAAGTTGAGTCGACTCAACTCAACTTCGCTCATCACGTCCAACGCGCGGCAACGCCCGGCTTGTTCCCGCCGGGGGCAGGTATTTCCCGAGGGTCCCCACCGCGGCGGTCAGGCGCGGGGGTGGATCCGGAAGCCGAAGGGCCGGATGTCCACGGTGCCCATGACCCGCACCCCAGAAGGCCTCGCCCGCTACTCGTCGCCGAGGGCGTGGCCCCAGTCGTCGAGGATCCGGGCCAGCTGCTCCCGGTCCGCCCTGTCCAGCGGCTCCAGCAGCCGGCGCTCGCCTGGTCCACGGGGCTGCGCCGGATGCCCGCCGGCGCGGTCTCCCTGATCGGGCTGCTCAACCCGGTCGTCGGCGTCGGCCTCGGCGTGGCGCTGAGCGGGGAGCTGTTCGGCGCCACGCAGACGGTGGGCATGCTGCTGGTCCTGGGCGGGATCCTGCTCGGCCAGCCGGCGGTCCAGGAGCTCGTCCGCGGACGCGTGACCCCCCGGCCCGCACCGGTGCCGCTGGTGTTGGATGGGAAGGGTGCCCTCCACGACGAGCCGCGACAACGCGTTCCGGCTGCGTGACGTCGCGGTAGCGGCGTACGGCCCCACCGTGGTCAGCTCGATCGGCCACGGTGCGGTGATGCCGGTGCTCGCGCTGCGGGCCCGCGACCTGGGCGCGGACGTCAGCACGGCCGCCGTCGTCGTGGGGCTGCTCGGTGTCGGCATGCTGCTCGGCTCGTTGCCCGCCGGCGCCGTCGTCGCCCGGATCGGCGAGCGCCGGATGCTCTTCTTCGCGGGGATCCTGGACGTCGTGGCGATGGTCGGGGCGGCCGTCACCCACTCGGTGCTCGCGCTCGGCCTCGCGGTGCTCGTGAGCGGGATGGCGTGGACCGGTTTCCTGATCGCCCGTCAGGGCTTCATGATCGACGCGGTCCCGGCGGCGTACCGCGCCCGTGCGCTCGCCGCCCTCGGCGGCAGCCACCGGATCGGCGTGTTCGTCGGCCCGCTCCTCGGCGCCCTGCTGATCCCCGCGTTCGGCCTGGTCTCGGTGTTCTGGCTCGCGGGGGCGGTGGCCCTCGTCGCTGCGCTGATGGCCGGGGTCATGCCGGACCTCGGCCACGAGAGCCGGGCCGCGCAGGGCGTGGCCGGGCACGCCTCGGTCTGGTCGGTGCTGGTCGCGCACCGGCGCACCCTGCTCACGCTGGGCAGCGCGGTCGTGGTGATCGGCGCGTCCCGGTCGGTCCGCAACGGCCTGCTCCCGCTGTGGGCGGACCAGATCGGCATCTCGGCCAGCACCACGTCGCTGATCTTCGCCCTGGCCGCGGCGATCGACATCGCGTTCTTCTTCCCGGGCGGATGGCTGATGGACCGGTACGGCCGCGCCGTGGTCGCCGTACCCGTCGTGCTGTCGGTCAGCGTGGCGGCCTTCCTGCTGCCGCTGACCAGCACCGCACTCGGCGTCGCCGGCGTGATGATGCTGATCGCGCTCGGCAACGGGCTGGGCTCCGGGATCGTGATGACCCTCGGCGCCGACACCGCTCCCCTGGCCGGCCGCGCGCAGTACCTCGGCGGCTGGCGCCTCTGCGGCGACATCGGCAACAGCGGTGGGCCCTTGCTGGTGGCCGCCGTCGCTGCCGTGGCCCCGCTCTCCGCCGCCTGCCTGGTGATCGGCGTGCTCGGCGTGCTCGGCACCGGCTGGGTGGGTCACTGGACCCGGCGCCTCGACCGCGCACGCGACGCCGCCTCGTTCATGTAACGCGGTGTTACCCAAACTGCCGCCGGGCTATTGCGCTGCACCAGTTTGGGTAACACCGCGTTACATGAGCCAGCCCTAGCCGATCTGGACGCGGACCTCGTTGGAGATGCGTTCGGTGTCGGTGTCGACGACGCGGAAGCGGTTGAGGCCGCTCTGACTGGTCTGCACGTAGGTGGCGAAGGTCTCGTCGCTGACGGAGACGGTGACCGGGAAGTCCTGCCACGTGCCGCTGGTGAAGCGCTGCACCTGCAGGATCGCGCCCTCACCGCCGGGGTAGACGCCGGTGAGGTCGATCTGCTCCATGGAGGAGACCTCGGTCTGGGAGGCCGAGAGGGAGATCCCCTTCTCCTCCTTCTCCGTGGTCTCGTTGCCGGAGGGCTTGGAGGTCTCGTCGTCATCCGAGGAGGAGGGCTCCGGAGCCAGCGTGATCAGCGGGCCTTCCTCGGCCTCCGTCTTCTCGGGCTTCGGGATGTACATCGACTGGTTGTTCGTGGTCTCGGCCGACGCCGTCTCCTCGCCGAACCCCAGCATCCGGGTGCCGATGAGCGCGGCCAGGCCGACGATCAGGCCCACGGCCAGACCGACGCCGACGAGCGCCAGGAGGCCGGAGAGGACGGGTCGTCCCTCACTCTCCAGCGTTTCGCGATCAGGCACGGACGGACCCCCAAGGTTGCGGTGCAGACGGCTCCATTGTCACCGACGCACCCCGAGGCGGCCAATCCCGCCCGGGGGACGGAACCGACAGGGTCAGCGGGGTTCGCAGATCACGACCGGGATCTCCCGCTCGGTCCACCGCTGGTAGTTCGCGAAGTCCGAGTAGACCTCGACCAGCCGCGGCCACAGCGCTGCCCGCTCCTCGGGGCTCGCGGTGCGCGCACGCACCCGGCGTACCTCGGAGCGGATCTGCACCTGGGTGTCCGGGTGCGCCATGAGGTTGCGGTACCACTGCGGGTCCTTGGGCAGCCCGCCCTGAGAGGCGACCACGACCAGGTTCGGGCCGTCGGCCATGTAGAGCAGCGGTGTCGTGTACGGCGTCCCCGACGTCCGCCCCCGGTGGTCGAGGAGCAGCGTGGGCACCGGCCGCAGCAGGGCCGACCCGATCCGCCACTTGCCGCCGACCACGCCGCGGGTGCGCCGGTAGGCCCACACGTGCGCCCGCGCGACGTGCTTCATGACCTTCGGCACCACCGGGGAGTCGAGACCGTCCGGCTTCTCCTTGACCTTGCCCTGCATCCGGTCGGCCATCCCGGCCAGGCGGAGCCCCATCAGACACCCCTCTTCCAGACCAGCTCCTCGAGCAGCTCACGGCTGCGCCAGCCGTCGGTGGTGCGGACCATCCGGTGGTGATAGATCCCACCGAACTCCCACAGCAGCTCGGTGCCGTCCTTCTGGACGAAGATCATCGGGTTCGAGAAGTACGCCGCCACGGCCGCCTCGTCGGCCCCCGGGTCCATCCGGATCTCGACCTGCGCGAGCGAGTGCATCCGGCGGGGGAACAGCGGGAGGTTCTCGGCGAGCCAGGCCTTCACCGTGGGGTAGGTGTCGGCGATCCCACCGGTCTGCGTGTAGTCGATGGCGGCGTCGGCCGTGAAGACCGAGTCGAGGGCGTCCCACCCGCCCGTGTCGATGGCCCGCGTGTACCGGATCAGCACGTCCTCGATCTCGAGGCGGTCGGAGATCTGTCCCAGGTCCACGACGGCCACTCTTCCACAAAACTGGAACACGTTCTAGTGTGGAGCCATGCGATTCACCTATGCCGAGGCGATGACCCAGGCGACGTACTACGGACCCCTGGCGCAGGCCGCGGAGGCGGCGGGCTACACGAGCATGACCGTCGCGGACAGCCTGATCTACCCGCAGGAGTCGGACTCGAAGTACCCCTACACCGACACCGGCGACCGCGAGTTCCTCGCGGACAAGGAGTTCATCGAGACGATGGTCCTGACGGCCCACCTCGCGGCGGTCACCTCGACGCTCCGGTTCACGCCCTTCGTGCTGAAGCTGCCGGTCCGGCCGCCCGTGCTTGTCGCCAAGCAGGCCTCGTCCATCGCGTTCCTGTCCGGCAACCGGCTCGGCCTGGGAGTCGGGCTGTCCCCGTGGCCGGAGGACTTCGAGACGCTCGGCGTCCCGTGGGCGAAGCGCGGCAAGCGGATGGACGAGTGCATGGACATCCTGCGCGGCCTGACGACCGGTGAGTTCTTCGGCTACGACGGCGAGTTCTACTCGTTCGCGCCGCTCAAGCAGTGCCCCGCGCCGACCGAGACGATCCCGCTGCTGGTCGGCGGGCACAGCGACGCCGCCCTGCGCCGCGCGGTCCTCAAGGGTGACGGCTGGATGCACGCGGGCGGCGACGGCGAGGAGCTGGACCGGCTGCTCGCCCGGCTCGCGGAGATCCGCAAGGCCGAGGGCGACGAGCGCGACGACTTCGAGGTCCACGTGATCTCGTACGACGCCTACGACCCCGACGGCGTGAAGCGCCTGGCCGACAAGGGCGTCACCGACTGCATCGTCGGCTTCCGGATCCCCTACATCAAGGGTCCGGACACCGAGCCCCTGGAGAAGAAGGTCGCCCACCTCGAGTCGTACGCCGAGTCGGTCATCAGCAAGGTGAACGGATGAGCGACCAGCTGACCAAGCCGTTCACGGACGCGATCGTGGAGGCCGAGGAGCTGATCCGCGGCGCCGCGTTCATCCGGACCGAGCAGGACCTCGACGAGGGTTTCGACTACCTCGCCGGCCGGATCCGGGCCTCGCTCCAGCTCGCCTTCGACCACGACCTCGACCGGCCGGTGCTGATCAACTCCACGCACCAGTTCTCCAAGCAGGGACTGGACAACCCGGACGCGATCTACTGGCACGCCTACCTCGCCGAGGACGGTGAGTACGTCGTCCGCGGCCGCCGCGGGACGACCGCCGACCTGTCCTTCCAGGTCATGGGCGGGACCTACTCGGCGACCAGCGCCCCGGCCTCGCTCGCCGCGTTCGACGACCGGGAGCTCGACATCGCCGACGACGGCACCTTCGAGTGGCGGTTCGGCCCGCTCGAGGGCGCCAAGACGCTGATCGTGCGCGAGGTCTACAACGACTGGGACATCGAGCAGCGCGGCGAGCTCTGGATCGAGCGGACCTCTTCGGTCGGTCGGGCCGCCAAGCCGCTCGAGCGCAGCCGGCTCGCGAAGAAGTACGAGATCGCCGGCAGGCTGCTCACCGGCTCGATCCAGACCTGGTTCGCCTTCCCGCACTTCTTCCAGTACCAGGAGCCGGTCAACACCCTGACCGTCCCGAAGTCGACGCCCGGGGGCCTCGAGTCGCAGCGCTCGTCGATCGGGCACTACGAGCTCGAGCCCGACGAGGCGCTGGTCGTGACCGTCCCGCGGTGCGCGGACTGCAGCTACCAGGCGATCCAGATCGGCTCCGACTGGTACGCCTCGACGGACTACGAGACCCACCAGACCTCGCTCACCAAGGCGCAGTCGGTCGTCGACCCCGACGGGATGCTGCGCTACGTGATCTCCGAGACGCCTCCGGCCGGAGCTGGGGAAGCCATCGCCAACTGGCTGGAGACCACCGGACACCGCACCGGGCCGATGATGCTCCGGTGGCAGCGGCTCGAGCGCGACCTCGGCCCGGACGACGGTCCCACCGTCGAGAAGGTCAAGGTCGCCGACGTCCCCGAGGTGCTGCCGCACTTCACCCCGATCACCACCGAGGAGTACGCCGCGCGGATCGCCGCCCGGCAGCGCTCCGTTGCGAAGAGGATGCTCAGTTGAACGCTCAGCCGACCACCGACGTGGCACAGGTCCTGAAGGACAAGGTCGTCGTGCTCTCCGGGGTCGGGCCCGGGCTGGGCCGATCGCTCGGCGAGGAGGCCGCGAAGCTGGGCGCCGACCTGGTGCTCGTGAGCCGTACCGAGCGCCGGCTGGAGAAGATGGCCGAGGCGGTCCGCTCGCACGGCCGCCGCGCCCTCGTCGTGCCGACGGACATCACCGACGAGGACGCCCGGGCGACCTTGGTGCAGAAGTCGCTCGAGGAGTTCGGCCGGGTCGACTGCCTGATCAACAACGCGTTCGGCATCCCGCCGATGGACCCGCTCTCCACGCTGGACCTCCAGGGGTTGCGGGACGCCAACGAGATCAACGTCTTCGCCCCCCTCCGGCTGACGTCGCTCTTCGCCGACGCGTTGGCCGAGAGCAAGGGCTCGGTGATCATGCTCAACTCGTGCGTCCTCTACAGCTCGCAGCCCGAGTACGCCGGCTACAAGCTGTCCAAGGGCGCGCTCGCCCACCTCGCCTCCTCGCTCGCCACCGAGCTCGGGCCGCGGGGCATCCGGGTCAACAGCGTCGCCCCGTCGTACATCTACGAGGACGTCAACAAGGCCTACTTCGACTGGCTCGCCAGCGAGCAGGGCGTCACCCACGAGGACATCTACCGCGAGAAGGCCGACCCCACCGACCTCAAGCGGCTGGCCACGCCGGACGAGGTGGCGCGGGCCGCGTTGTTCCTCGCCAGCGACCTCGCCAGCGCGATCACCGGGCAGGTGCTCAACGTCGACTGCGGCGAGTTCCACAGCCGATGACCCACCCGAGGGACCACGTCGGCACGTACGACGACATCGCGGCCGCCGCGGTCCGCACCACGAGCCTCGACGACTTCGGCGGCATCGCCCACGAGGAGGGTCTGCGGATCCTGGTCGACGACCTCGCCTCCGCGGAGGCGGGGCTCACGCCTCTGGGCAACGGCTTCCACCGCCGTGACGTGAAGAGCGCCCTGGTCGGCCGGCTGCTGACCCAGCTGCGGTTCACCGAGCACCCGGAGCACGCGGACGTGCCGGTCGAGCGGCCGATCTTCGTGGTCGGGCTCCCCCGCACCGGCACCACGGCCCTGCACCGGCTGCTGAACGCCGACCCGCGTCACCAGGGTCTCGAGCTGTGGCTCACGGAGTACCCCCAGCCGCGCCCGCCCCGCGAGACCTGGGAGCAGGACCCGATCTTCAGCGCGATGCAGGCCGCGTTCTCCGAGCACCACATCGAGAACCCGGAGTTCATGGGGATCCACTACATGGATGCCACCTCGGTCGAGGAGTGCTGGCGGCTGCTCCGGCAGACCGGCAAGTCGATCAGCTACGAGTCGCTGGCCAACGTTCCTCAGTACTCGGCCTGGCTCGCGAAGCAGGACTGGACCGACGCCTATGCCCGGCACAAGGCCAACCTCCAGCTGATCGGGCTCAACGACCCGGAGAAGCGCTGGGTGCTGAAGAACCCCTCGCACCTGGCAGCCCTCGACGCGCTGATGACGGTCTACCCGGACGCTCTCGTCGTCTACACGCACCGGGACCCGGTCACCTCGATCGCCTCGGCCTGCTCGCTCTCGGCCGAGGCCACGGCCGGCACCTCGACGACGTTCGTCGGCGAGACCATCGGCCGCACCCAGCTCGACATGCTGTCCCGCTCCTGGCACACCTTCATGGACAGCCGCCCGAAGTACGACGCCGCCCAGTTCGTCGACGTGGACTACCGGGCGTTCGTGCAGGACCCGGTCGGCACGACCCGCGGGATCTACGAGGCGTTCGGGATCGAGTGGACGCCCGAGGCCGCGGCGGCTGTCGACGAGATCGACCGCGAGTCGCGCAGTGGCGGCAAGCGGCCGTCTCACCGCTACGACCTGGCCGACTACGGTTTGACCGAGGCCGAGGTGCGCGCGGCGTTCTGACCCCCTGCCCCTGGAGGGCGCGTTCACGGTCAGCCGGGGTGGCCTTGCATCGCTCTCACCAGAGCCGTGCGCACGAGTACGTGGGCGAGAGGGGGCACCTCCTCCAGGCCGAACCATCCGATGTCGTCGTGTTCCTCGGGAGCGACGTTCGCCGGCGCTCCCTGCCAGTCGGGCACAAGCCAAGCGCTCAAGAGGGCCGGCTCGTCTGCCGGCCCTGCGGTCAGCCGGCACAGATGAGACACCGAGCCCGTCGCTATCTGCACGCCCAGCTCCTCGTGCAGCTCCCGTCTGAGTGCACCGAGCTCTGACTCCCCCGCCTCGATGAGTCCACCCGGCAGATCCCAGACATTCGGGTAGGCATGCTTGTGGGGACTCCGGTGCACGAGGAGGACTCCACCGTCACGAACCAGCGCGCCGACGACGACTTTGTGCATTCTCGGATTGGAGCATGGACAACCGACAGGCCGACCCGCCGAGAGCGCGAGCGCTGCGGCCGATCGCGTCCGGTACGAGCACTTGTGCCCTAGCGGTCGCCTCGTGACTGACCAGCCTCGGCCCGCCGCCACGCGGCGCCCTCACATCTGCTCTCGGCGCAGGCGTCATGGCCGGTGGCCTCCTGGTCTACGCACGAGGCAGGATCTCCCAGGCGTAGGAACCCAACGGTCCTGCCGAGATCCCGACGTCGGCTAGTCCAGACTTCCCACACCCCCACCGGAGGACCCCGTGGGCTCGCCGGCGGCCGCCCGGACCGCCTTCTCGGCGAGGACGTGCTCGTCGGTGCGGTCGTCGTACGACCAGAAGTCCCGCAGGACCAGCGCGGTGACCGCGACGCCGGCCACGCAGGCGAAGCCGCCGCTGACGATCGCGCCGCGGACCGTCCAGAGGTCGGCGGTGAGGCCGGCCCTGACCTGGCCGCCGAGGGGACCGACCGAGTAGGACAGCATCTCGATGCCGGCCATCCGGCCGCGCATGCCCTCGGGGATCGACATGTTCCAGACGGTGCCGCGGAAGACCGCCGAGATCATGTCGGCGGCCCCGGACAGCATGAAGAGCAGCAGCACCAGCCAGACGCTCGGCATCAGCCCGGCGAGGCCGACGCACAGCCCGTAGAACATGGCCGCGACCACGATCGCCCGGCCGTGGTGGTGGATACGCGCCGTCCAGCCGCTGAGGGCGGTCGCCGCGAGGGCGCCGACCGTCTCCGCGGAGTAGAGCAGGCCCAGGATCTCGGGCCGCTCGAAGACTTCCTCGGCCAGCGCGGGGAAGAGCACGACCGGCATCGCCAGCAGCATCGCGGCGATGTCGACGAGGTAGGTGCCGAGCAGGTCGCGGCGGGACAGCGCGTACCGCAGGCCCTGCCCGATCCCGGCCAGGCTGGGCGGCGTGGTCTCGGCACGGTGGGGATAGGGCCGCATCGCGAAGAACATCGCGGTCGCGATCACCAGCCCGACGATGTCGACGACGAAGCACCAGCCGATGCCGACGTACGCGACCAGGAGGCCGCCGATCAACGGCCCGACGAGGACCCCGATCTGCATCCCGAGGCTGGTGAGGGCCTGTCCGGCCATGATCTTGTCGTGCGGCACCGTGCGCGGCATCAGCGCCTCGCGGGACGGGCGCTGCATCGACGAGCTGGCCGCGAGCAGCCCGGCGAGGACGAAGATGAGCGGCACGCTGGGGTCGTCGCGGAACGCGTTGACCGCGAGCCCGCCCGTCACGACCGCCAGGGCAAGGCCGGTCAGGACGAGCAGCTTGCGGCGGTCCACATGGTCGGCCAGCGCCCCGCCGTACAGACCGAAGACGACCAGCGGCGCCAGCTCCACGAGGCCGATCGCACCGACCGCGAAGTTGGAGCCGGTCAATCGGTAGACCTGGAACGGGATGGCAACGTAGCTGACCATCGCGCCGAGATAGAAGACGGTGCCGGCGATGAACAGCAACCGGAAGTCGCGGTGTTGCAACGGGGTGGTGTCGACCCGCACCGCACGGAGCCGCTCACGCATGCTCATCCGGGGTCCCCGCGGAATCGGGAGCGAAGCGAGTGATTCTGTGGGGTGGAGATCACAAGGAGAGAGCGTGACACCTCGGCCGAGGCGGCACGAGCGAATTAGTAGAGCCAGTCCTCGCGCCGGTTGAGCCACGGGAAGTCGACCTCAGGAACGGGCACTCCCAGGGCTACGCACAGCGGCTCCCAGCCGTCGCCGATCTGCCAGTCGAGGAGGCGCGCTGGGTCGACGTCGGCCCGCACGCCGGCCACCCACGCGTCGTACGCCGCTCCCAGCACCGCGCGGTCGTCCCACTCGACGGTGCCGGCGAAGCGCTCCATCATCACCGCGAGGTCGCGGCCCCCGATCCAGTCCTCGGGGGCACACGCCCGGGCGACGGGCAGCACCGTGGCCGACATGCTGTCGAGCCAGGTGTCCGCGGTGTCTCGGGTGGAGAGCACGATGAGCGCGTCGGGGTGGTGTGCCGACAGCTCGCGCCAGAAGAGCGAGGTCGGCCAGTCGAAGCCGCCGGCGTACCCGTCGTAGAGCGCGTCCCAGTCAGGGGTCCCGCCCGCGAGCGCCAGCGACCACTGCTCACCGAGGACGTAGGGGTGACCTGGGATGTCCCGCAGGTGGTGGACCGGGGCACCGAGCAGGGTGGCAACCGCCAGGCGCAGCGATTCGGTGGCGGTGCGCGGAAGCCCGGCGCCCACCACCTGCAGGTTCATGTTCGGCTCTGGACACGGATCCGGGCGCCGGCCCGGGGCACGCTGGTGATGTTGCGGACCTTGGGCTCGTCGGCCCCCATCGACGTCACGTCGTGCGCGGTGAAGACCTCGCGGAGCACGGCCACGCCCTCCATCAGCGAGAAGCCCGCGCCGATGCAGCGGCGGACGCCGCCTCCGAACGGGATCCAGGTGTTGGTGGGCGGGTTGTGGTCGAGGAACCGCTCCGGGCGGAAGACCTCCGGGTCGGCGTGGTTGTCCTCGCGGCTGTGCGCGATCAGGATCGACGGGCCGATCGTGGTGCCGGCGGGCAGATCGATGCCGCCGATGGTGGCGGGCTTCATCAGCGTGCGCACGACCATCGGGATCACCGGGTGCAGCCGCATCGACTCCTTGAGCACGGCCTCGAGCCAGGCGTCGTCGCCGCAGTCGGCCGCCTCGCGGGCGCGCCGCCGCTGCTCGGGGTCCCGGCCGACCTCGTAGAGAGCCCAGGCGAGAGCGGTGGCCGTGGTCTCGTGGCCGGCGAGCAGGAGGGTGACCAACTGGTCGCGCAACTCCTGGTCGGTCAGGACGTCACCCTCCTCGTCGCCGACCAGGATCAGCCTCGACAGCACGTCGGTGCGCTCGGCCAGGTCAGGGGCGTGGCGGCGCTCGCGGATCTCGGCGTACATGAGCCGGTCGAGCTCGTGCTGGTTCGTGACGGTGCGCTTCCAGGGGCCGAATCTCTGCAACTTCGGGTAGCCCCAGCCGAGCAGGATCGCGGGGTTCACGTCGACGGTCTTGTTGACCCGCGGCCGGAGCTCGGCGAGGCGGGACTCGTCGGTGACGCCGAAGACGACGCGGAGGATCACCTCGAGCGTGAGCGCGTTCATCCGGTCGAGCGAGCGGAAATCGGAGCCGTCCTGCCAGCGAGCGACCTCGGCCTTGGCGAGCTCCGTCACGAGGGACTCGTACTCGCGGAGGGCGTGGCCGTTGAAGGCGGGCATCAGCAGCTTGCGGGCCCGCTTGTGCTCGCCTGCGTCCTGGAGCAGCAGCGAGTGCTCGCCCATGATCGGGCCGAGGATCGAGTTGGCCTTGCCGGCGTGGAAGACCTCCGGGTCGCCCGCGAAGATCTCCTTGGCGTGCTCGGGCCGGGTGAACAGCACCAGCGGGCGACCGCCGGGGATCAGGCGCACGGTGAAGACGTCGCCGTACTTCTTGTGCAGGTAGGGCACGAACTGGTGGCGGAAGCGGAGGAGCCCGACACTCTGCGCGAACACCGG
>JBKJUE010000090.1:0-14676 GCA_046590395.1 Nocardioides sp.
GGCGGCCGCGGCGATCGGACCGGCGTCGTACGGCGGCTCGGGACGGCGGTAGGCCTCCACCAGCACCCGCGGGGAGCGGAAGCCGCGGCCGAGCACCGCCAGTCCCCCGGCGGCCCAACCCTGACGCCCGGTGAGGGCGAGCACGTCGCCCGCCTCGGCCCCGCTTCGTACGACGGGCGCCTGGAGGCAGGCGCCGATCACCGTCACGGCGATGACGACCTCGTCGGCACGGGTGACGTCTCCCCCGACCACGCTCGCGCCCACGAGCGCGCACTCAGCGGCGAAGCCGGCGGCGAACTCCAGCGCCCAGCGCGCCGGCAGGTCGGCCGGTGCGGCGAGCCCGACGGTGAGCGAGTGAGCCCGCCCACCCATCGCGTTGAGGTCGGAGAGGTTCTGCGCCGCGGCACGGTGGCCGACGTCCTCGGCCGAGGCCCAGTCGCGGCGGAAGTGACGCCCCTCGACCATCAGGTCGGTCGAGACGACCACGTGACCGGTGCGCACGCGCAGCACGGCGGCGTCGTCGCCGGGGCCGATCAGCACGTGCTCCCCCTGCGGGAAGAGCCCCACGAGCTCGGAGATCAGGCCGAACTCTCCGGCGTCGGCCAGGGTCGCCTCGGGCGGGAAGGTCATGCACGAATAACAGCAGATGCTGGGATCCATGCGGCTATGGACACTCAGCGAGGTCACGATAGGTTGACCGTCACACCACTGTTACAGCGTCGCACCGAGATTGAGGGAGTCACCCGCATGGTCGTCCAGGCGTACATCCTGATCCAGACCGACGTAGGCAAGGCTGCAGACGTGGCCAAGGCCATCGCCCAGGTCAAGGGCGTCACGCTCGCCGAGGACGTCACCGGTCCCTACGACGTGATCGTGCGCGCCGAGGCGCGCAACGTCGACGAGCTGGGCAAGCTGGTCGTCTCGAAGGTGCAGAACCTCGACGGGATCACCCGCACGCTGACCTGCCCGGTCGTGCACATCTGATCAGCTCCGTGCTTCGACGGCGCCCCGGAAGCCTCTGGCTCCGGGGCGCCGTTGCGTGCGCCCTCCTGCTGGCGCTGTCCGGCTGCGGAGAGAACCCCGTCCCGATCGAGTCGCCGCGGGTGGACGCCGCGGACGAGGCGGCCTGCGAGGCGTTGCTCGACGACGTGCCGGAGACGCTGTACGACGAGGAGCGTCGCCTGGTCGCACCCGCTGCGGCGCGAGGCGCCGCCTGGGGCGACCCGCCCATCGTGCTCACCTGCGGGGTGAGCGAGCCGGCCGAGTTCGACCAGTTCTCGCTCTGCATCGAGGCCAACGGCGTCGGCTGGTTCGTCCCGCCCTCCCAGGAGGAGGAAGGTGCCGACGTGACGATCACGGCCGTCGGCCACCGTCCGCGGGTGTCCGTCGTGATTCCCGGCGAGTACCGGCCCGAGGGGCTCGCGTCGGTGATGGCCAACCTCGCGCCCGTCGTCGACGAGCACCTCGAGCTCGTCGACCCCTGTCGCTAGCGCAGCCCCGTGTCGCGCTGAAGAGCGAGCTGGATGAGCCGGGCGACGAGCGACGGGTAGTCGACGCCCGTGGCGGCCCACATCTGCGGGAACATCGACGTCGGCGTGAACCCCGGCATGGTGTTGATCTCGTTGACCACCAGCGAACCGTCGGGCATCACGAAGAAGTCGACCCGGGCCAGGCCCTCGCAGGCGACCGCCTCGAAGGCCCGGGCGGCCAGGGCGCGCAGCTTCGCGGTGAGGTCTTCCGGAAGGTCGGCGGGGATGTCGACCTCGGTCTGCTGGTCGGGGAGGTACTTGGCCTCGAAGTCGTAGAACTCGTGGTCGCCGCCGACCCGCAGCTCGGCCGGGTAGCTGGTCTCGGGCGTGCCGTCGAGGGCCTCGAGCACGCCACACTCGACCTCCCGCGCGCCCTCGGCCGAGACCTCGACCAGCGCCTTCGGGTCGTGGCGGTGGGCCTCCGCCATGCAGGCGTCGAGCTCGGAGGCGTCGTGTGCCTTTGAGATGCCGATGCTGGACCCACCGCGGGCGGGCTTCACGAAGAGCGGGTAGCCCAGGGCGTCGGCGCGGTCGCGGCACGCCTGCGGGTCGGCCGCCCACTCGCGGACAGAGACCGTCACGGAGGGCAGCACCGGGAGCCCGGCGGCGGCCAGGACGACCTTCATGTAGGCCTTGTCCATGCTGACGGCGGAGGCGAGCACGCCGGCGCCGACGTAGCGGACGCCGGCCATCTCGAGCATCCCCTGGATGGTCCCGTCCTCACCCCACGGACCGTGCAGGAGCGGGAACACCACGTCGACCTCGCCGAGGGTGCGCGGCGGCTCCGACGGCTCGGTCACGACGAGGTCGGTGGCCTCGGTGACCCGGGTCAGGGAGACCCCGGCACGGTCGCCGTCGACGCTCGGCAGGCGGCCTGGCCCGTCGATCCGGAGCCGGTCGGTGTCGCCCGACTCGAGGACCCAGCGGCCGTCGGTCGCGATGCCGATGGGGACGACGTCGTACAGGTCCCGGTCGATGGCCGCGAGCACGCTGCCGGCCGTCACGCACGAGATCGCGTGCTCGCTGGAGCGCCCGCCGAACACGACGGCGACGCGGGGCTTCCGAGTGGGCTCGTTCATCGGACGCGACCCTACCCGCCTAGGGTCGTGCCATGACCGAGGACTCTCTGCCTGTGTCCGGGCCCCCGTCCGGGGCCCTGAAGCCCTCCACGATCGCGGTCACGGGCGGCCGTCCGGCGCACGTGCCCGACGCCCCGCTGAACGCCCCCCTGACGATGGCGTCGACGTACGTCGCGGGTGGCGACCTCGAGTACGGCCGTTACGGGAACCCCACATGGACGGCGTTCGAGGAGGTCCTCGGCGCCCTCGAGGGCGGCCGTTGCCTCGCCTTCGCGTCCGGGCTCGCCGCCGTGGCCACGGTGCTGGACCTGGTCGGCAACGACGCCACCGTGGTCGCCCCGCGGCACGCCTACAACGGCACGGTGATGCAGCTGGCAGACCTCGAGTCTCGTGGCCGGCTCTCGGCCAGGCTCGTGGACATCACCGACACCGACGCGGTGGTCGCGGCCTGTGCCGACGCCGCCCTGGTCTGGCTCGAGTCGCCCACGAACCCCGCGCTCGAGCTGGCCGACATCCCGACCATCACGGCGGCGGCACACGCGGCCGGCGCCTACGTGGTCGTCGACAACACGTTCGCCACTCCCTTGCTCCAGACACCGCTCGTGCACGACGTCGACCTGGTCGTGCACTCCGCCACGAAGTACCTCTCCGGTCACAGTGACGTCCTCCTCGGCGCCGTCATCACAAAGGATGACGAGCTGTACGACGTGCTGAAGGGCCGTCGCGACCTGCTCGGCGCCATCCCCGGCACGCTCGAGGCGTGGCTGGCTCTCCGCGGGATGCGCACCCTCCACCTGCGGGTGGAGCGGGCCCAGTCCAACGCGCAGGAGCTGGTACGCCGCCTGGGCGACCACCCTGCGATCGGCGAGGTCCGCTACCCGGGCTTCGGTGGCATCGTCGCCATCGTGCTGGCGGAGGGGGCGCTGGCCGCCGACCTGCTGGTCCACAAGACGAAGCTGTGGGTGCACGCGACCTCACTGGGCGGCGTGGAGTCGACCTTCGAGCGACGCCGGCGCTGGAAGACCGAGGCGGCGTCGATCCCGGAGGGACTCGTCCGGATGTCCGTCGGCATCGAGGACGTCGACGACCTCTGGGCGGACCTGGTCGACGCGCTGGACGACCTGACCTGAGTCAGTCCGTCTCGGCCTTGGGGTCGCGCGCGACGAAGGAGTCCATCATGTCCTGCGCGGTCATCCGCCCGTCCACGACAGCGTCGACGTGCTCGGCGATCGGGGCGTCGATCCCCTCGCGCTTGGCAAGCTCGAGGAGTGACGAGCAGGACTTCGCGCCCTCGGCGACCTGGCGGGTGCTGGCGTAGATCTCCTCGGTGGTCATCCCCTTGCCGAGGTTCTCGCCGAAGGTGCGGTTGCGCGACAGCGGCGAGGAGCAGGTGGCGACGAGGTCGCCCAGGCCGGCGAGGCCCATCAGCGTCAGGGGGTTTGCCCCCAGCGCCATCGCCAGGCGCGCGGTCTCGGCCAGGCCACGGGTGATCACGGAGGCGGTGGTGTTGTCGCCGAAGCCCAGCCCGACCGCCATGCCCACCGAGAGCGCCACGACGTTCTTGTAGGCCCCACCCAGCTCGCAGCCGAGCACGTCGACGCTCGTGTAGGGACGGAACGCCGGGGAGTGGCTGCGGGCCTGCAGCATCTTGGCGACGTCCTCGTCGGCGCATGCGACGACGGAGGCCGCGGGCTCGCGTCGCGCGATCTCCTTCGACAAGTTGGGTCCGCTGACGACCGCGATCCGTTCCGGGCCGGCACCGGTCACCTCGGCGATGACCTCGCTCATCCGCTTGACGGTGCCGAGCTCGACACCCTTCATCAGCGAGACCATGACGGCGTCGGACGGCACGATGTCGGCCCAGTCGCTGAGGTTCTCGCGGAACGTCTGGGACGGGACGGCGAAGACGACGATGTCGGCACCGTCGACTGCACGCTCGGGGTCGTGGGTGGCCGAGACGGTCGACGGGAGCTCGATGCCCGGGAGGTAGTCGGTGTTCTCGTGACGCTCGTTGATGGTCGCGCAGACGTCGTCGCGGCGACCCCAGATGGTGACGTCGTTGCCGGCGTCGGCCAGCACGATGGAGAACGCGGTCCCCCAGGAACCGGCACCGAAGACCGCGACCTTGCCCATCAGCGTTCGTCCTTCTTGTTGGGGTTCCCGATCTGGCGCACGCCCGCCTTGCGAGGGTTGAAGCGCTCCGCGGGCGCCTTGTCGCCGCGCAGCTCCTCGACGAGTGCGGTGATGGCGGCCATGATCCGGTCGGTCGCCTGGGCGATCACCTCGGGGGTCCGGGGCAGTGCCACGAGGTCACCGAGGTCGACCGGGTCGCCCGCCTTCATCACGATCCGCTTGCGGGGGAAGAGGTCGGGCCTCCTGGCGTACGGCGGCAGCAGCTCCTGCGCCCCCCACTGGCCGACCGGGATGACCGGGCACCCGGTCTCGAGGGCGATCCGCGCGGCCCCGCTCTTGCCCGTCATCGGCCAGAGGTCGGGATCCCGGGTGAGCGTGCCCTCCGGGTAGACCACGACGCACTCGCCGTCGCGGACCGCGGCCACGGCTGCGTCGTACGCGCCCACGGCAGTGCGGCTCAGTCGCTCGACGGGAATCTGGCCGGCGGCACTGAGGAACCCGCCGAGGGCCTTGTTCTTGAACAACCCGGCCTTGGCGAGGTAGCGAGGGAGCCGGCCGTGGTCGTAGACGAAGTAGGCGGCCAGCAGGGGGTCCGTGTGGGAGATGTGGTTGAAGACCACGATGCAGCCGCCGGACTCGGGGATCTTCTCCCCGTCGATCCAGGTGTGCGAGGTGGTGCTGAAGATGGCGGACTTCGCGATCGGGACCCCGACGCTGAACGCCCAGCCGCGCTTCTGCCGGATCTTGCGAACCCTCACGCGCTTCCCTCGTCTGTCCCGGGCCGTCCGGCCGTGACGCACGCTGCGTCGGATGCAGGCTACTCGGTCGGCATGCCCGGGGGGCGTCCCGACGCGGCACGTCCGGCCTGACAGGATCGGGCCGATGGATCAGCAGCAGTACGTCGCCGTGGTGCCGGTGAAGCCGCCCGCTGTCGGCAAGTCACGGCTCGGCCTGGGTGACGACCTCAGGCGCGACCTGGCGGCGGCGTTCGCCCTCGACACCGTGACCGCGTGCCTGGCCACGGACGCCGTCACCCAGGTCCTGGCCGTGACCGACGACGCCGCCTTCGCACGCGACCTGGCATCGGCCGGATGCGCGGTCCTCCCCGACGGCCCGAGCGGCGACCTCAACACCAGCCTGGTCCTCGCGGCCGCCGAGGCACTCCGCCGCTGGCCAGCCCTGCGACCCGCTGCCCTGTGCGCCGACCTTCCTGCTCTGAGGCCCGAGGACCTGGCCGAGGCACTCGCGACGGCGGCAGCCCACGAGTCGGCCTTCGTCGCGGACGCGGCGGGCCTCGGCACCACCATGTACACCGCCGTCCACGGGGCGTTCCTGCCGCAGTTCGGGCCCGGGTCGCGCGCCGCCCACCTCGACGGCGGAGCGCTCGAGATCCCGGGCGCGCTCCGGTCGCTCCGGCAGGACGTCGACGACCTCGTCGACCTCGCCCGGGCCGAGAGCCTGGGGCTCGGCACGCACACCGCGCGTCTCGAAATACCCTGAGGGTGGGCCACCTGTCGGTGGCCCACCCTCAGGACAGTGCAGTGTGCTTCAGGACTTCTTGGCTGGCGCCTTCTTGGCGGCCTTCTTGGCGGGGGCCTTCTTCGCTGCGGCCTTCTTCGCTGCGGCCTTCTTTGCCGGGGCCTTCTTCGCCGGGGCCTTTTTGGCGGGGGCCTTCTTGGCGGGGGCCTTCTTCGCTGCGGCCTTCTTCGCCGGAGCAGCCTTCTTGGCAGCCGCCTTCTTCGCCGGAGCCTTCTTCGCCGGAGCCTTCTTCGCAGCGGCCTTCTTCGCCGGAGCCGACTTCTTGGCCGTCTTCTTGGCGGGAGTCGCAGCCTTCACTGCGGCCGCGCCAGCCTTCTGCGCGCTGGAACCGGCAGCGCCGGCCGCGGCCAGCGTCAGCTTCGGAAGCTTCTTGGCACCCGAGACGACGTTCTTCAGGTCCGCGCCCGCGCTGAACTTCGGAACGGCCGTCTTCTTGGCCTTGATCCGGGCACCGGTCTGGGGGTTGCGGACCCAGCGTGCCTCCCGGATGCGCTTCTCGAACGATCCGAACCCCGTGATCGCGACCTTCTCCCCCTTGGCGACCTCGCGGGTGATCGTGTCCAGGACGGACTCGAGAGCGTGTGCGGCTGCCTTGCGGTTCCCCTCGTAACGCGCGGCCAGCGCGTCGATGAGCTGTGACTTGTTCACTAGCTTCCCTTCCAATGAACTTGGAGCCGAGCCTGTGCCCGACTATTCCCTGTGCACGCTAGGCATTCGTGGCCAAGGTCACAATCACCACGCCGGACAAATCGGATGTTTCTTTGGGGCCGATCCGTGCGGTTGAGCGGCATTCTCGGCAAATCGACCACCTATATTTTTTCCAGAAAGGGGAGAATTCCCTTATTCCTAAGGCGAATCCTCTTCGCAATCTCTTCCTCACCTAGAGTGGCCAGCATGAAACCTGCCACCGAGGACTTCGTCGACGATTGGTGGGCGTCGACGTTCGACGTGACTCGTGACGACCTGTGGCGTGCGGTCTCCGTACGTCCGCACCAGGCACTCGGGGACTACCCGGGGTGGTTCGTGGCGTGGCGGAACGGCGGAGTCCACGTGTCCGTGCCCGCCGGTACGCACGACGGCCTGGTCGAGGCGCTGGCCGCAGAAGCACCGGCGCGGTTGCAGGACCCGACGTACTGGCAGGACTTCGCCGACCGACAGGGACTGTGCGTCATCGGGCCGGGCACCCATCACTACCTCGACGACGATCTCGGACCGTCACCCGGGGTGGTGGAGATCCCCGTCGCGGACGCCCGGTTGCTCCGCTCGGCGGTCACCGACGACGAGTGGCAGGAGGCCGGTATGAACGATGACGTGCTCGTCGCCTTCGGCGCGTACGTCGACGGAGACCTCGTGGCCGCCTCGACCCTGGCCGACTTCGCGGGCGCACCCCGTCACGTGGGCGTGCTCGTCACTCCGGCTGCCCGCGGACGCGGGCTCGTGGACGAGGTCGGCCGCAGCGCGGCGTCGTACGCCGTCCGGAACCACGGGCTGGCCCGGTGGCGAGCCCGCCCGGGCAACCGCGGTTCGTCCGGAGCCGCGCAGCGCCTCGGGTTCGAGCCGTGGTGCACGCAGTTGGCGGTCAGATGACGCTCAGAGCGTGGCGGGCTTCCAGCTCTGCCGCGTGCCCTCGAAGGCAGCGATGTCGTCCTCGCGGGACAAGGTGATGCCGACGTCGTCGAGCCCCTCGAGCAGCCGCCAGCGTGTGTAGTCGTCGATGTCGAAGGAATCTTCGATCGCATCCGGGCCCTCGCCCGCACGGACCGTCCGGGACTCGAGATCGACGGTCACCGTCGCCCCCGGATTGGCGTCGAGGTGGTCCCACAGGCGCTGGACGACCTTCTCGTCGACCTGCGCGGCAACCAGGCCGGCCTTGCCGGAGTTGCCCCGGAAGATGTCGGCGAAGCGCGGCGAGATGACCGCCTTGAACCCGTAGTTCTGCAACGCCCACACCGCGTGCTCGCGGGACGAGCCGGTGCCGAAGTCGGGACCGGCCACGAGGACCGACCCGTCGGCGTACACCTCGTTGTTGAGCACGAATGCCGGATCGTTGCGCCAGGCCGCGAAGAGCCCGTCCTCGAAGCCGGTGCGGGTCACCCGCTTCAGGTAGACGGCCGGGATGATCTGGTCGGTGTCGACGTTGCTGCGCCGCAACGGGACGCCGACGCCTGTGTGGCTGGTGAACTTGTCCATCAGAGGTCCTTGAGGTCGGCCGGGGACGAGAGCGTGCCGCGAATGGCCGTGGCCGCCGCGACGGGCACCGAGACCAGGTGGGTCCGGCCGCCCTTGCCCTGGCGCCCCTCGAAGTTGCGGTTGGAGGTCGAGGCGCTGCGCTCACCCGGAGCAAGCTGGTCGGGGTTCATGCCGAGGCACATCGAGCACCCGGCACCGCGCCACTCACCGCCGGCCTCCTTGAAGATGATGTCGAGGCCCTCCTCCTCCGCCTGGAGGCGAACCCGGACCGAGCCGGGGACCACGAGGAGGCGGGTGTCCTTGTCGACGTGCCGGCCCCGGATGATCTCCGCCGCCGTGCGCAGGTCCTCGATCCGGCCGTTGGTGCACGAACCGACGAAGACCGTGTCGACCTTGACCTCGCGCATCGGGGTGCCGGCCTCGAGGCCCATGTACTCGAGCGCCTTCTCGACGGCGATCTTGTCGTTCGCGTCGTCGCAGTCCTCGGGGTCCGGTACCGAGCCGCTGAGCGGCACGCCCTGGCCGGGGTTGGTCCCCCAGGTGACGAAGGGGGTCATCGTGCTCGCGTCGAGGACGATCTCCTTGTCGAACTCGGCGTCGTCGTCGGACACGAGCGAGCGCCAGTGCTCGACGGCCTTCTCCCAGTCGGCACCCTTGGGCGCCTCGGCGCGGCCCTTGATGTAGTCGAAGGTCGTCTGGTCGGGAGCGATCAGGCCGGCCTTGGCCCCCCACTCGATGCTCATGTTGCAGACCGTCATCCGGGCCTCCATCGAGAGCTCCTCGATGGCCTGGCCGCGGTACTCGACGATGTAGCCCTGGCCGCCACCGGTGCCGGTGTGGGTGATCAGCGTCAGGATCAGGTCCTTCGCGGTGACCCCGTCGGGGAGCTGGCCGTTGACGGTGACCGCCATCGTCTTCGGCTTGGCCTGCATCAGGGTCTGGGTGGCGAGGACGTGCTCGACCTCGGACGTGCCGATCCCGAAGGCGATCGCACCGAAGGCGCCGTGGGTGCTGGTGTGGCTGTCGCCGCACACGATGGTCATGCCGGGCTGGGTCAGGCCGAGCTGGGGGCCGACGACGTGCACGATCCCCTGCTCGATGTCGCCGAGCGGGTGCAGGCGGACGCCGAACTCCGCCGCGTTCTTGCGGAGGGTCTCGACCTGGAGGCGGGAGACCGGGTCGGCGATCGGCTTGTCCCAGTCGATCGTCGGGACGTTGTGGTCCTCGGTCGCGAGGGTGAGGTCGGGTCGGCGTACGGTCCGGCCGGCGAGGCGCAGCCCGTCGAAGGCCTGCGGCGAGGTGACCTCGTGGATGAGGTGGAGGTCGATGAACAGCAGGTCCGGCTCGCCGTCGGCGGAACGGACGACATGCTCGTCCCATACCTTCTCGGCCAGGGTCTTGCCCATGGTGTTCTCCCTCTGTCTGGTGACCGTGCCGGCCACCCTTCCGGCGTACGTCACAGAGCCTACGCCTTGCATCCCATGATCTGAGACGGCAGTATTGCCATATGGACAACACTAGCGGCGTGGGCGTGCTCGACAAAGCGGCCCTCGTCCTCACCGCACTGGAGGCCGGCCCGGCCACGCTCGCCGGCCTCGTCGCCGGCACCGGCCTGGCCCGCCCGACCGCCCACCGCCTGGCCGTCGCGCTCGAGCACCACCGGCTGGTCGCCCGCGACATGCAGGGACGATTCGTGCTCGGTCCGCGGCTCGCGGAGCTGTCCGCCGCCGCCGGCGAGGACCGCCTCCTCGCCACCGCCGGTCCGGTGCTCGCCCGGCTCCGCGACATCACCGGAGAGTCCGCACAGCTGTGGCGTCGTCAGGGTGAGTACCGCGTCTGCGTCGCCGCCGCCGAGCGTCCGTCGGGATTGCGCGACACCATCCCCGTCGGCTCGCAGCTGACGATGACCGCCGGCTCCGCCGCCCAGGTCCTGCTCGCGTGGGAGGACCCCGAGCGGATGCACCGCGGCCTGCAGAACGCCGCGTTCTCCGCCGCGGCCCTGTCCGGCATCCGTCGCCGCGGCTGGGCCCAGTCGGTCGGCGAGCGGGAGCAGGGCGTCGCGTCCGTCTCCGCGCCGGTCCGCTCGCCCGGCGGGAAGATCATCGCCGCGGTCTCCGTCTCCGGTCCCCTCGAGAGGCTCTCCCGCCAGCCCGGCCGGATGCACGCCCCCGCCGTCCTCGCCGCTGCCGAGCGCCTCTCCGAGTCGCTCCGTCGCGCAGCCGCCGAGTGACTCACGAAGTGGCAGGTTCTCCGGTCCGAGGTGGCAATTTCTCGGGCGGCCTGCGGGGAAGCCGCCACCTCGGACCGGGATAACTGCCACTTCGACGGGGAGTTTCTGCCACTTCGTGGAGGAATTGCGCCACGTCGTGGGATGGGGTGCGGCAGGGTGAGCGGCGTGAGATTCCTGGCGCCGTTGGTCGTGCGCACCCTGGTCCTGTCCGTCATCTACGTCGTCGCGCTGGTGCTGATCGACCAGTCCGAGTCCACGGACCCGCTGGGGGCCGGCCTGCTGGTGTTCCTCGCGTTCGTGGTCCTCGCCCTCGTGTGGGGGGTGGTGGACGGGCGGCGCGGCCCCGCGGTAAGGGCGATCCTGGTGTGGGTGCTCGCGGGCGCGGCCCTCGGCATCGTCACCACCATCGGCATCGCGGTGCAGGACTCCGGCTCCGACGTGGTCGAGGACCTGGTGTCCTCGATCCCGTTCTTCGCGGTGATGATCGGCGTCCCGGCGGCCATCGGCGTCGGCGTCGGCGCCCTCATCCGGCGCGCGAGCGACTAGGGAACGGCGGCCCGCGTTTCGCCACGCGACAGGGCGCCGTCGAACGTGCTCAGAACAGCGCGTCCTGCTCGAGCTCGAGCAACGTCTGCTTGCGCTCGACGCCGCCGGCGTAACCGGTCAGGGTGCCGTTGGCGCCGATCACCCGGTGGCACGGGATCACGATCGGGATCGGGTTCCGGCCGTTGGCCAGCCCGACCGCCCGGGAGGCGGCGACCGTCATGCCGAGCCGGTGTGCGACCTCGCCGTACGACGCGGTGTCGCCGTACCCGATGCCGAGCAGGGTGTCCCACACCCGCTGCTGGAAATCGGTGCCGTGGGGCGAGAGGGGGAGGTCGAACTCCTTCAGCTCGCGGGCGAAGTACGCCGTGAGCTGCTCGACCGCGCGCACGAGCACGGGCTCCGTGTCGGAGCGGGCACCACGTGGACGACCGTCGACGCTGTCGCGGAACGGCGTGAACTCGATGGCGGTGACGGCACCGCCCTGCTCCACGATCCGCAGCTCACCGATCGGCGAGTCCATCAGGGTCCACATGTCAGTTCTCCTCGGTCTCGACAGGCTCGTCCGGCGAAGCGGCGAGCGTCTGCCACAGGTGCAGCTGGGCGTAGGACCGCCACGGCCGCCACCGCTCGGCCAGGTCAGCGGCGCGCGCCGGGTCCTGGCCGAGCCCGGTGAGGGCGTCGCGGATGCCGATGTCGGTCGGCAGGAAGACGTCGGGGTGCCCGAGGGCCCGCAACGCGATGTAGTCGGCCGTCCACGGCCCGATGCCGGGGAGGTCGAGCAGGGCGCGGCGCACGTCGCCCCGGTCGGCGCCGCGGTCGAGGGCGATGCTGCCGTCGGCGAGGGCCGCGCATAGCCCGACCAGGGCCCGGCCGCGGGCCCGCGGCATCGGCAGCTGCTCGGGGTCGAGCCCCGCCAGCGTCGCTGCGTCCGGGAAGAGGTGGGTGAGCTGCGTGTCGATCGCCGCGGCACCGGGGACAGGCCGGCCGTGGGCCCGGGTGAGCCGGGCGGCGACGGTGCGCGCGCCGGCGACACTGACCTGCTGGCCGAGCACGGCCCGGACGGCGATCTCGTGTCCGTCGACGTGACCGGGCACGCGGAGGCCCGGCCTCCGGCGCACCAGCGGGCCGATCACGGGGTCACCGGCGAACGCGTCGGCCACGGCCACGGGGTCGCAGTCGGCGTCGAGCATCCGGCGCACCCGTTCGACGGCGGCCGCGGTGTCCCGCAGGTCGTCGAGCGCGAACGTGGCCGTTGCGAACGCCGTCTCCCCCGGCCCGGCCACGTCGGGCACCTCGAGCCGGACCGCGCCGGTGCCGTGGGGCAGGGCGAGCGTGCGGGCGTACCAGCCGTCGCCGGCCAGCTCCACGCCCGGGATCGCCCGGGTCGCCAGGAAGCCGAGCAGCGCCGAGCCTGCGTACGGCGTCCGGACGGCGAGACGCATCGTCACCGAGCCGGTGGTGGCGCGACCGTCGCGACGGCGTCCGCGCAGGTCGGACGGGGTGGTCGCGTAGACCTCGCGGATCGTCTCGTTGAACTGCCGGACGCTGGAGAACCCGGCGGCGAACGCGACGTCGGCGTACGTCAGGTTGGTGGTCTCGATCAGCACCCGTGCGGTCTGCGCCCGCTTGGCGCGAGCCAGGGCGAGCGGGCCGGCGCCGAGCTCGGCGGTCAGCAGCCGGGTGAGGTGCCGCGAGGTGTAGCCGACGTGCGCGGCGAGCCCCGGCACTCCCTCGCGGTCGACGACGCCGTCGGCGATCAACCGCATCGCCCGGCCGGCGGCGTCGGCGGCGACGTCCCAGTCGGGACTGCCCGGGGTGGCGTCGGGGAGGCAGCGCTTGCAGGCGCGGTAGCCGGCGGCCTGGGCGGCCGCGGCACTCGGGTGGAACGACACGTTCTGGAAGGCCGGGGTGCGCGCCGGGCAGGACGGACGGCAGTAGATGCCGGTTGTCCGCACGGCGGTGTAGAAGACGCCGTCGAACCGCCGGTCCCGCGCCTTCACGGCGCGGTAGCAGGACTCGGCGTCCAGCGTGGTGGTCGGGGTCATGGCTCCATCATGGTGCATGACTCAGACACTCTCTAGCGGAAATCGGACACACACATCGAGCGCTGTGCAAGGATCCCGAAGTGTCCGAACCCACGCGCAGCCAACGCGGACGGCTGCTCCACGTCATCATCCTGGCCGAGGTCGTGGTCGCGGTCGCCACGGCGGCGACGGTGACGGTGGCCTACCGCCAGCTCGGCTCCAACATCCACACGCTCCCGCCGATCCCCCACGTGGTCGAGCCACCGGAGCCGTCGGCCGAGCTTCCGAAGACGCCGCTCAACATCCTCGTGATGGGTTCCGACACCCGCGACGGCCAGGGCAACGCGATCGACGACCACCAGGACGCCGGCGCCCGCTCCGACGTCACGATCCTGCTCCACGTCTCCGCCGACCGGAAGGTGACGTACGGCGTGAGCCTGCCGCGCGACGCCATGGTCGGCCGTCCCTCGTGCGAGGGGAACGACGGTGAGCGGCTCGCCCCCGTCGACCCGGTGATCTTCAACGACGCGTTCTCGGTGGGCGGCCCGCTCTGCACGGTGCGCCAGGTGGAGCACATCACCGGGATCTACCTGGACCACACGGTGGTCGTGGACTTCAACGGGTTCGTCGACATGGTCGACGCCGTGCACGGGGTCGAGGTCTGCGTCCCGCGCGACGTCGTCGACCCGAAGCACGACATCAACCTGCGGGCCGGCCGGCAACTCGTGGCCGGGGACGAGGCGCTCGACTACGTCCGGGAGCGCAACTACCTGTCGGTCAACGGGGACATCGGCCGGATGCGCCGCCAGCAGGCGTTCGTCGCCTCGATGGTGGACCGGGTGATCTCCGCCGACACCCTGACCAAGCCCACGCGTCTCTACAACTTCCTCGACGCCGCCACCGACTCCCTCCAGCTCGACGAGGACCTCGACAGCCTGGGCGCCCTCGCCGGGCTGGGCGCGCAGCTGCGCCGGACGGACCCGGCCGACATCAAGTTCGTCACCGTGCCCATCGAGGCGTACGCCGCGGACGCCAACCGCCTCCAGCTCGCGCCGCCGGCGGAGCGGTTGTGGCAGCTGATCGCCGCCGACCGGCCGCTCGGGGCGTTCGCCCGCAACGCCGTCGCGGCCGACGACTCGGTCGGCTCTCCGGACGGCGAGGGCGACCCGGACCGGGAGGCCAACGGCCTCTGCGCATAGTGCCTCGGCAAAGCAAAGAGCCCAGGCCTGGGGCCTGGGCTCTTGTCGTTTTCTGTTGGTACCCCCGACGGGATTCGAACCCGCGCTACCGCCTTGAGAGGGCGGCGTGCTAGGCCGCTACACAACGGGGGCAAGTCGTGGAACTGGTGTTTCCAACAGCGGGCGAAACTCTAGCGAACGCCTTGTTTCGTACCAAATCCCGGCCAG
>JBKJUE010000043.1:0-10878 GCA_046590395.1 Nocardioides sp.
GCCCTTGACGGTCGGGAACCCGGCCACGTCGAGGATCGCCTTCTCGGGGTACATCGCGGTGATCTGTCCGCCGAGCTCGGGCAGCGAGTCGACGACCGCCACCCGGAGCCCGCGAAAGCCGGCGTAGTAGGCGGCGAAGAGGCCGGTGGGCCCCGCGCCGATGATGAGCAGGTCGGTCTCGGCGCGCGCGTTCGTTGGGGGCACGACGACGATCCTTCCCCTCTGACGACCTGGGCTCAACTGGAACGTGTTCTAGTTTGCCAAAACCTAGTGGGCCTCGCGTGGGATGTCCAGAACCACCCGCGCCTCGCCCGGCGGCTACTTGGTCTCGATGTCGTCGACCAGCCAGCCGCTGTCGGTGTGCACCATGGTGACCAGGGCGCGGTACGGGGTGATCGTCGTGCCTTCGGGGCCCCGGACGACGTACTGGTCGATGAAGAGGAGCGCGCGGACCTTCTGGGCGGACGCCTGGACCACCGAGGCGGCCACCACGCGGACGTCCTGCTCGGTCCGTTCGGCGACGAACTCGTCCTTGACGTCGTGCGCGGTCTCGCGGAACTCGACCGCGAACGTGTCGGTCATCATTGCGGTCGCCTCGTCGATCTGGGCGTCGAAGTCCTGGTAGCCGTAGGACAAGATCTCGCTGATGCTCTGCGAGGCCGACTCCACGGCGGCGCGGTGGGCGATCTCGCCGGTCACCACGGGGCGCTCGGCGGAGACCACCGGGTCGCCCTTGAACCAGACGTACCAGACCTCGGCCGCCAGGACTCCGGACATCAGCACCAGGGCGACGACCAGGGCGACGGTGGTGCGGACGCTCGTCAGGAGGCGCGACCGGGCAGCGGGCTCGTCGGCCGGCTCCTCGGCACGGTCGTCGTCGCGGTCCTCCGGCGGCGCGGGGGGCGCGGGCGGTGCGGGGGGCTCGTCACCGTCGGTCGCCTCGACGGCCTCGTTCTCGGTCTCGGGGCTCTCGGGTCGGCGGCCGGCGACGTTGCGCGGGCGGCCCGTGGGGTTGCGCGAACCGACGACGGGCCGGCGGGGCTTGCGTGGGGGGTTGGCCATCGGTCAGCTCACGAACTGCAGGTCGCGGGTCAGCCAGCGGCCGCCCTCGAGGACGAGGTCGAGCTGCAGGCGGAAGTTGCGGACGACGGGCTTGTTGCCGGTCTGCTTGTTGGAGACGGTGCCGGTGGTCGCCGCGATGACGGTGGCGCTGTCGTTGTCGACGTCGACCACGCCCGCCCAGATCACCTCGCCGTCCATGATCGACTTGTTCTCCTCGAGCACCTCGATCACGCCGTCGGCGGACGAGGTGTACTGCTCGCGGAACTCGCCGGTCGCACCGGCCGCCACCTCGTCGATGCTCTCCTGGGCCTGGTCGTAACGGATGTTGATGAAGGCCTCCGCCTCGTCGGTCGCGGACATCAGGACGTCGCCGTAACGCTCCTGCTCGACCGCGTCGCCGCTGCGGTCGTCATGGGTGCGCCACGTGACCACTCCCCCGACCACGCAGGCACAGGCGACGAGCAGGGTCAGCACGTAGAGCGCGATGTTGAGGCGGACCCGGGACGTGGGATCCGGGGTCACTGTTGGGCCACCGGCCCGACCAGCAGCCACTTCCACGAATCTCCTCCCAGGATCGACAGGTTGCCAGGATCCCGAAAGCGTACGGCGTTGCCGTTCGCGTCGACGGCACCGTCGAGGAGTCCGCTGATCGGGTCGTAGCTGCCGCGGTAGGCGCGACCCACGGAGCTGGGGTTGCGCGGGCCGCCCGGCGCGTACTTGGTGCCACGCATGGCGTACGGCGGCGGGCTGTTGCACTCGGCCGGGAAGATCGGCGCGTCGCTGGTCTGGTCGGCCCGGCGCCACTGGTTCTTGGGCTTGTAGCCCTGGGTGCACGGCTGGACCTTGTTGGAGAACTGGAGGTTGACCCGGCCCCCACCCTTCTTCGGCGTGCCCGTGAAGCCGCTCGAGATCGTCCGCGGGAAGGTCACCAGCAGCTGCTCGAGCCCGGCGAGGTGGGAGACGACGACCTGGTTCAGGCTGACCGCGTTGCCGAGCAGGATCGGCAGGGTCGGCTCGAGGTCCTTCATCAGCGCCTCGATCTCGCGAGCGGCACCCGGCGTGCCCTGCAGCGTGCCCCTCAGGTCGCCGTCGCTCCGGCGCAGCGCCTGCGTGATCAGCCGCAGGTCGCGGGAGAAGGCCGTGATGTTCTCGCCCTCGTCGCGCTGGGTCCGCAGCACGGTCAGGCCGTTCTCGAGCAGCGCCACGGTCTCGTCCTCGTGGGCGGAGGCCTCGTCGATGAACTCACCGCCGCTGTCGATCAGCTTCTGGAGCGGGACCCCGGTGTCGTTGAACATCAGGCCGAGCTCGTAGACCACGACCTGGAGGTTCTCCTTGTCAACCGACTCGACGAACTGGTCGAGCTCGACCAGCAGGTCGGCCTCGTCCACGGGGAGCGACTCGTCGGTGCCCTCGAGCGTGTCGCCGGGCTCCGCGTAGGGGCCCTCGTCGGTCTCGGGCTCGAAGTCGAGGTACTGCTCCCCCACCGCCGACAGGTTGTGGACGAACATCGGTGAGTCCAGGGGCAGCTCGACGCCGTCCTCCATGGCCAGGTCGAGGCGCACGCCGTCGCGCTCCACGTGCATCCTCGCGATCTCACCGACCTTGACGCCGCGGTAGGTCACCTCGCTGCCCTCGAACAGGCCACCGGAGGTGGGCAGGGTCGCGTAGATCGTGTAGCCGCGCCCGAGGACCCGGTCGACGAGACCGAGGTAGCTGCCCGCGATGTAGACGATGCCGACTGCGCTCAGCACGAGGAAGGCCGCGATCCGGACCTTGATGCCACGGGTCATGCTGCACCTCCCGCGAAGAGGCCCGTGCCGGCGTACGACGGCGACGGCGCGCCGCTCCGGAGCGCGTCGTTGAAGCGCAGCAGCCCGGGCAGACCCGGGATCTCCGGGAGCGGGTTGTCGTCGTCGGGGTCCGGCAGCGGGTTGACCACCTGGCAGACCGGGTTGTCCTCGTTCTTCGCCTTCTTGCAGGCCTTCTTGAGCTTCTTGTACTGGTCGGCGTCGGTGAGGACCTTCTCGCAGGCCTTGCTCGTGATGTCGCCGGACTCGAGGCACTTCTGCACCGCGGTGAGGACCTCGCCGGGGTCGGGGATCGGGATCGGGATGGGGTTGCCGTCGTCGCCGCCGTCCGGCATGAAGATCTCGAGGTTGATGCCGGCCCGGATCGAGGCGTTGGCGTAGTCGCCCTTGACGACATCGGCGGCCTCCTTGGGGAACGGGAAGCTCACCATCATGTCGAGACCGGGAGCGAGCCGGTCCCCGACCTCGTGGAGCTTGGTCAGGACGGGCTTCAGGTGGGCCAGGGTGGCGATCAGGTCGTCCTTGCTGGCACCGATGACCCGGGTGCCCACCTTCCCGAGCCGGTCCAGGGCACCGAGCATCGAGATCAGCTCGTCGTGCTGCTGCGCGAGCACGTCGATGGCCGGCCCCATCACGTCGAGCGCCTCGCCGATCGTCTCCTTCTCGTCGTTGAGCGTCTTCGTCAGGCCGTTCATCGACTCCAGCGCGGAGATGATCTCCGCGCGCTGCGAGTCGATCGTCCCGATCACGCTCTCCAGGGAGCCCAGCAGGTGCCGCAGCCGCTCGGTCCGGCCGCTCATCACGTTGTTGAGCTCCTGGGTGATGGTGCCGAGCTGACCGACACCTCCGCCGCTCAGGAGGAACGACAGCGCACCGAGGACCTCCTCGACCTCGGGGTTGCGGCCGGTGGAGGAGAGCGGGATGTCGTCGCCGTCCTCGAGCACACCGACCGGGTCCTCGGTGGTGGGTGCCTCGAGCGCGACGTACTTCTCGCCGAGGAGGCTGGACTGACGGATGTCGGCGACGGTGTTGTCGGGGAGCTCGGTGCCGTCGGCGACCCGCATGATGATCTCGGCGTGCCAGCCGACGCGGTCCACCTCGATGACCTCACCGACCGTCACGTCGTTGACCATGACCACGGACCGCGGGACCACGTTGAGCACGTCCGCGAACTCCGCGGTGACCGTGAAGGAGTTGTCCTCGTTGACGGGCGAGCCGGGCAGGGGCAGGTCGTAGGCGCCCTCGAACTCGCACCCCGAGAGCAGCAGGGCGCCGGCCGCCACCACGGCGGGCACGAGACGACGCAGTCGGCGGGTCATGCCCCACCTCCGACCAGGCTGCTGAGGTCCCCGGTGCCGCTGTAGGCGTACCGGTCGGGGATCACCTGCGCGTCGGAGTCCTCGCGAGCGGATCGGTCGGGCCCGGTGTCGGAGACCCGTACCTTCGCCGGCGCCTGCTGCCGGGGTGTCTGGCCCTCAGCCGGCTCCAACAGCTGCTCGAAGAGGTCGCAGGCGAGGTCCTTGCTGGCGTCCGGCATGTCGGACTGCTGCACGATGGTGCAGAGGAAGCCGTCGGCGTCGCCGAACGTACCCTGGACGCCCACCCGGGAGCCGATGGACCCGGTCTCGGTGTTGAAGGCGACCGCCAGGTTGCCAAGGGCCAGGGGGGCGACCTGCAGGGCGTCGTCGATGCTCTCGCGCTCGGAGTTCATGTTCTTCACGACCCGGGTCAGCTTCTCGATGTCGGTCACGAGTGCTTCGCGGTTGTCCTCGACGAACGTCTTCACCGTGCCGACGGCACGGGCGACCGAGGCCAGCGCCCGCCGCAGCTCGACGCGCTCCGTGACCAGGGCGGAGGACATGCCGGCGAGGTCGCGGATGAAGGCCCGGACGAGCCGGTCGTTGGCGCCGAGCACCTGGGTGAACTCCGCCAGCTCGGAGACAGTCGCGAAGAGGTTCTCGCTGCCGTCACCGAAGGTCTCGGTCGCGGCCGACAGGTTGCGGAGCATCTCGTTGCCGAGCTCGCCCTCGCCCTCGAGCGACTTGGCCGAGGCCCGCAGCAGGTGGTCGAGCGTGCCGTCCTTGTTGACGCCGTTGGGACCGAGCGCCTGCGAGAGGTCACGCAGGCTCGCGTAGATCCGGTCGAGCTCGACCGGCACGGCGGTCTCGGGCAGCGGGATGTCCTCGCCGTCCGCCATCACGGCACCGCTGCCGTCGTACGCCGGGGTGATCTGGACGAACCGGTCCGCCACCAGGGTCGGGGTGATGATCACGGCATTCGCGCCGTCCGGGAGCTTGTACTGGTCGTCGTACTCCATCTCGACGAGGACCGAGTTGCCCTCGGGGACGACGGCGGTGACCTTCCCGATGTTGACGCCGAGGACGCGCACGTCGGTGCCGACGTAGACGCTGACCGCGCGCGGGAAGTGGGCGCTGACGGTGCGCGTCTCCTCGCCACCCCGGGCGAGGAGGAACGTCGCCGTGAGCAGCAGGACGGCCACCGCGACGATGAGTGCGCGTCCGTTGATCCGGTTCGTCATGGCCATCACTCGCCCAACATCCCGGGCTGGAACTCGCCGGTGGGGATGGCAGCGAGGTTGTAGACGTAGGCGTCGAACCAGGGACCAGTGCCGATAATGTTGCTCAGGATCGACGCGTAGGGGCCGACGGCGGCCAGGGTCGCCTTCAGCTGCTTCTCCTTGGAGATCAGCAGGTCGAGCAGGTCGTCGACCTCCTGGAGGGCCGGACCGATCTCCTGCTGGTTGTCCGCCGCCAGACCGCGCAGCTCGTCGGCGAGGACCCGGGCGTTGACCAGCAACCGGTGGATGGCGGCCTTGCGCCGGGTCAGCTCCTTGAACACCAGGTCGCTGTTGCCCATCAGGTCGACGATGTCGTCACTGCGGGCTGCCAGCACCTCGCTGACGTTGCGCGAGCTGGAGAGCAGCGACTGGATCTCCTCGTCGCGCGACGCGACGGTCTCGGAGAGCCGCGAGATGCCCTCGAAGCTGGCGTGGATCTCGGGTCCGGCGGCGTCCATCGTGTCCGAGACGACGTTGAGCGCTTCCTTGAGCTGGTCGGTGTCGATCCGCTCGGTGGTGGTGGTGAGGTCGCCGAACACGCCGACGATGTCGTACGCCGAGCTGGTGCGGTCCTGGGGGATGACGTCGTCCTCGCCCAGCTGGCCGGTCCCCCGCGGGGTGAGCTCGAGGTACTTCTCGCCGAGCAGGTTGAGCACTTCGACGGACGCCTCGCTCTCGTCGCCGAACTCCACGCCGTGGTCGACCTCGAAGGTCACCAGCACGGTGTCGTCCTCCAGCTCGACGTCGCTCACCCGCCCGACGCGCATGCCGGCGACCTGGACCATGTTGCCCTTGCGGATGCCGCTGCCGTCGCTGAACTCGGCCTGGTAGCTCCCGCCACTGAAGCCGGGGAACTTCGACAGGTTGAAGGCGGCCGCCATGATCAGCAGCAGCAGCATCACGGAGACGGCGCCGGCGCGGAGGACCTGGGCCTCGCTCTTGCGGCTCATGGCTGGCACCTCGGAGCCGTGGAGTGGAACTTGATGCTGCTCAGCTCCTCGGTGAGGACCTCGATGCCGGGGATCCCCTCGAGGGCGGGGAGGGTGATCTCGCCGGAGAACTCGCAAAGGTAGTAGCTGTACCAGGAGCCGTAGGTGCCGGTCCGGGTCTGGTCGGTCATCGACTCCGGGAGCCGGTCGAGCATCGTGCTCAGGGTCTTGCGGCTCGCGGGCTTGTTGAGCAGGCTCGCGAGCTGACGGAGCTTGACGACATCGGCCTTGACCAGCGGCCGGCTCCGCTGGAGCAGGTCGGCGACCACGACCGTCAGGTCGGAGATGTTGCCCAGGGACGAGCCGATGAGCTTGCGGTCCTGGGCCAGGTCGCCCATCCACCCCTTGAGCTCGATGATCAGGTCACTGAGCTCCTCGTGGCGGCTGTCCACCGTCTCCAGCGTCTGGCTGAGGTTGGTGATCACCTCGCCGATGAGCTGGTCCCGGTCGGCGAGGGCGTTGGTGAGCGATGCGGTCCTCTCCACGAGGCTGGCGACGGTGCCGCCCTCGCCCTGGAGCACCTGGACGATGTTGAGGCTGAGCTCGTTGACCTGGGCCGGGTTGAGCGCCTGGAAGAGCGGTTGGAACCCGTTGAAGAGCACGGTCAGGTCAAGGGCCGGGCTGGTGCGCTCGACCGGGATGACGTCGTCGGGCTCGAGCGGCTCGGCGTCGCTGGCCGTCCCCTGCTCGAGGCCGAGGTAGCGGTCACCGACGATGTTGAGGAAGCGGATCTCGGCACGCGAGGCGGTGGTCAGCTCGATCTCGTCCTTGATCCGAAACGTCACGAGCGCCTGGGTCCGGTCGTAGTGCTCGACCTCGCGGACCTCTCCGACGTTGACCCCGGCGACCCGGACGTCGTCGCCCTTCTGCAGCATCGACGCCGTCGTGAAGATCGCTTGGTACTCCTTGCCGCCGCCGAAGCCGATGTTGCCCATGATGGCCGCGAGCAGGCCCGTCACCAGGATGGAGACGAGGGTGAAGATGCCGAGCTTGATCGCGGCGGAGGTGGTGGTCGAGTTGCGACTCATGTGTCGCCACCTCCGCGCACCACGGGGCCGTACATGAGCGATCCGAGGGAACCGTAGCTGTCCACGCCCTTGCCGGAGAGCGAGGCCAGCATGGCGTTGATGATCGCCTGCTCGCCGTCCGACCCGGCGTACCCGCTGTCGGCGCTCAGGCGCGACGGCTGGGTGCCGGGGGTGGTGCTGGTCGGTGGGTTGTCGTCCTGGTCGGTGCCGTCGTCGAGCGGCTGCGGCCCGATCGGCTCGGGTGGGTTGGGCAGGCCCAGGCACCACGGCCCGTGACCGACCTCGCCGTAGACCGGACGGTCGCGCTGGTCGTACTCACGGTACTGCGGCGTGTTGAAGCGGAAGTACTGGCGGATGATGCCGCCACGGAAGATCCCGGCCAGCCGCGGCTGGTAGTTCGCTAGCCCCTGCAGGAGGCAGGGGTACTGAGGCGAGTAGACCGCGAGCAGCCGGGTCAGCGGCTCGCTGAGCTCACCGATCCGGATCAGGTTGTCCTCGTTCTCCGCCAGGACCCTCGACGTGGTGTCGGCCAGCCCGGCGACGTCGCCGAAGAAGACGTCGAGCTCCTGGCGCTGCTGGATGAGCGTCTTGCTGGTCACCGTGATGTTGTCGAGCACCCCGATCAGGTCCGGGGCGGCGACGTTGTAGGTGTCGGCCACCTCCGCCAGGAGCACGAGGTCCTTGCGCAGGGTCGGCAGGTGGTCGTCGATGGCGTCGAGGTAGGAGTCGAGCTTCTCGAGGGTGGAGCCGAGCTGCTCGCCCCGGCCGCCCAGGGCAGTGGCCAACGCGTTGAGCGTGGCGTTGAGGTCGGCCGGCTGCACCGAGCGGAGCAGCGGGAAGAGGTCGGCGAGGATCTTCTGGAGCTCGACGTTGGTCTCGACCCGGTCCGCCGGGATGACGTCGCCGTCCTCGAGGGAGTCCTCGGAGGGATTGTCCGGTGCGACGAACGAGATGTACTTCTGGCCGAACAGCGTGGTCGGCAGGATCTGGACGTCGACGTTGGCCGGGATCTCGTCGGCCTCGGCCGGCTGGAGGGCGACCTTGATCACCGCCTGCTCGCCGTCCTGCGAGATGCTGCGCACCTGTCCGACGAGCGCTCCGTTGACCCGCACGTCGCCGAACTTCGCGAGCTGGAGCCCGGCCTTGTCGGCGTGGATGGTCACCATCGTGACCGTGGTGAACACCTTCTGGTAGACCGCGATCGAGAAGCCGATCATCATCGCGATCACGGTCAGGAAGACGATGCCCGCGACCAGCAGCCGGCGGTGCTCCGCCGGGTTGTCGTGGTGGACGTTCACCAGCATCGCGTCACCCCCGTCATCCTGTGATCCTGACCGTGGTGGTGGAGCCCCAGATGGCGAAGCTGAGGAAGAAGTCGGCGACGACGACGGTTACGATGCTGGTGCGGATCGCCCGGCCCACGGCCATGCCGACCCCGGCCGGCCCGCCCGACGCGGTGTAGCCGTAGTAGCAGTGGATCAGGATGATCGCGGTCGCGAGGAAGAGCAGCTTCCCGAACGACCAGAGCATGTCGATCGGTGGCAGGAACTGGATGAAGTAGTGGTCGTAGGTGCCGGGTGACTGGCCGTAGATGAAGACGGTGATCAACCGGGGCGAGAGGTACGACGACGCGAGGGCCACGATGTAGAGCGGGATCACGGCGATGAAGGCCGCGATCATCCGGGTGGTGACCAGGAACGGCAGCGACGGGATGCCCATGACCTCGAGGGCGTCGATCTCCTCCGAGATCCGCATCGCACCCAGGCGGGCGGTGTAGCCGCAGCCCACGGTGGCCGCGAGCGCGATCGACGACACGAGCGGCGCGACCTCCCGGGTGTTGAAGTATGCGGAGATGAACGCCGAGAACTTCGCGACACCGATCTGGCTGAGCGAGGCGTAGCCCTGGATGCCGACCTCGGTGCCCGCGAAGAAGGCGAGGAACGCGATCACGCCCACGGTCCCGGCGATCACGCTGAGGCCGCCGGCCCCGAAGGTCACCTCGGCGAGCGTGTTCAGGATCTCCCGCTTGTAGCGGCGGATGGCGCGCGGGGTCCAGGCGATGGCCTTGATGTAGAAGAGCAGCTGGTCGCCGTACTGCTCGATCGAGTCGCGTCGCCCCTGCACGAGGGCACCGCCGAGCTGGCGGGCGCGGGAGGAGACCGTGGTCGTCGGAGTCGTGTGTGCCATCAGAGCCCCGGGGGTGGGACGACTTGGAAGTAGATGGCAGTGATGACGGCGTTCATGAAGAACAGCAGCATGAACGAGATGATCACGGACTCGTTGACCGCGCGCCCGACCCCGCTGGGCCCACCACCTGCGTTGAGGCCCTTGTAGGCGCCGATGATCGCCGCCAGCCAGCCGAAGATCGCCGCCTTGACCATCGAGATGTAGAGGTCGGGCAGGGTGGCGAGGGCGGTGAACGACGACAGGAAGGCGCCGGCCGACCCGTCGGCCACGATCACGATGAAGAAGTAGGACCCGCCGATGCCGGCGCCGATCACGAGACCGTTGATCATCAGGGCGACGAACGTGGTGGCGACGACGCGGGGGGCCACGAGGCGGGCGAGGGGGTTGATCCCCAGCACCTCCATGGCGTCGATCTCCTCACGGATCTTGCGGGAGCCGAGGTCGGCGCAGATGGCCGAACCACCCGCCCCGGCGATCAGCAGCGCGGTGACGATCGGAGCCGCCTGCTGCACGATGCCCAGCACGCTGACGGCACCGGTGAAGGACTGGGCACCGATCTGCTTGGTCAGGTTGCCGATCTGCAGAGCGAGCACCGCGCCGAAGGGGATCGAGACCAGCGTCGTGGGCAGGATCGTCACCGAGGCGACGAACCAGGACTGGTCGATGAACTCCTTGAGCTGGAACGGACGCCGGAAGAGCGCGGTCAGGGTGTCCAGGGAGAAGGCGAAGAAGGAGCCGCTCTCCCGCAGCGTCCCGGTGACCGGATTGCTCACCGGCCACCCAACCGTCGGCGGCGGGTGGCAGGAGCGGACTCAGGCGCGGGCGCGTCCTCGACGGCCGCAGCGGTGGCGCGCAGCGGGCGCCGGAGACGTCCGCCGGCCGTCACCGCAGCGGCCTTGGTCGCCGGTGCTGAGGCGGCGGGGGTGACTGTTCCGGCCACCTTCGGGGCGGGCGAGGCGCTGCGGGCAGCGGCCGCCTTGGCGCTGGCTGCCGCGGTGCGGCGGCGGACCGGGCGGACCGGGGCGTCCGGGGTCGTGACCAGCCGGACCGAGGAGGTGTCCTCGCCGAGGTCGTCGAACCGGCCGCCGTCGGCGACCGCCGGTGGGCGCACCTCGGCGGCGGCCTCGACCTCGTCGGCGACCAGGAGGTCGTCGAGGGCGCTGGCCACCCCCACCGGCGCGGCCACCGGTCGGCGGGGGGCGCGCGCGACGGTCGGACCGTCGAGG
>JBKJUE010000020.1:0-5303 GCA_046590395.1 Nocardioides sp.
GCGTTCACGACCATGACGCCGGCCTGGGTCGCCGCCCGCACGTCCACGTTGTCGAGACCGACACCCGCTCGGGCGACAACCTTCAGTCTGGGGGCGGCCGCGAGTGCTTCTGCGTCAACCTTCGTCTCGGAGCGGATCAGGATCGCGGACGCCTCCGCGATCGCAGCCAGCAACTCGGTGCGGTTGGCGCCGTTGCAACTACGAATGTCGAAGTCCGGGCCGAGCGCCTCGACGGTGGCGGGGCTCAGCTCTTCGGCAATGAGTACGACGGGCTTGGTCACAGAAGTTCCCTCGATCAGATCGTGTCCGTGAATGGTGGGACCTGCACGCCGCTCCTGATGAGGAGCGCGGAGGTCGTGCACGACGCTGTGCCCGGAACGGCCACTGTACCCGAGGCCACCTGACGAAAATCACTTGTGTCCACGGGCGTCTCCTCGGTCCCAGGAGCCGTGGTCGAGCGTCAGCCGAGCAGCTCGCGCACGCCGCCGGGATAGAGGGGCAGGTCGACGACGCGGTCGTCGAGGGGCCGCCACTCGACCCACATCGGCACGCCGTTGTCGGCGTAGGTGCCGCCCTCCGGTGGCACGTGGTCGCCCTCGGCCAGGCGGCCGGCGTACACGAAGACCACCTCGTGGCCGCGCTCACCGGCGAACTCGAAGATGTTCTCCACCACGCCGAGCAGCTCGGGATCCAGCAACGTGGCACCGAGCTCCTCGGCGATCTCGCGCACCACCGCAGCCTCGGCCCGCTCGCCCAGCTCGATGCCTCCGCCCAACAGGCGGTGGAAGCCCTGGCCCTTCACGGGGTCGTGGGCACGCAGCACGGCGTGGTGCGACTCCGCCGCGTTGCGGAGCACGGCGAAGGCCTTCACGCGGATCCGGGAACGGTCGATCGTCACGACCGCGCAGCCTACGGCGTGCAGCCGTCCGGTCCGCAGACCTCGCCGTCGAGGTCGACGGCGCCCACCATCTGCAGCGCGGGCTCGCGCTCGGACCAGGCCTGACGCAGCACCTGGGCGAACGTCTCGGCCGGCTGGGCACCGGCGATCCCGTAGCGCCCGTCGACGACGTAGAACGGGACGCCGCTGACGCCGTACTCATGGGCCTGGTCGATGTCGGCCTGCACGTCACCGGCGTACTCGTCGGAGGCCAGGACCTCCTCGACCCGGGTCGCGTCGAGACCGGCGGCGAGCCCGATCTCCCGCAGTACCGAGTGGTCGGCCACGTCACGGACCTCGGTGAAGTACGCCGCCAGCAGCGCTTCCTTGAGCCGGTCCTGCAGGCCGGGGCCTTCGGCCTCCAGCGCGAGGTGGAGCAGCCGGTGGGCGTCCACGGTGTTGGCGCGGGTGGCCTGGTGCATCCGGAAGATCAGCCCGAGCTCGGCCGCGACCGCCTCCATCTGGTCGATCATCCGGCGCCCGGCCTCCACACCGCCGCCGTACTTGCGGCCGAGGTGTTCGTCGACCGGCTCCGTCGTGTCCCGGGGGGTCCCCGGGTCGAGCTGGTAGGAGCGCCAGACCAGCTCGACGTCGTCGGCGTGCGGGAAGTCGGCCAGGGCCTCCTCGAGGCGGCGCTTCCCGATGTAGCACCACGGGCAGACCACGTCGGACCAGATGTCGATACGCATGCCTGACACAACCGGTGCGCGGGCGGGGATGTTCCGTGATCCGTCAGGGGTCGACCCTGAGGCGGTCTCGGGGTCCGGGCGGGGTGGCATGGGCGGCTTCACCGATGTTCGCCAGGGTCTGCAGCCGCGAGGCTTCTCGGCATGATCACAGTCGAGTCCCTGACCAAGAAGTACGGCCGGTTCACCGCCGTCGAGAACGTGTCCTTCACCGCCGCTGCCGGACGGGTGACCGGGTTCCTCGGCCCCAACGGGGCCGGCAAGTCCACCACCATGAGGATCATGGTCGGGCTCACCCCGCCCACCTCCGGCACCACGACCGTCAACGGCCGCCACTTCGCCGAGCTGCCCAACCCCGGCCTCGAGGTCGGCGTCCTGCTGGACGCCTCGGCCCAGCACGCCGGCCGCACCGGGCGCGAGATCCTGTCCATCGCCCAGCGCACCATGGGACTGCCCGCCCGCCGGGTCGACGAGATGCTGGACCGGGTCAGTCTGACCCCGGACGAGGCGGGCCGCCGGGTGCGGAACTACTCGCTCGGCATGCGCCAGCGGCTGGGCATCGCCACCGCCCTGATCGGCGAACCCGACGTGCTCATCCTCGACGAGCCGGCGAACGGCCTCGACCCGGCCGGCATCCGCTGGATGCGGGACCTGCTGCGCGACTACGCGGACCAGGGCGGGACCGTGTTGCTCTCCTCGCACCTGCTCCACGAGATCGAGGTCATCGCGGACGACCTGGTCGTGATCGGGAACGGCCGGATCGTCGCACAGGGCACGAAGGCCGAGCTGCTGCGTGCAGCCGGCACCGTCGTCCGGACCCGCGAGGTCGCCGACCTGGAACGCGCCCTGGCCGAGTCCGGCATCTCCGCGACGCGGATGGCACACGGAGGGCTGACCACGGACGCCGAACCCGAGCTGGTCGGCAAGGTCGCCCTGGCCGCCGGCCTCCCGCTGCTCGAGCTCCGCGGCGCCGACGGAGCCGGACTGGAAGAGATGTTCCTCGAGCTCACCGCCGAGTCACAACGAGAAGGAGTCGCAGCATGACCGCCGTACTGGAAGCACCCGAGCGGGCCCGCCCCGCCCGGACCAACCCCGCCATCCCGATGACCCGGATCGTGACGGTGGAGCTGCGCAAGATGTTCGACACCCGGTCCGGGTTCTGGATGCTGGTCAGCATCGGGGTCCTGGCGGTGTTGGCGACCGCCGCGGTGATCGTCTTCGCCCCCGACGAAGCCATCACCTACACGAATTTCGCCACCGCGCTCGGCTTCCCCATGTCGGTCATCCTGCCGATGATCGCGATCCTCGCCGTCACCAGCGAATGGAGCCAGCGCAGCGGTCTGACCACGTTCACACTGGTGCCAAGTCGGAGCCGGACCATCGGCGCCAAGGCAATCGCCACGTTGCTTGTCGGCGTCGTCTCGATGGTCCTGGCCTTCGCCATCGGCGCCGTCGGCAACCTCGTCGGCTCTGGCTTGGCCGGGGTCGGGACCGTGTGGGACGTCTCGCTGTCCACCGCACCCCAGATCGTCCTGGGGAACCTGGTCGGGATGGCCATCGGGTTCACCCTGGGCGTGGTGCTGCGCAACTCCGCCGCCGCCATCGTCGGCTACTTCGTCCTGTCGTTGGTGTTTCCCGGTGTGCTGGCGCTGCTCGCGCAGGCGCGGGAGTGGTTCAGCGACCTGCAGCCGTGGATCGACTGGAACTACACGCAGGTGATGCTGTTCGAGGGCGAGGCATCCTCGGCGGGCGAATGGGCCCAGCTCGGCAGCACCACCATGATCTGGATCGTGGTGCCGCTCGTCATCGGGTTGCTCGCCCTGAGCCGCTCCGAGGTGAAGTAGCCGAGTGGGCAGCAGTTCACCCCAGAAACACCTCGAGTCGGCAGCAGTTCAGCGCGTACGCGTGAACTGCTGCCGACTCGGCGTTCAGCGGGTGGCGGTGCCCTCGACGTAGTCGCTGTCGTGGCTCTTCACCCAGGCCATGAGCTTGCGCAGCTCGCGGCCGGTGCCCTCGATCGGGTGCACCTCGCCCTGGGCGCGGAGCTCCTTGAACTCCTTGCCGCCGTTGTCCTGGTCGTCGATGAACCGCTGCGCGAAGGAGCCGTTCTTGATGTCCTCGAGGACGGCCTTCATGTTCTCCTTCACCTCGGGCGTGATCACCCGCGGGCCGGAGACGTAGTCGCCGTACTCCGCAGTGTCGGAGACCGACCAGCGCTGCTTGGCGATGCCGCCCTCGTACATCAGGTCGACGATGAGCTTGAGCTCGTGGAGGCACTCGAAGTAGGCCACCTCGGGCTGGTAGCCGGCCTCGGTGAGCACCTCGAAGCCGTACATCACCAGCTGGCTGGCACCGCCGCAGAGGACGGCCTGCTCACCGAACAGGTCGGTCTCGGTCTCCTCGGTGAACGTGGTCTTGATGCCGCCGGCGCGCAGGCCGCCGATCGCCTTCGCGTAGGAGAGTGCGAGGTCCCAGGCCTTGCCGGACGCGTCCTCCTCGACGGCGACGAGGACGGGTACGCCGCGACCGTCGACGTACTCGCGACGGACGAGGTGACCCGGACCCTTCGGCGCGACCATGAAGACGTCGACGCCCTCCGGCGGGGTGATGTAGCCGAACCGGATGTTGAACCCGTGACCGAAGACCAGGGTGTCGCCGGCGGTCAGGTTGGGCTCGACCGACTCGGTGTAGAGCTTCCGCTGGACGTGGTCGGGGGCGAGGATGACGATCACGTCGGCTTCCTCGACCGCCTCGGCGGGGGTCAGCACGCGCAGGCCCTCGGCCTCGGCCTTGGCCCGGCTCTTGGACCCCTCGGGCAGGCCGACCCGGACGTCGACGCCCGAGTCGCGCAGGGACAGCGAGTGCGCGTGCCCCTGGCTGCCGTAGCCGAGGACCGCCACGTTCTTGCCCTGGATCAGGGCCAGGTCGGCGTCATCGTCGTAGAACATCTCAGCCACTGGGGCTCTCCTTCAGTTGGTCACTTGCGTTTCACTGGTCGGGCACTTGGTGCACTTCTCGGGCGTTGCAATGCCTTGGAAGTGCAGCGATCCCCGGCTGGCCGGGGATCGCAACATCAGCCCGTCGCCGCCGGAGGGGCGGGGATGGGGACGGGGCGGAGGGTGCGCTCGCTGATCGACCGGGAGCCGCGGCCGATGGCCACCATCCCGGACTGCACCAGCTCACGGATGCCGAACGGCTCGACGACCTTGAGGAAGCCGGCGAGCTTGTCGGTGTTGCCGGTGATCTCGATGGTGACGGCGTCGGGGGCGACGTCGACGACCCGGGCCTTGAAGAGCTGGACGGCGTCGAGGACGTTGCCGCGGGTCTCGGCGTCGGCCTTGACCTTCACCAGCAGCAGCTCGCGGTTGACCGAGGCGGGACCGTCGAGCTCGACGACCTTGATCACCTCGATCAGCTTGTTCAGCTGCTTGGTGACCTGCTCGAGCGGGGACTCCTCGACGTTGACGACGATCGTCATCCGGGAGACCTCGGGGTGCTCGGTCGGGCCCACCGCGAGCGAGTCGATGTTGAAGCCGCGACGGCTGAAGAGGCCCGCGATCCGGGCCAGGACGCCCGGCTTGTTCTCGACCAGGACGGACAGGGTGTGCTTGGACATCAGAGATCGTCCTCGTCGAAGTCGGGGGCCAGGTCGCGGGCGTACTTGATGTCGTCGTTGCTGG
>JBKJUE010000114.1:0-28219 GCA_046590395.1 Nocardioides sp.
AGCGCGAGCGCCCGGTCGACCTCGTCGGTCATGTTGCCGCGCAGGTCCCATGCCATCGCCTTGAGCCAGGCCAACGAGTCGACCGGCGTCCACGGCTCGGGTCGGTAGTCGAGGCCACCGGCCCGGAGCAGGGTGTACTCGACGGCCAGCTGGCCGGGCGAACGGCTCTCCACGTAGGCGTTGACACCGTCGGCGTAGGCCTCGAGCGCGGTCCGGGTCTCCGGTTTGATCAGCGCGAGCTCCTGCTCCGCGACCCGGCGCCAGCCCATCGTGCGGATGAACGTGTCGGTCTCGAGGGCGTCCTCGCCGAACAGCTCCGAGAGCCGGCCCGAGGTGACGTGGCGGCGCACGTCCATCTCGTAGAACCGCTCCTGGGCGTGCACGAAGCCCTGCGCCCGCATCAGGTCCTCGACCGAGTCACCGTAGAGCTGCGGGATGCCGTTGTCGTCGCGGACGACGGTGACGTCGGACTCGAGTCCCGCGAGCTCCAGCTCGCCGCTCGTCTGGGGCAGCGGCCGCCGGACCAGCACCATGCCGGTGACGAGGGCGGCCACGAGCAGGAGGACGAGCCCGAGGGCGACCCAGGTGCCTGCCCGGGCCCAGGTCGGCCACGAGCGGAACACCTCCCACCACGAACGGTCGCTGGACGCAGGGGTGGCAGTCGGCTGGGCGGTCATGGTGTTGCCATTGTGCCGTACCATTGGCAGTCGACCGGGCAGAGTGCCAGCACCTCGCCCGGCCCCCGCCCGCAGCCCCGGAGGAACACACCGTGCCGACCTACCAGTACGCCTGCACCGAGTGCTCGCACACCTTCGAGCAGTTCCAGAGCTTCAGCGAGGACGCGCTCGCCGAGTGCCCGGAGTGCCGGGGCCGTCTGCGCAAGCTCTACAACGCCGTCGGCGTGGTCTTCAAGGGATCCGGTTTCTACCGGACCGACAGCCGCGCCACCACCACCGCCTCCGAACCGGCCGCCACGTCCTCCAGCAGCACCGACTCCGGGACCTCGTCCACGACGACGAAGACCGACACCAAGCCCGCCGCCGCCTCCACCACGTCCTCCTCGAGCACCTCCTCCGGCTGAGGCCTGTGGATGACCGGCCCTTCCGGCCCCACTCCTGACCTACCGTCGCGGCATGGTCCGTGACCGACTGACCCGACGTCTCCGCGCGGTACGCCGCGCCGTCCTCGCCCGCCGCCGGCTCCTCGCTGCCGTGCTGGCCGCCGTGGCCGTCGCCGGCGGTGTGCACGCGGTCGCCGCCCCGCCTCCCGCGACGGTCACGGTGCTCACGGCCGCTCGTGACCTGCCGGCCGGCACCGTCCTCGGGCCCGACGACCTGGTCGAGTCCGACTTCGCGCCGGGTTCGGTCCCCGCGGGTGTCACCGACGCGGTCGGGCAGACGCTGGCGGCCGCCGTACGCCGTGGGGAGCCGGTCACCGACGTCCGTCTGGTCGGGCCCGCGCTCACGGCCGGGGACCCGGTTCGCACGGCCCTGCCGGTGCGGCTGCCGGATGCCGGCATGGTCGCCCTGCTCGACGTCGGCGACCGGATCGACCTGGTTGCCACGGACCCGCAGGGCGGCGGTTCGCACGTCGTCGCCGGCGGCGTGCCCGTTCTCGCCATCCCACCCCCCGACGACGAGGCGGTGACCGGCCAGCCCGGCGCGCTGGTCGTGGTCGGGGTGCCCCCGACCGACGTGACCGGACTCGCCGACGCGGGCGTCAGGTATTTCCTGACCTACGCGTTCACCCGCTAGCGTGTTGCCGATTCATCCGGGCTTCCGACTCGAGCTCGGGGTCGCACCAGCAGAGGAGCAGGCATGAGCGGGTTCAAGAACTTCCTGTTGCGAGGGAGCCTCGTCGACCTCGCCGTCGCCGTGATCATCGGTACGGCCTTCGGCGCCGTCATCACGACCTTCACCGCCTGGCTCACCTCACAGATGCCGAAGAGCGCGTCCGAGTACTTCTCCAACGAGGCGAACACCTTCGGTGCGTTCCTCAACGCCGTGATCTCGTTCGTGATCATGGCGGCGGTCGTCTACTTCCTCGTCGTCCTGCCGTACACCAAGGCCAAGGAGCGGTACTTCCCCAGCCCGGCGCCCGGCACCCCCGAGGACATCACCTTGCTGAAGGACATTCGGGACATCCTGGCCAACCGGCCGGCCTGACCCGCCCGCAGCGCAGCGCAGCGGCAGGAACACCTGCCGGGTCCGCGTCATTTCTGCTCAGCCGTGGTGCGGCGGGACCTGGGCAAGCAGCCACGCGTCCGTGGCGTCCTCGCCGGGCCGTCGCGCCGGGGTCTCGTCCGGGTCACGCTCGTCCTTCGTGGTCTCCGGCAGCACGTCCCCGAAGACGGCGGCCAGGCGCTTGCGGCGCTCCCAGTCGGTCTCGTCCGTCTTGGCGGGCTTGCGCGGGCTCATGTGCAGAGGCCCGCAGCGTCGGCCTCCGCCTGGGCCTCCTCGGAGCTCTCGCCGGTCGGCGAGCCGCTCGGGGACCCCGAGGGTGAGTCGGACGGACTGCTCGAAGGGTTGTCGGACCCGGGCGGCTCGTCGGCGCTGATCGCGTCGTCGGTCAGGCGCCGGGTCAGGGGCTCGTCGGCCGCGAGGTTCGCCCACAGCTCCTCAGCCTCGGGTAGCCACGAGATGCGCCCACGGAACTCCTCGCGCTGGTCGTACTCGAAGGGCACGGTGACGAACTGCACCTTGTCGAGGCCGATGCCGCGGAACTGGAGGCCGAGGTCGGCGATCTTGGCGACGTTCTCGAGCCCCTTGTCGACGGTGAGCGACTGGGTGGCGGCGTCGAGGAAGCGGACCAGCCGGTCCGGGCGGGCCAGGACACCGGCGGAGACGACCTTGTTGACCATGGAGGCGATGAACGCCTGCTGACGGGAGATCCGACCGATGTCGGAGCCGTCGCCGAGCGTGTAGCGGGCACGGACGTAGTTGAGCGCCTCGCGACCGCGGATCTCCCGGGTGCCGGCCGGGATGTTGATCCCGTGGGCCGGGTCCACGATGTCCTCGGGGATGCACACCTTGACGCCGTCGATCGCGTCGACCATGTCCTCGAAGCCGGCGAAGTCGACGACGACGTAGTGGTCGACGTAGACGTCCGTGAGCTGCTCGAACTGCTGGATCGTGCAGGCGGGGCCACCGAGTGAGAACGCCTCGTTCCACATGACGTCGGTGCCGCCCGGGATCTTGGTCCCGTCCTCCTGCTTGCACTCCGGTCGGGTGACGAGGGAGTCGCGCGGGATCGAGACGCCGTACGCCCGCTCGCGGTCGGCGGAGATGTGGAACAGGATCGTGGTGTCCGAGCGCTCGCCACCACCGGTGAGGTTGTCGATGTTGTTGCCCTCGCCCTCGCGGGTGTCGGACCCCATCACGAGGACGTTGAGCGGCTCCTTCGGACCCTCGACCTTCTTCTTGGGCGGCCGGTCCGTCAGCTGCTTGGTGACGTCGAGGACATCGAGGTTGCCGTTGAGGTGGCGGTAGAGGTAGGCGACACCGAGGCCGGTCGCGAGAGCGAGCACCAACGAGGTGGCAAGCAGGACCTTGCCGACGGTGTGCTTCTTCGTGACCTTGCCCCGTCGCTTGGGCGCGCCCGTCTCCGGCTCTGGGCTCGCGGCGTCGTCATCGGACATGCGGGGGGCTCTCGGGTCGGGTACAGCGCAGGTCGAACCTACGCGTCGAGAGCAAATATCCCGCCCGACGCGCGATATCGACAAATGCGCGCCTCATGGACCACCCGGTGGGCTGGGCCGGTCACCCTCAACGCGGCGTGGCCATCATGCCCATCATCGGGTTGGTGCCGAACCACGCCCGGGACCAGCGGATCATCAGCCAGATCTCGGCGCGCTGGTCGTCGCGGATCGTCCGCGCCAGGGCGGCGACGTCCTCGTGCTCGGCGATGCCGCTCACGAGCAGCTGCTGGGACAGCATCACAGCCATCATGTGGTGAGGGACCATGTCGCGCAGGAAGACGCGGTCGAGTCGGTCGCCCGACAGACCGGTCAGGTCGCTCATCATCGGCTCGTAGTCGGCTTCGGGGGCGTCGGGGTACCACGCGGTGAGCCAGGCGTTCATCTGCTCGACCTGGGCGGTCTGGGACGCCACGATCGCCTCACCGAGGGCACGCATCCGGGGATGATCCGAGCGGCTCAGCTCGGACGCCGCCTCGATCGCATCCTCGTGGTGCACCACCATCTCGACCAGGTACTCAGCCTCGCTGGTGACCATGGAGTGAGGCATTCCGCCCATCGACCAGCCGACACCGCTGCCGGCCATCATCGAGCTCCCGATGCCGTCGCGATGGCGGTCCCACATCCACCCGTCCCGGTCTCCACGGAAGGCCAGGCCCAGGGTGACCAGACCCAGGACCAGGACGAGGACGGTGACGGACGCGAGCGCGGTGCGCTTCATGGAAGCCTCCTTGGCCACCTCCCACCCTGCGCCGCGCGAGCCCCTCGGGCCAGAGTCCACCGGCCGGAAGCACCGGGACCAACGTCACTCCCGTCCCGTGACAAGATGTTCGCCGACGTGCGGCATCCCCGCCTCGCGTCCGGGCCCCAGTAGCTCAGTGGATAGAGCAGCCGCCTCCTAAGCGAAAGGTCGCAGGTTCGACTCCTGCCTGGGGCACCAGAGTTTACGCAGGTCAGAAGGCCAATGGGCCGATACCGCCGGAGCCGCGTGCCACCCACGTGCCACACAGCGCAGAGAAGCGAGAGCTCTTCCTCGAGCCATGCGCATTTGCCGCGGCTGCCCACACTCGGGTGCTACGACTGCAAACGCACCCCCATGTCGTTCCGGCACGGGGCAAGCGCTGCCCGCTTGATCGCGGGGCCCCATCTGCATCACTGACGCCCGCAGGACGCACGCATCTGCCGATGAGGGTGCTCGTGACCATAGAGTTGGGGCGTGGACTCCCACCCGTCGATGGCCTTCGGCATAGAACTCCATCTCACGCCTACCGAGAAGGGTGGACGCTCCACGCCTCTGTCCAACGCACCTGACCGAAGGTGGACATATCGGCCGAACTGGGGTCTGCCAAGCATGACGCCCCCGGACCAGAGTGGTGCGCCGGTGTTTGCGTTCTCACGGGAGCAAGTCTTGCCGGGCGACAGTGTTCATGCCGTTATCGCGACCTTGGTCCCAGAGATGGTGGCCCAGTGGGACCTCGAAGTCGAGCCGGGCGTGGTGCTCCCCATGTACGAGGGCGCGCGTGTATGCGGCCATGGCACTGTCATCTGGCGAACACACATCACGTTTCCCTTGCAAGAACGCGAGGAGCAGCGTTTCGTGAAGTGGCTTGACGACCCGGCTGCGCCGCTCGACAGAGCCTAGAAGTGCACGCTCATGCCGCGTAGCGTGCGCATGTGAGCGCTCAGGTTCCTGAGGCCATGTAGGCGGCGAGGATGTAGTTGGGGTGCCTGTCGAGGTTCTTGCGAGCTCGGTCGTAGCGCATGGTGGTCCTCGGGTCAGCGTGTCTGGCGGCGATCTGGACGTCGCGCAGGTCCACGCCGGCGTCGAGCATTGTGGTGACGAAGGTGTGGCGGAGCATGTGCGGGTGCATCCGGGCGGTTGAGACGCCCGCGGTCCTGGCCAGGGCGCGGAGCCTGCGGGTGGCGCAGTGTCGATCCATCCGGCTGCCGGTTCGGCTTTTCAAGATCGGACCGCCGAACCGGCCGTCGACCGCTCGCTCGATCGCTCGCCCCACGGCAGGTGGCAGCGGAACCAACGCAATCTTGTCGCCCTTCCCCCAGACTCGCAGCACGCGGTGTCCGTGTACCTCCTCAAGTGCCTCGATGTTTGCACCGGTTGCCTCGAAGATTCGCAGCCCGAGCAGACCCAGCATTGTCACCAGGGCGAAGTCATTGACATTCGAGGACTTCCTGCCCGCGGTGAGCATCGCCTCGAGCTGGAGGTGGCTGAGGCCGAGCGTCGGGGACTCGGTGGACACTCGGGGACGGCGGACATACTCCGCCGGTGAGTGTTCAAGGAGACCGTCGATGACGCACGTGCGGTAGAAGCCGGCCACGACTGAGAGCCGACGCGAGACAGTGGATGGTTTGTAGCGGCCGATCTCCTGCATCCAGCGGAGGAACAGCTCGATATGGGGGCGCTGAGCCACCAGAGGATTGAGACCCTGCCGGCCACACCAGGTGAGGAAGAAGCGCAGATCTGACTCGGTGTGGACCCTGGACTGGCCTTTGAATCGCGCGAGGTAGGCCGCGACGGCGATGCGAAGCGTGGCGCTGGCGTCGTGGCCAGGCACGAGGAGTTGGGCTGTGTTCATCTCCCCACTGCGTCACCCGCTGGATCCGACGTCAAGGCAATCACGTCCGTGCGGGTCCACCATGCTCATTGACACCGGGGTCATCGTCGCCTCGGGGCGCCACGCTCCCACCAGTCGACGGCTGCGCCGTCACGGATCAGGCCGGCGCTGAGCTCGGCGTCGGAGAGGTTGCAGAACTTCCACAGCTCCTTGGCAGCTCGGCTGTACTGAAAGATGACCTGGTCGGCCTCGAAGGCATTGAGCTCGCCGGTACGGAAGCGGTCAACGCCGTCGCCTACCCGCTGGACGAGTTCGGCCAAACGAGCCTCGTGATATTCCGCGACCGCCTCGACCGCGGCCCGCCGCTCCGACTTGCTGGACATACAGCGAGGCTACTAACCCGTCGGCCCTCGGGCGATGCCTCGAGGCCATGACCTCACCGCGGCAGAAGAGAACGCGCGTTTGTGCCTGCGGCGCCCGGCTACCCCGGAGGGGTTGGCCCCTAGGCTCGGCACATGCAGTTCGACCGGGTCGGACACTTCACGCGGATCCCCGTCACGTTGAGCGGGTCGCTCTGTCTCTTCCTCTTCGATACCGGGATCGGGGTCAACGTTGTCTCGCCTTCCCTAGCAGACCGACTGAACCTCGCGCATGTCGGCGAGACGTTCGCCGGGCAACGCATGTCCGGCCAACGTATCGAAGCGGAGTTGGTCCACCTCCCACCACTGATCGTCGATGACCGGGTCCTCACCGACCAGGTGGCTGCGGTGGTCGACCTGGGCCCGGAGGATGAGGAGGGTGGCTTCTCCGGGGCCCTCGGCCTCACGGCGTTCAACGATCACCCGGTCACCGTCGACCCCGACTCCTCGACGCTGACGCTAGGCGAGCCCGGCCAAGCAACCTTCCGAGTGCCGTTGAACATCCGCAGGCGTGGTCCCTCAACCGATCCGTTCGCCGAGCTTGCGCTCCCCGTTGGTCGGACAATCTCGGTCGAGGTCGACACAGGACCTGGCTGCCTCATTCTCGACGCCGGGCTACTCAGCCGGGGCGAGGTCACCACGTTGGGAGACCTGGAGGCCAGCGAAGGTGTCGACGAGACGGGATACGAATGGGTGAGACTGAGGGGGCGATTGGACGGTGGCATTCACTTCGCAGGGGCACCTCAGTCGCGCCAAGAGAACCCCCGCGTGCTCTTCCAGGACATCATCTACGACGGCCTGATCGGCACGGAGTTCCTAGACCGCTTCCGATACACGTTCGACGTCGGGCGCGAGCAACTCCTCCTGACGCCGCGCCGTGGAACCTGACCCAGACCGCCCTCGTCTCGGCACGAGCGCCCGGAATGCGGCTACTGGTCGGGCGAGCCGGTGCTTGGCGAAGTACTCGGCGCCTACGGGGCTTGGACGTCGCCGACCAACTGTGGCGTGGCGTGTCAGTCGGTGCCGCGGCCTAGCCTGTGGGCATGGGCACTGACTACGCCTTGCTCGGTGAGCACAAGCTGTGGGCGTCAGAGGCGCTGTCCCGCATCGATCGGGCACTACGTCAAGAAAAGCGGCTGCAGAGGGCCTTCAGAGGGCAGCAGAAAGAAGGCGACCGTGTGTTCGCTCTTCACAAGAGCGGTGGCCCGATTCTCATGCCTCTGTCGTACTCCAAGTTGAGCGTGCTGTACGAGGACGAGGTCTACTTCTTCGTCGTCGCTTGCCGACAGGCGCTGAGCGCCGTCAAAGTGATGCGCACGTTCGATCCCGGGTTCCCAGAGATCCGGCAGAGCGACCCAATCATTCACTGGCGAGACATCGAGGAGCATTGGGACGACCCGGCGGCGAAGGGCATCGAGATCAGAGCGGCTGCCAAGTGGCAGACGGTTTCTCGCGACTCAGAGCCGGGTCTGACCACGGCCGCTCGAGGGAACAAGCTCACGCACTTGTCTGGCGTGAAGATCAAGCGGCTTAGGAAGGATCTCAAGAGCGCGAGAGTCGCTGCCTTCGCGATAGAGGACCGCATTTTTCGTCAACTCCACATCACCCCAGAAGTGGCGGCAGACATCCTTGGCATCCCGGTGGAGGAAGTCGCCACGCTACCGCTGCACTCCTTCCCGGAGTGGGATAAGTACGGCGGAGGAAGGCTCTACCACCGCGAGTCCGTGGAGCACTACCGGGACACCGGGTCCGGCCACCCGCCGCGCTGGGATCGACTACTCAATTGACTTGTCTGTTGGTCGAGGGCAGTTGCCCGAGCCCGATCGTCACGCCCGGCGCAATCACTCTCGGCCACGGACCCGGCGTGTTCGGGCGCCTTGCAGATCAGCCGGTGTTGTGTTGACCCGACAGTGATGGAACCTCAGGGTTGAGCGAACCCGTCATACGGGTGACGACACCACCGGTTGGAGAAACTTGATGGACCACGACGGAGACTTCTCCGCCTACGCGAGCGCCCGTTGGGGCTCCCTCGTCCGATCCGGCGTGTTCTTGGGCTGCTCGCCCGACGAGGCCCAGGACCTGGCGCAGACCACGCTGATGCGCTGCTACGCCCAGTGGGGGAAGGTCGCCCGGGCCGATGACCGCGACGCCTACGTGTTCCGCATCCTGATGAACTGCCACCGCGACAGCCGCCGGCGCCGCTGGTGGGGCGAACGCCCCACCGAGCACCTCCCCGAGACGCACACCGCTGACGGAACCGACGCCGTGGTCGTTGCCGATGCGGTCAGGCGGGCGCTCGGCAACTTGTCCAAGCCGAACCGGGACGTGGTGGTGCTGCGCTACTTCGTCCACCTCTCCGAGGAGCAGACCGCCCACGTGCTCGACATCGCGCCGGGCACCGTGAAGAGCCGCCTGTCCCGGGCGCTGACCCAGCTCTCCCTCGACCCGCAACTGGCCGACCTGCCGCAGGAAGTGACCCCATGACTCCGCACGACAAGAACACTCTGGACCGGCTCTGGGACGAGGTCCCCGTCGGCACCCCGCCCATCGACGACCTGGTCCGCGGCGGCAAGACTTTGCGTCGGCGTGCCCGCCTCCGGGTGGCCGGGGGTGCCGCGGCCCTGACGCTGGCTGTGGTGGCCGGCAGCACGGTCGCCGCGAACACCCTCTTCGGCAGCGCCGACCCGCGTCCGGACGGTGAGGTGCCGGCCGCCGTCGACGCCCCGACCGCTCCGGCCGGTCAGCGTCTCGTAGGTGCGGGCCGCGCTGTGGTCGCCGTGCCCGCCGGGTGGAACGCGTACGGCTTCACGGGCTGCGAACCTGCCGCGAAGGACACGATCTGGTTCGAGCTGGAGAGTTCGGGAGTCGACTACGACTGTCCCTCCGTCACCCATCAACACCCGACGGTGAAGGTCTCCCCGCTCGGCACCGATGGGGGCAAGTCAGCGGTGAAGTTCGCCACCCGGCCGCGGGTCGTGGATGGTGTCGAGGTGTTCCGCGAACTGTTTGCGTGCCCCGATGACGCGTTCTGCATCGGAGACACCACCATGCGCCTCGTCGTGGTCCCCAGCGAGAACGTCGCGTTCACCATCTCCGGACCGATGGACGACCACAAGGCGTTGGACGCCATCGCGGACTCGGTCCAGATCCTCCCCGAGGGCTACACGACCGTCCCGTACATCGAGGGCAACAACTTGGCCGCCTGGAAGACCGCGATCGCCGAGGCCGGACTGGTACCCGACGGCGCGCTGCCGGAGTGCGAAGACGTCGTCACACCGCAAGCCGGCGTATTAACCAACGCCAGCTGCGAAGCCCAGCCTCGCATCCGCCTCGAGCCAGGTCCCGGCTCGGTCGCGGCCCTGGGGTCCACCGTCACCCTGTTCCCGTCGGAGACGCCCGGCGAGCCCCTGGACCCGTCGACATCGGACTCGGAGGTTGGCGGACTCAACGGAACCTGGGCAGTGCGGGGACTCGTCGGACCTGACGGGGGTTCGGTGCTGGTGGGTCCTTACGCCGGCAAGCTGGAGATGACCTTCAAGGACGGCGAGATGTCGGGCAACTCAGGCTGCAACACCGTGTTCGGGACCTACGAGCAGGACCGCGAGGAAGGTGGGAACTTGGTGTTTCCGCGGAGGCAACTGGGGTCGACGCTGGTCGGCTGCGACGAGCCGCCCCTGGTGACGCGTCTGCTCGATGTCCGGCACGTCAGCGGGACCGGCGACGTTCGGTACCTGCACGCCGCCAACTGGATGATTATCGCGGAGCTGCAGCGCAGCTGAGAAGGCACCCGAGTCCTTGCCCCTGCACGCGGGTCTCGTACGAACCCGCGGACAGCCCAAGCGCCGGCTACGGCCTCTCGCGGAAGGAGGCGTCCTCGGCGACCATCTTCGGGCGCACGCTATGCGGCAGGAGCGTGCGTCTCCGAGCGCACGCTATGCGGCATGTCCGGGCGTTTCGAGGTTGCTTCAGGGTCGGGGGTCTGGCTTGGTCCGTTAGCTGCCAGCGAGTCTGTCCACAACCGGCGCCATGACGTCGATGTCTTCCTCCCAGCACGTGAAGTACGTCAGCCCCCACCGCTCCCGGCGTTCGATCAACGTATCGACCATCTGGTCGGTGTCACCGACCAGTGCGTATGGGCTGTTGACGAGGATCTCCGGGGAGGTCCAGGCTGCGTCGGGGTCCGTCGAGATGCTGTCCATGTTGGGTCGTGCGTAGAACAGCAGGAGCCCGCGCTCAGGCCGGTCCTTGCGTGACGTCTGCGAGGCCTCGTCGAGGATCAGGATCTTCTCCTCGAAGGCTGCCTCGGAGAACTCCACCGGGTCGAGACCACCGCCGGGCAGCGAACGGGGAACGAAGCCAACGACGTCTGCGTGCTCGGCTGCGAACCGGGTCATGCGCGGACCGCCGCCGCCGAGCAGCATCGGGATCGGCTTCTGAACTGGCTCTACGGACAGTTCGCAGTCTTCGAGCCGGTAGAACTCGCCCCGGTGTGTGAAATGTTCACCGCTATGGAGGCGCCGGATGATGCCGACCGCCTCCTCGAACCGGGACGCTCGTATCGGTCCGCGCTCGAACGGGATACCGACCATGTCGTACTCGCTCTTGGCCCATCCAGCGCCGATCCCCAGCTCCATTCGTCCGCCAGAGAGTAGGTCAATCTCCGCGGCCTCGCGTGCCAGAAGCACGGGGTGTCGGAAGTCGTTGTCGTACACATAGCTGCCAAGTCGTAGGTGGGTTGTCGCCATCGCAGCCGCAGCCAGTCGCGGCGTGCAGACCGTTGTGTTGCCGAAATGGTCAGCGACGACCAGGGTCGCAAACCCAAGGTCCTCGACTCGCCGCACGTGTTCGGCCCAGTGGTGCCGCGAGAAGTCTGTGCCACTGGTCGTGACAGTCCCGAACCTGAACGGCCGACGGGTCTCGGCAGAAGCATTCACGACGGCCTCGCAGTCTCAAGATGTGGCTACATCATGCACCTTCGAGCGCCCCCACATCGGCAGATCCGTGCGCATGAGTGGCGCCAAACGAGCGGTCATAGGCACCCGTCAGCTTCTCTTTCCGCCCTCGGTTTCAGAACCTCAATGACCGACCTTGGAACGCACCTCACCACGGTCGTCACTGACGCCGTTTGACGAGGACCCACGAATACTGCAAGCACCGCCCCTGACGCCTGTCTCGAGCCTTCAAATCGAGCGGCACGCATGCTACGAAGGTTCGTAGATCGGTCCGCCCTTCGGGGTGGGCCGTGAGTCATTTCAAGGCTAAGTGACGACGGCTGACGGGCGGTGACGAGGGATGCATGGTGGGGTCAAGTTCTACCGCGGCTCCGCTTCCGCGGCGCGTTCGTATGTGGAGGCCGACCGTTCCCGGGTTGATGACTACTACCTGGCCGAGGGCACCGGGGTGGCGACCAAGTACGTCGCCACGGCTCCGCCGGTGGTGGGGGGACGCGGTGTTTCCGCAGTTCAGGCCGGGGGGACGCTGGACGGCGACGCCTACGAGCGCTGGGTCGCCGGGTACGACGTCGAGACCGGCGTCGCGAAGGGTCGGCTCCGCACCGATGAGCGCGGGCTGCGGTTCGTCGAGGTCGTCGTGAACGGCCCGAAGACCTGGTCGCTGGCCGCGACCCTGCACCCGGAGATCGCCGCCGCGTACGACCAGGCTCAGGACAGGGCAGCGGCCGAGATCATCGGCTGGCTCGCCGAGCACGCCACTACCCGGGTCGGACCGCGGGGCCGCCAGGTGCAGGTTCCGGTCGAGCAGCTCGAGGCCGTGGTGGTGCGGCACTACACCTCCCGGGCTGGTGACCCGCACCGTCACCTCCACCTGCAGATCAACGCCCGCGTCTTCGCCGCCGGCCGGTGGCGGGGCCTCCACTCGGTCGGCGTGGTCGACAGCGTCGAGGCAATCAACGGGATCGGGCACGCCGCCGTCATGTGTGACCCCGAGTTCCGCCGGGCCCTCGCGACGCACGGGTACACGCTGGAGGCCACGACCGGCGAGGTGACCCAGCTGGCGCCGTACGCCGGGTCGTTCAGCGCCCGCGCCGCGCAGATCACCCGCAACATCGACCGCTACGAAGCACAGTGGCGCACCGACCATCCTGGCCAGGAGCCGGGCCCGACCTTGCGGCGGGCCTGGGACCGTCGAGCCTGGGCTCAGGCCCGACCAGACAAGGTCGCACCCGTGAGCGGGGACGAGCTCCGGGCCCGGTGGGTCGAGGAGCTGCACCAACTCGGCTTCAGTGCCCCGACTGCTGGCGTGGAGCACCGCGCCGTCCCGATCGGCCGGGTCAACCAGGACGCGGTCGTCGACCTGGTGCTCGCGCGGCTGGGGGCGCGCCGGTCGGCCTGGAACGCAGCCGACATCCGCGGGGAGGCCGAGCGGATCATTGCCGGCGTCGATGTCGTGGCAGAGGCGCCGGTACGTCGCGAGCTGGTCGAGGACCTCACCGACCGTGGTGTCGCCCGGTGCGTGCCGCTCCTGGACCGTGACGACGTACCCGAGCACGTCCGCTCCTTTACCTCGCGTGAGGTGCTCGATGTCGAGGCCGACCTCATCGCCCGACTCACCGCACGCGCCGAGCAGCCAGCGACCAGCGCCCGCATCGGCAACGTGCTCGTGGGCCATCACCTTGACGACGCGCAACGACAGGTGGTCGCCGCCCTGGGTGGCACCGCACAACTGTTGGTGATCGAAGGCGCGGCCGGCGCGGGAAAGACCACCACCCTGGCTGCCGCCCGCGAGGTGCTCGACGCACATGACAGGCGGCTGGTGGTGGTGACCCCGACCCTGAAGGCAGCCCAGGTCGCCCAAGAACAGCTCGGCGCCGCCGCGTTCACCAGCGCCTGGCTGGTCTACCAGCACGGGTTCCGGTGGGACGAGGACGGCCACTGGTCCCGCAATCCGGTCGCGCGTACGGAGTTGCCAGCACTCGCGCGGTTGTTGCCGGGCGACGTCCTGCTGGTCGACGAGGCCGGGATGCTCGACCAAGACATCGCGCGTGCCCTGCTCACCATCGCTGACGAGGCCAGGGCCCGGGTCGCGTTCGTCGGTGACCGTCACCAGCTCCCGGCCGTCGGCCGCGGTGGCGTCCTGGATCACGCGGCCCGTTGGGCATCGGCTGAGGCTTGTCTCGAGCTGGAGACCGTGCACCGCTTCACTGACCCCACCTACGCCGACCTGACGTTGCTGATGCGCACCGGTCAACAACCAGGTCGGGTCTTCGACGACCTGCACGCGCGTGGCCTGATCCAGATCCACCCCAGTGAGGTCGAACGCCTCGCCGCACTCACACACGCCGAGGGAACCCTCATCGCAGACACCCGCGAGCAGGTCGCCGCACTCAACTCCGCGATCCGCGACCAGCGCCTCGCCGCCGGCGAGACCAGTGGCACCGGTGCCGTGACTACCGCTGCCGGCGAACGCATCGGAGTCGGTGACCAGATCGCGACCCGCCGCAACGACCGCGACCTCGGCGTGGCCAACCGCGACCGCTGGACAGTGACCCGCATCGACGACCACGGCGGACTCGTCGTGAGAGGCCGGAGCGGTGCTCGGACCCTGCCCGGGCACTACGCCCGCCAGCACGTTGAGCTCGCCTACGCCACCACCGTCCACGGCGCCCAAGGCGAGACCGTCGACCAGGCCCACCTCCTCATCGGCGAGGCCACCGGCGCCGCTGCGGCGTACGTCGGCATGACCCGCGGGCGCCACCGCAACGCCGCCCACCTCGTCGCCGAGACCCTCGACGAGGCGCGAGCCCAGTGGGTCGAGGTGTTCAGTCGTGACCGCGCCGACCTCGGCCCCGGCCACGCCGCCCAGACCGCGGCCGACGACATCGACCGCTACGGGCCCCAAGCACGTCCCCGTGCCCCCGAGGGCGACGTGCCCACACCGCACGAGGGCCCGCGCCGCGCACCCGAACCCGTCCCGACCGCGCCGGGTTCGGGTTCGGGTCGTCCGCGCGGTATCAGTCGATGACGTTCATTGACGAGATCTGGTGACTTTGATCGCCCGGGACCCCTGTTTCGCCATTGGTGACTACGAGAGGACACATCCCGACCAGACAGGACTACGCCCATGGACCCGATCCAGATCCCCGACGACTGGGACGAGCGAGGCCTCATCACCTTCGAGGAGTTCTGCGCCATCATCCGCACCCCACAACGGACCGTCCGCGACTGGCGCCAACGCGGCATCGGACCCCGCTGGGCACGCTTCAACGGCTGCGGTCGCCTCTACATCACCGTCGCCGAAGCCCGCCGCTTCCTCGACTCCGCGGCCACCACGACGCGCAGGGAGCAGCTCGATGGCTGAGAAGACACTGCCGGTGTACCTCAGCTTGGAGGAGGCCGCTGCCGTGATGTCACTGTCAACCAAGACGATCCGCCGCCGGATCGCCGACGGCACCATCCCCGCCTACCAATGCGGCCGACGCCCGATCCGCATCCGCCTCGACGAGCTCGAAGCCGCCCTGCGTCGCATCCCATCAGCCCGCTGGTGACCAGATGGCTTTGGAGGCGAGTGACATTATCGGATTCGATAATGGTAGAATGCGGAGCATGGGGCTGCCGATCGATCGAGACACCGCCCAGGTCATGACCCTCCTCCGGGAGGCCGTGAGCGCCAGCGGCCTGTCCCAGGCCGCCTTCGCCCGGGCGCTCAGCACCTCCGCCCCCCGTCTCTCGACGTACCTCACCGGCGACACTCGGCCGTCCGCACAGTTCCTGGTCCGGGCCCGACGGCTCGGTCACGCACTGGGCGCCGCGGCGTCGCGGGGGCTGATGTCGGCACCGGTCACCGCGGCAGCGATGCGCGAGTACTTCCGTGCGGGCGAGGTCGAGTGGATCTGGCGGATGCTGCTCCAGGGCCGCGACCACCTCGCCGTGATCGTCCAGGAGCGCGACCAGGTCCTGCTCGACGCCTGGGAGGCTGAGCCGGGCACCGTCGGGTCGGCTGAGTGGGACGCGCTCCTGTCCGCGGTCACCGCCCACGAGCTCGAGGCCGTCGCCCTCGAGGCGCCGGCCTGGGCGCTCCGCCAGCCCCTGACCGATCCCTGGATGCCGGAGCACCCGTTCCTCAGCCCCGACCGGGTCCGCGCACAGACGCCCGACTGGCTGCGCCGCCAGAACATCTACGTCCCCGCCCGCGACCTGGTGACGGCATGACGAGCCGCCGGCATGAGTTCACCGCCGAGGAGACCTCCGAGCTGCTCGCCGAACTCGACGCGCGTCTGCGCCAGCGTGGTGTCGCAGGATCGATTTTTGTCGTCGGTGGCGCCGCGATCGCCGCCAACCATGCGCTTCGGGAACGGGTCACCGAGGACGTCGACGCGCTCACCCGCGACACCATGGTGCTCGAAGAGGCCAAGGCGCTGGCGCGTGAGCGCGGTCTGCCGGAGACCTGGCTCAACCCGAACGCCGGCATGTGGATGCCGCCCCTCCCCAGCGGGGTCCTGGACCAGCCGGACGCACCCGGCCTCCGCGTCACCTACGCCGACGATGGCTTCCTGCTGGCCACCAAGCTCATCGCGCAGCGCGCCAAGGACGTCGACGACGTCGTGGCCCTGGCCGGGCAGCTGGGTCTCGAGACCGCGAGCCCCGAGCAGCTCGAGGAGCACATCCGCAGCTACTACACCGACCCGTCGGCGCTGGAATTCATCGTCGACGGCAACGACGTCGACCGCGAGATCAGCCTGCTCGCCCAGGACGCGTCCCGCATGCTGCGCCGCACCGCGGGCGGCGACGTCGACGCCACCCGAACCGACCCCGGCACCGAGCGGCTACGCCACAGCACCGACCTCGAACGCCGCACACCACCTCCCCGCGGGAACGGTCCCGCCCCCCACACCCCCGACCTCTGACGACGCGGTGCCGCGTCCTACACCAAGCGTTGTCGAGATGCGTGGATGCCACGTCCCACGTCAGCCAGGCGGCTACTCGGTCCAGCGGGCAGCCATTCGGCGGGCCAGCTCAGCGTCTCGCCCCTCCGCCACGTGCTGGTAGCGCAGCGCCATGGCCGGGGTCGTGTGTCCGAGTCGTCCCATCAGCTCAGCCACCGTAGCGCCTTCCTGGGCGGCCATGACGGCACCCGTGTGGCGGAGGTCGTGGAGGCGTAGGTCAGCACGTCCAGCCGCTTGTCGCGCAGCGTCCCAGTGCGGATACAACGCCGTGGCGGCCAAGTGCCCACCTTTGCATCCAGCATGGCCGCAGCCGCAGCTACCAGCGGCGGGACGCACGCCAGAGAACAGAAGTCCGTCGGCTCCCGGCTGTGCCCACTGATCGAGGTGTTCCACGAGCATGCCGCGGAGATTGGGGGGCAGCGTCACGTCTCGGGATCCCGCCTCGGTCTTGGGCGGTCCCACGACGGTCTGACCCGCCCGGTACGTGACGGCTCGACGAACGCGCACAACGGCCAGCTCGGGATGGCTGAGGTCGAGGTCTCGACGACGCAGCTCTGTCGCTTCACCGATCCGCAACGCGCACGCCGCCCCGAGCCACACCAGCAGACGCCAACGATCTGGCATGTGTCCAGCGATGGCGGCCAGCTCGTCCAGGGTCGCCGGCTTGACGTGACGCTTCCTGCTCGGGGCGCCAGCCCCACGAATGCGGCAGGGGTTGGTCCCGACGCGTTCCTCCTCCACAGCCGTACCCATGATCGTCCGCAGCAGGGCGTAGGCGTGCGAGTTACCGGTTCGGCGGTCCGTCGGCAGTTCGTGCCACCACGCGCGCACCATCCCCGGCGCGATGTCGCTCAGTGCCGTCTCGCCGAACGAGGGCAGGAGGTCGCGCTCCAAGATCCGGTCGTACAGCTGCCGCGTGCGTGGACGCAGGTCGCGGTGCTCCAACCAGTGTCGGGAGTAGTCACCGAACGAGACACGGGCGCGCTCCCTCGCCTCCAGGACTGACTTCACCTCGGCCGGAGACTGCCATGTACCGCGTGTGATATCTGCGCTCTGCTGGGCCAGCCAGGCGTCGGCGTCGGTCTTGGAGATGAACGTATGGGGTGCCGTGTGAACCGCGCCGTCAGGACCACGAAAACGGGCCTGCCAGCGTCGCGAGGGGAGCTTGCGGAGGCTGCCGAAAGTGCGCCGTTCAGCCATGGGCCGCGGCACACTTTGGGTTCAACGCCGTCCTGCGCATAGCAGGAATCGTGCCACACCGTGCCACCCACGTGCCACAACTTCTGGGAAATCTTGTCCTCAACTGTCATCCCATGGCCGGGGCAACTGCCCCTGTTTTCGCAGGTCAGAGGCATATTCTGGCAGGTGGCTGGCCATATGCCGCTCCCCGCTCAACGCAGGTTCGACTCCTGCCTGGGGCACCACACGTTGGTGTTGCCTCGCCTGAGAGGTGACATTCGCCCTTCGGTTGATGGGGGACGCCTTCCGCTGGAGCTCCCCTTGACCGAGGTGGTCATCAGGTCGACCATGGGTCTTGTGAGGCCTCGTCTTGCGGCCGGTTTCGTGATCGCCGGAGCTTTCCTGATCGCGTCTTCCGGACCAGCGTCGGCCGATGAGAAGCCGATGTGCGACGGCCACCCGGCAACCATCGTCGGTACGAACGGCGACGACTCGGACTCGAAGGAGATCAGGGGAACGCCCCGCCGGGATGTGATCGTTGCTCGCGGTGGGTTCGACACAGTTCTCGGGCGCGGCGGCGACGACGTGATCTGCGGCGGGGCCGGGATCGATCATCTCTTCGGCGGGCCGGGAGACGACGTCATCATCGGCGGCGGGGGCTTCGACGTGTTGGGCGGCGATGTGGGCCGCGATCACCTCGAGGGGAACGACGGGGACGACGTGCTGTCCGGGGATGAGGACGACGACCTGATCCTCGGCGGTCCCGGCGACGACGTCATGGACGGTGACCGGCTCGGCACCAGCGCAAGCGACGACTTCCTGCGAGGCGGCCCGGGGGACGACAACATCGACGGGGGCAAGGGGGCCGACCGCATCCGGGGAAGCTTCGGGGACGACACGATCACCGGCAGCGCCGGCGACGACGACATCAACGGCGAGGAGGGCAACGACGACATCCTCGGCGAGGAAGGCGATGACGTGGTGCGCGGCGGGGAGAACAACCACAGGGAGGAGATCGACGGAGGTCCCGGGAACGACTTCCTGTTCGGGGACTACGGCGACCACGTCGACGGCGGCACGGACGGCCTGGGCGGCCCCGAGATCATCCACGGCGGGCTCGGCGACGACGAGATCGCGGGTGAGGAGAGGCCCGATGTCCTCGTGGGGGGCCGGGGCGACGACACGATCCACGGTGGCGACGGCGACGATGAGCTCATCGGTGACGATGGCACCGCTTTCGTGGGCGACATCGGGGACGACGTGCTCGACGGTGGCGACGGGAACGACAACCTCATCGGCGAGGAGGGCAACGACGAGCTCATCGACGGACCGGGCGACGACTCGTCCTCCGGGAGCGAGGGGGACGACACCCTCTTCAGCGACCCGCTCGGGGCGGACGACCTGGACGGCAACACGGGCACGGACACCCTCGACTACTCCGACCGGACCGCGGACCTGACGATCACGGTGGGCGTCGGAGGCGCCGACGGCCAGGCCGGCGAGAACGACAACACCGACGCCGACACGGAGGTCATCCTGCTGGGCTCCGGCAACGACACGATCGCCGACGAGTGGGACACCCAGAACCTCTTCGTCGGAGGGAGCGGCAACGATCTGTTCCTCGCGCACCGGGGAACCGACACCTATCAGGGCGGCACGGGGATGGACACCGTCTGGATGGCCGACAACATCTACTTCAAGACCATCCTGGACGTCACGGAAGGTACGTGGCTGACCGGTGAGCCGACGTTCGTCGAGATGGAGCTCACCTTCTCCGAGATGGAGCGCTACATCGGTTCGGACCATGACGATGTCATGACCGGGTCCATCAATGCGGACCTTCTCGAGGGTGGCCCCGGGGACGACCTCATGACCGGCGGCGCTGGAGGCGACCAGCTCGCTGGGGACGAGGGGGACGACACCGTGAACGGCGAGGATGGCGACGACGGCCTGGAGGGCGGCGAAGGGAACGACACCCTCAACGGTGGGGACGGCGACGACAACCTGACGGGTGGCGCCGGGATGGACATCTTCGATGGTGGCCCCCCGGACGACGAGAACGACACCGCGGACTGGGACCAGGAGACCGACGGAAGCTGCTCGAGCACCCTCGCCTGCCCCTGAGACAGGCGGCGGTCAGCGGGTCGGCAGCGTGAACCTCGCTCCCGGGCCGGTGGTGACGGTGACCGTGTCCGGTGACTGGTTGTTGTAGAACGCCTGGTCGGTGGTGCACAGCGTGAGCCGGACCCGGTGCCCCTTGGCGAACCGGTGGGCGAACCCGAGCAGCTTGATCCGGACCGGCGCGTCGAGCTGGTCGGTGGGGATCCGGGCCGGGGCGACGAGGCGGTGGACCAGGGTGGCCGACCCGTCCCGGGCCACGTCCCAGACCTTGGCGTAGACGACGAGGTCGGTGGGTGCGGTGTGCGCCAGCCGGAGCCGGACCTGCGGGACACCGACCGAGACGACGGGCCGACCGAACGGCTTGCTCGTGAACGAGGCGAACTGGCCGGCGATGTCGGAGGGCTCCTCGGTGGCCTGCGGGTCGGAGTTGGGGCCGGTGAAGTTGGGGGTCTCCGTGTACGCCGCGGGCTGCCCACCGGGCGGGTTCACCAGGGTGGCGCTGCCCGGTTCGGCCGTGCCGGTCGTGAGGGTGTCGTTCCCGGACAGGGTGAACACGGTGCGCCGCCGGAGCGGGAACTGTCGGGCCGAGCCGTACGCGTTCGTCGGCCCGTGACCGTCGTACTGGCTCCAGTCACGGAACCAGCTGAAGCCCGGGCCGGCACGACCCTTGTCCTTGAGCCAGTGGTCGAAGAACTGGAGCAGCCGGAGCGGGAGGTAGCACCGGTCGAAGCGCTTCTGCTTGCCGCCACCGAACGCGTCGAAGGGTTCGCACTCACCGGGCGCGGACTCGTAACCGCCGTGACCACCGCTGTTCCAGATCATCTGGACCGGGACGTCGCGCCGCTGCAGGGCGGTGTACGTCGCCACCGCGTCGTTGAGGTTGAAGAGGGTGTCGCTCTGCCCCTGGACGAGCAGGGTCGGCACCCGCAGCCTGTCGATCTCGGTGGTGGCCGAGGAGTCGGCCAGCAGGTCCCGGTCGGCCTCGGCACCGTCACCGGTCGCTGACACCCGGGTGAAGGTCTCGCACACCGCGACCCGGAAACCACCGCACGGGAACCCGGCCTCGCCCTGGTCCTGCGAGTCCTGGAAGCAGCTCGGGTCGCCGTTGCCGGTCTGGCTCTGGCCCGAGGCGAAGAAGCCGGAGGTCCACACCTTCTTGTAGACGCCCTGCTCGTGCAGGTCGTGGCTGAAGCCGGTGCGGTCACCCGGGGCGACCAGGTTGTTGGGGTCGAGGGAGTACAGCAGCGTGTTCCAGGTCCGGAACGGCGCGATCGCCCGGATCCGCCGGTCGGACTCGGCCAGGTTGGCCTGAATGCCGCCGCCGTAGGAGCCGCCGACCATGCCGACCACGGCGCCGCGCCGGTCGCGCTCCACCCAGCGCTTGCGCTCCAGGACCTTGGTGATCAGCTGCCGGGCGTCCTTGACGTCGTACTGCCGCGACTGGAGCCCGATGCAACCGGTGCTCTCACCGAACCCCTGGCCGGTGTAGGTGAGGACGGCGTACCCGTGCCGGGCGAGGAACGACGCCGTGTTCACGACCTCGGCGCTCAGCTTGGTGCCGCCGAACCCGTGGGTCATCAGGATCGCGGGCTTGGGGTGGTGCCGCGTGGCGTTCTCCGGCCGGTAGAGCCGGGTGTCGATGGTCGCCTCGTGCGTCCGGCCCGGGCCGTCGTGGACGGTGACCATCCGGTCGTGCGTCGTGAACGCGTGCCGCCCCGGGCTGGGCTTCGGGACGTCCGCACTGGCCGGCCCGGTCGCCGGCACGGCCACACCGAGTGAGGCCGCGGCGAGGGCGGTGGTCAGGAGCAGGCGGAGGCGCATGACTGCATCAACGCACCAGGAGCCCCCGGGTGACGATCAACCGACGGTCTCGAAGGTGATGTCGGCCTTCTGCAGCCGGTCGATCAGGTTGTCGCCCATGGCCTGGGCGGTCGTCAGCTGACCCGACAGCTCCGGGTTGTCGTCCAGCGCGAGGCTGAGCGCTGACTCGGCCAGCATCTTGGCGGTCTCGCCGTAGCCGGGATCGCCGCCGGAGACGCGGGTGCGCACGGTGACGCCGTTCTCGGCCTTCCCGACGAACTCGACGCGGAACCACGACTTCTCACGCTTGGCCTGGTCCGGGCCGTCTCCCTGCCTGACCCGGGACAACAGCAGGTTGCGCAGCGGCTTGATCTGCGCCGACACCCCCAGCGCAGCCGCTCCGGCAGCGCCACCGGCGGCGTACCGCAGCGTCTTGGTGCCGGCGAAGTGGGAGTACCTGAACTTCGGGCCGTACGCCGGGAGCGCCGCGCCACTCCTCGCCACCACGAACGGGTCGATCGTGGGCAGCGGGACCAGCCAGTAGCCGAGCAGGCGGTCGCGGTGCGGCTTGCCGGCGACGGCCCGCGAGGAGCGGCCCTCGGGACGGGTCTCGGCGCGACGGCGAGCCGACGAGGCCTCCTTCATCTGGCGGGCCCGCGACATGGCGGTCATCGCCGAGTGGAAGGTGCCGCCGGAGAACATCCCGCTCGCCCGGACCACGCCGCGCATGGTGATCGGCTGGTCCGACGGCAGCTGCTGCACCGTGAAGTAGACCCCCAGGTCGTGCGGGATCGAGTCGAACCCGCACGCGTGCACGATCCGGGCGCCGGTGCGCTCCGCGGTGGCGTGGTGGGCGACGTACATCCGGTCGACGAACTCGGGCTCGCCCGTGAGGTCGACGTAGTCGGTGCCGGCTTCGGCACACGCGGCGACGAGAGGCTCGCCGTACGTCAGGTAGGGGCCGACCGTCGTGATCACGACCCTGGCCCGGGCGGCGACGTCCGCGAGCGACGCGGCGTCGGTGACGTCGGCCGCGAGCAGCTCGAGCTCACCGAGTGCGGGATCGATGGCCGCGAGGTCGGCACGGACCTTCGCCAGCTTCTCCGGGTTGCGCCCGGCCAGCGCCCAGCGCAGGTTCGTCGGGGCGTTGCGCGCGAGGTACTCCGCGGTGAGCGCACCGGTGAAGCCGGTGGCGCCGAACAGCACGATGTCGAAGTCACGATCAGCCATCCCGTCATCGTCGCACCCCGGAACCCGACCGGCCCCGGCGGCGTCCGATCCCCGGAACAACAGGAGATCGAAGGGAATCGGGATGTTCGTCAGCCGCAGGGCCGGGATCGCCGTCGGAGCGGTGGCCGCACTTGCCGCCTCGTTCGCGGGTGGCGTGGCCGTCGCCGGCCCTGACGGGCAGCGCACCGTCGCCGGTCACGATGACCTCCCGATCGTGCTCGCCAACGCCGACCTCGCCACCGCCACCTCCTGCGACGACCTCCTCGCCTGGTACGTCGAGCGTGGCGTCGAGCTCGTCGGTCCGTACGGCTGGGAGAGCCCGATGGTCTACTTCGCCCAGAGCGGGACCCGCGACTCGGGGGGAACCGAGCTCGCCATGCCGGCGAACGCCAGAGGAGCGCAGGCTCCGCTGGCTGCCTCCCAGCGGTCGACGTCCAGCGCAACCGGCACCAACGTCCAGGAGGCCGGGGTCGACGAGCCCGACGTGGTCAAGACCGACGGCGAGCTGCTGGTCCGGGTCCAGGACGGCGACCTGGTCACGTACGACGTGTCCGGCGACGAGCCGGAGCGGCTCGCCTCCCTCGCTCTCCCCGACCCCGACGCGGAGCTCCTCCTGGCGGGCGACAGGGTCGTCGTGGTCATGGACCGCGCCCAGGACGGGTTCCAGGAGCCGTCGGGTGCGCGGCTCCTCGTGGTCGACGTGGCAGACCCGGGCAACCCCACCGTCGTCGACGAAGCGGCGTACGACGCCAGCTTGGTCACCGCCCGCCAGCACGGCGGCATCGTCCGTCTGGTCCTGTCCGCTGGGCTGGCTGACCTCGGCTTCGTCGAGCCGGGCTCGCGCGCTCGCAGCGAGGAGTCGGCCCTCGAGAAGAACCGGGACATCGTCCGCGACAGCACGATCGAGGACTGGCTGCCCACCGTGACCCGCGACGACGAGAGCGAGCAGCTGCTCGACTGCGGCGACGTGGCGATCCCCTCGGCCGACGCCGGTCTCGGCACCCTCGCCGTGGTCGGGATCGACCCCGCCGAACCGGAGACCTGGTCGATCTCCGCCGTCGCGACCACGTCGCGGACGACGTACTTCTCCCCCGACCGGATGTACCTCGCCACCGGTGATGCCGCGCCGGTCGTCTGGGGCTGCTGCCCCGACCCGGGACCGATGCCGATGCCGATGCAGCCGGAGGACGTCGACGGGAGCACCGACCTGTACGCGTTCGCGCTCGACGGCACCAGCACGACGTACGTCGCCTCGGGCGCCATCGACGGCGCGATCCGGGACCGCTGGGCGATGGACGAGGCCGGCGGGACCCTCCGGGTCGCGGTCGGGCCGACCGCCCGCACCGGCAACTTCAACTCTGTCGTCACCCTCGAGGAGGACGGCGACGACCTCGTCGAGGTCGGCCGCGTCGACAAGCTAGGGGTGAACGAGACGATCCAGTCCGTGCGGTGGTTCGACGGGCTGGCGATCGTGGTGACGTTCCGCCAGGTCGACCCTCTGTACGCCGTCGACCTCACCGACCCCGCGTCCCCCAGGCTGTTGGGGAAGCTCAAGATCCCCGGCTTCTCGGAGTACCTCCACCCGCTCGGCCGGCACCGGCTGCTCGGGCTCGGGCAGGGACCGGGTGACGGCGGCAGGTCGTGGGGCGCCCAGGCGTCGCTCTTCAACGTCTCTGACCTGACCGACCCGCGCCAGATCGACGTGGTGCGCTACCGCGGCGGCAGCGTCGCGGGAGCCGGCACCGACCCACGCCAGCTCACCTGGCTGCCGCGGGAGCGCACCGTTCTCACGGTGGTCTCCTCGGGCCCGGCGACGTCGGGTGGCCGGACCGGCTGGGTCTCGGTGCTTACCCTCGACGGCGGCCCGATCGAGAAGCGGATGGTCGAGGTCGAGTACGGCACCGAGGTCGACGACGTCCGGACCGTCCCGCTGCCCGACGGCCGGGTCCTGCTGGTCACCGGCGACGGGGTGTCCGCCTTCCCGCTCTGACGTACCGTTTGAGCCATGTGCCGCAACATCCGACCCCTCAACAACTTCGAGCCGCCGGCCACGGGCGACGAGGTCGCCGCCGCTGCCCTGCAGTACGTCCGCAAGGTCAGCGGGACCACGAAGCCGTCGGCCGCCAACCAGGCGGTCTTCGACCAGGCCGTGCGCGACATCGCCCACCTCACCGAGCACCTGCTCGCGGACCTGGTGACCACAGCCCCGCCCAAGAACCGCGAGGTCGAGGCCGACAAGTCCCGGGCGCGGGCCGCCCTCAGGTACGCCCGTTGAGCCTGGCTCCCACGCGGGTCGAGCCTGTCGAGACCCCTGGCCTGGAGGACGCGCTGTCACTCCTCGCCGGGCGGCCCCTCGTCGTGCTCACCGGTGCCGGGCTGTCGACGGACTCGGGCATCCCCGACTACCGGGGGCCGAACTCCCCGGGGCGGCTGCCGATGACGTTCCAGGAGTTCGTCTCCGGCCCGGCGGCTCAGCAGCGCTACTGGGCCCGCAGCCACCTCGGATGGGGCCGGATGAAGAAGGCCGCCCCGAACACCGGCCACCTGGCCCTGGCCCGGCTCGACCCCAGCCTCCTGATCACGCAGAACGTCGACGGCCTGCACGAGGCCGCCGGGTCCCGCCGCCTGGTGGCCCTGCACGGCCGGATCGCGGAGGTCGTCTGCCTGGGTTGCCGCACCACGTCTCCTCGTACCGTGCTCCAGGCCCGGCTCGCGGCACTCAACCCCGGGTATGCCGACCGGCACGCCGACGTCCTGACGCGGCCCGACGGAGACGTGGAGCTCGACGACACCGGAGACTTCGTCGTGCCCGGCTGTGAGGGGTGCGGCGGGGTGCTCAAGCCCGATGTCGTGTTCTTCGGCGAGAACGTCCCGGCGGCGCGGGTGGAGCGCTGCTACGCGGCCGTCGACGCGCTCCCCGAGACCGAGGGCGCACTGCTGGTCGCAGGCTCGTCACTCACCGTGATGAGCGGGTTCCGGTTCGTGCGCCGCGCCGCCGGGGCCGGGACGCCGGTGGTGATCGTCAACCGCGGGGCGACCCGCGGCGACGAGCACGCGACGTACGCCCTGGACGTCGGGTGCAGCGAGTTCCTCGTCGAACTGCAAGCGCGGCGAGCCTAGTTCGACGACACGGAAGACGGCCCTGCGAAGCAGGACGAAGCACTACAGGGTCAGAGCTTCCGGACGAAGATGTGGTCGCCGGCCTCGGTCACGATCTCCGCGGTCTCGCCGCCCGACCCGAGGAGGATGCCCTCGGGGGTGGCGACGGCGGTGATGGTCTTGTCAGGGACGGCGCCGACGCGGCGCAGCGCGCTCATCAGCACCTCGTCCTTCTGCATCTCCTCGGAGATCCGCCGGATGTGCACCCGCGACTCCTCGGGGCCGGCGGCCTGCGACAGCGACTCGACACCCTCCATGAACTCCTCGCCGATGGCGCTCTCGCCCAGCTCGTCGAGGCCGGGGATGGGGTTGCCGTAGGGCGACTCGGTCGGGTGGTCGAGCAGCTCGATCAGGCGGCGCTCGACGGTCTCGGACATCACGTGCTCCCAGCGGCACGCCTCGGCGTGCACGAGCTCCCAGTCGAGGCCGATCACGTCGGTCAGGAGGCGCTCGGCGAGCCGGTGCTTGCGCATCACGCGGGTGGCCAGGCGGAGACCCTCGTCCGTGAGCTCGAGGTGGCGGTCTCCCTCGACGGTCAGCAGGCCGTCGCGCTCCATCCGGGCCACGGTCTGCGAGACGGTCGGTCCGCTCTGGTGGAGCCGCTCCGCGATCCGCGCACGGAGGGGGGTGATGCCCTCCTCGACCAGCTCGTAGATGGTCCGGAGGTACATCTCGGTGGTGTCGATCAGGTCGCTCACGCGGCCATTGTTGCTCATCACCCCGGTGGGGGCGGTGAGCGGCGTGGTGGCCGGTGGCAGGGTGGGTGCCGATGGCTGCCGTGATGTGGTTCCGGCGCGACCTGCGCCTGGCCGACAACCCCGCCCTGCTCGAGGCCTGCGCGGACGGGGAGGTGCTGCCCCTCTTCGTCCTCGACCCCGCTCTCTGGGGTCCGGCCGGCCCGTCCCGACGGACCTACCTGGCGGCCTCGCTGCGATCGCTCGACGCCTCCTTGAAGGCGGGGGGCGCACCGGGGTTGTCCGTCGTCCGCGGTGACCCGGTCCGCCGGGTCGTGCTGGCCGCGCGAGAGGTCGGCGCGAGCCGGGTGCATGTGGCGGCTGACTACGGCCCGTACGGCGGCCGGCGCGACGCGGCCGTCGCCGGGGCCCTGACCGAGCACGGGATCGAGCTGGTCCGCACGGGATCGCCGTACGCCGTGGCGCCGGGGCGGGTGACCAGCGGCTCGGGCGACCCCTACAAGGTCTACACGCCGTTCTCGAAGGCCTGGGCCGAGCACGGCTGGCGCGGCCCCGTGGAGGCGCCGACCGGCGTCACCTGGCTGGCACTCGACGACACGACCGGGGTGCCGGACCCGCCGCTGCCCGACGGGCTGGAGCTGCCCGAGGCCGGCGAGGCCGCAGCCACCCGCCGCTGGCGGGGCTTCCTCGACGACCGGGTCGCCGACTACGACACCGCCCGGGACCTGCCGGGCGTCGCCGGCACGTCGTCCATGTCGGTGCACCTGAAGTGGGGTGAGATCCACCCGCGCACGATGCTGGCCGACCTCGCCCCCCTGCGGAGCGCCGGGGCCGCGACCTACCGCAAGGAGCTGGCCTGGCGGGAGTTCTACGCCGACGTCCTGTACGCCCGCCCGGACACGGCCCGCGAGTACCTGCGGCCCGAGTTCGCCCGGATGGCGTACGACGACCCGGGCGACCAGCTCGACGCCTGGCGTGACGGACGGACCGGGTTCCCGGTCGTCGACGCCGGGATGCGCCAGCTGCGGGCGACGGGCTGGATGCACAACCGGGTCCGGATGATCGTGGCCAGCTTCCTGGTCAAGGACCTCCACCTGGAGTGGCAGCACGGGGCGCGACACTTCATGGGGTGGCTCGTCGACGGCGACCTGGCCTCCAACCAGCACGGGTGGCAGTGGACCGCCGGCAGCGGCACCGACGCCTCGCCCTTCTTCCGGGTCTTCAACCCGACCACCCAGGGCCAGAAGTTCGACCCGGCCGGCGGTTACATCCGCCAGTGGGTGAGCGAGCTCGCCGACCGCGACCGCGTGCCCGACCCCCACGTGCCGAGCCTCGACACCCGCGACCTGGTCGGCTACCCGGCCCCCGTGGTCGACCACAAGGCCGAGCGCCTCGACGCGCTCGAGCGGTGGAAGTCGATCCGCGACTGACCCGGCGCGGCGCGGACG
>JBKJUE010000041.1:0-5458 GCA_046590395.1 Nocardioides sp.
GGCACTGCTTGACGCCGGCCTCATGCACGGCGACTGCCTGACCGTCACCGGCAAGACGATGCGCGAGAACCTCGAGGCACTTGCCCCCCCGGGTGTGGACGACGACGTGATCCGCAAGCTCGACCGGCCGATCCACAAGACCGGCGGACTGACGATCCTCAAGGGCTCCCTGGCCCCCGAGGGTGCGGTCGTGAAGACCGCCGGGTTCGACGACTCGACCTTCACCGGCGTGGCCCGCGTCTTCGACGGGGAGCGGGCCGCGCTCGACGCCCTCACCGACGGCGAGATCGTGGCCGGCGACGTCGTCGTCATCCGTTACGAGGGCCCGAAGGGTGGTCCTGGCATGCGGGAGATGTTGGCGATCACCGGTGCGATCAAGGGCGCCGGGCTCGGCAAGGACGTCCTCCTCATCACCGACGGCCGCTTCAGCGGTGGCACCACCGGTCTCTGTGTCGGCCACGTCGCTCCGGAAGCCGTCGACGCCGGACCGATCGCGTTCGTCCGCGACGGCGACTCGATCACGCTCGACGTCGCCAACCGCCTGCTCGAGGTCGAGATCGACGACCTCGAGGCCCGTCAGGAGGGCTGGGCACCGAACCCGCCGAAGTACACCCGCGGCGTGCTCGGCAAGTACGCCAAGGTCGTCCAGTCGGCCGCCCACGGCGCGGTCTGCGGGTAGCCGAGCCCCGGCCTGCCGCCGGACGACTGCCCACGGCTGCGGTAGGAATGGACCGTGACCGATCCGCAGGAACTCGACTGGACCGACCCGCTGGCGACGTTCCGGCAGCGCTTCGTTGGCGTGGACTCGCCGCTCGTCTACTTCGACGGCAACTCGCTCGGTCGACCGCTGAAGGTGACCGGTCACGGCCTGGCCGACTTCGTCTACCGACAGTGGGGCACCCGGCTGATCCGCGGCTGGGACGAGTCCTGGTTCGAGCTGCCGCTGAAGATCGGGGACGAACTCGGCCGGATCGTCCTGGGAGCGGCGCCCGGTCAGACCGCGATCGGCGACTCCACGACCGTCCTCCTCTACAAGCTGATGCGCGCCGCGGTCGCCGCCCGGCCCGGCCGGACCGAGATCGTGGTCGACCGCGACAACTTCCCCACCGACCGCTATGTCGCCCAGGGCGTCGCCGACGAGTGCGGCCTCACGGTGCGCTGGGTCGAGGTCGACCCCGAGCAGGGCGTGACGCCCGAGCTGCTCGAGGCTGCGGTCGGCCAGCAGACGGCCCTGGTCGTCCTCAGCCACGTCGCCTATCGCTCGGCCTGGCTGGCCGACGCCCCCGAACTCACCCGGATCGCCCACGACGCCGGGGCACTGGTGCTGTGGGACCTCTCGCACTCCGTGGGATCGGTGCCGATCGAGCTCGACGCCTGGGACGTCGACCTCGCGGTCGGTTGCACGTACAAGTATCTGAACGGCGGTCCGGGGTCGCCGGCCTTCCTCTACGTCGCCGAGCGACACCTCGACCAGCTCACCCAGCCGATCCAGGGCTGGATGGGTGCGGCCGACCCGTTCCTGATGGGGCCCACCTACACGCCGACCGAGGGCGTCCGCCGGTTCCTCAGCGGCACCCCGCCGATCCTCGGCATGTTCCCCGTCGAGGACATGCTGGAGGTGATCGAGGAGGCGGGCATGGCCGACGTCCGCGACAAGTCGGTGCTGCTCACCTCGTACGCCGTCGAGCTCGCGGACGAGATCCTGGCGCCGTACGGCGTGGGGGTCGCCTCACCCCGGGACCCGGCCCGGCGCGGAGGGCACGTGACCCTGACCCACCCGCGGTCGCGCGAGCTCACGGACTCGCTCTGGATGCGGGACGTGATCCCGGACTACCGCGACCCCGGTGGCCTGCGGCTCGGGCTCTCGCCGCTGTCGACGTCGTTCCTCGAGGTGCGCCGCGGGATGCACGCGATCCGCGACGAGCTGGAGCGGACCTCGTGACCCGACTCAACGAGCACGGTCAGCCGATCGGCGTGCCCGTCCCCGGCTGGACCGGCTGCGCCGCTCCTGACCGGGTGACCCTCGACGGCGGCCACGTGCGGCTGGAGCCGGTCGGCGCGCGACACGTCCCGGCCCTGTTCTCGGCCCTGTGCGCCGAGTCGGACGACTCGATGTGGACCTACCGGCACGACGAGCGGCCGACCGACGAGGCCGGCCTGGCGGCCATGGTCGAGGCGTGGGCGGCGCGCGCGCCCGACGTCACGTTCGCGATCGTCCCCCGCGACACCGGGTCCGCGGCCGGGCTCGCCACCCTGTGCCGACTCGACCCGCTCCAGGGCTCGGTCGAGGTCGGTGCCGTCATCTTCGCCCGGTCCCTCCAGCGCACCCGGGCCGCCACGGAGGCGATCCACGTGCTGGCGTCGTACCTCTTCGAGGAGCTCGGCTACCGCCGCTTCGAGTGGAAGCTTGACGCGCTCAACGCGCCGTCCGCGCGCGCCGCCGTACGTCTCGGGTTCTCCTACGAGGGCAGGTTCCGCAACGCGCTGGTCTACAAGGGCCGCAACCGCGACACGGACTGGTTCGCGATGACCGACGGCGACTGGCCCGGCGTGCGGGCCTCGCACCGGAGGTGGCTCGACCCCGCCAACTTCGACGAGTCCGGGCGGCAGCGGACGTCGCTCTCCGACCTGACCGCGGACTGACCAGGTTGACCTGTCGGTCTCGCGTGGCAGGGTGATCGTCGTGGACCAACGGCTCAGCTTCGTCACCCTGGCGGTGCGCGACCTCGACGCCACCCGTGCGTTCTACGTCGACGGGCTCGGCTGGGAGGCCGCGCTCGACGTGCCGGGCGAGGTGCTGATGATCAAGGTCGGCCAGCACGTCGTCCTCTCCCTGTGGAACGCTGTGGAGTTCGCGGCGGAGGTCGGGCCGATCGCCCGCGGGCCGGGCCTGGCGCCGGTCACCCTCGCCCACAACGTGGCTACTCGCCAGGAGGTCGATGCGGTCCTCGAGACCGCCCGGCAGGCGGGTGCCGACCCGGTGCACGCAGCAACCGAACGGGAGTGGGGCGGCTACACCGGCTACTTCGGTGACCCCGACGGCTTCCGCTGGGAGATCGCCCACAACCCCGGACCGATCGGACAGGAGGTGCTGCCATGAGCAGCAAGACCATGGGACACGATGCGGTGGAGGCCGAGGGCCTCGCCGACTGGACGAAGCTCGCTTCCGCGCTGCACGCGCGCTTCGCGACCGGAGACTTCGCGACCGGGCTCCGGCTGGCCAACGTGATCGGTGCCGAGGCGGAGGCGATGGACCACCACCCCGACCTCGACCTGCGCTATCCCCACCTCGACGTGAAGCTGATGAGCCACGACGCCGGGGGCGTGACCGACCGCGACATCCGTCTCGCCCGGCGGATCAGCGAGCTGGCGGCCGCCGAGGGCGCGAGTGCCGACCGGTCCGCGGTGACGCTCGTCGAGCTCGCCCTCGACTCGTGGGACTGGGTGGCGATCAGGCCGTTCTGGGCAGCCGTCCTCGGCCTGCCCGAGGGTGGCGACGACGACAACGACGTGGTCGACCCCGCCGGTTCCTTGCCCGCCCTGTGGTTCCAGGGGACCGACGCCCACGACGAGCCGCGCCAGCGGTTCCACTACGACGTCTGGGTCGCACCCGAGGTCGCGGCCGACCGGATCGCCGCGGCGCTGGCCGCCGGGGGAGTGCTGGTCGCCGACGACGAGGCACCCGCCTTCACCGTCCTCGCGGACGCCCAGGGCAACAAGGCGTGCATCTGCACCAGTGCCAGCCGCAACTGATCGCCAATATGTGGGACCGCCGTCCCAACATCTGGGACGTCCTGAGAGACTGGGTTGACGGCGACGAGCCGGACCGCGACCGTTGTCGCATGCGCACGATGATTCTTGTACGCACGCGACGCGTGAGTTGAGTCCCTGACCCAACCCCCGCGTCATCCCCTCGTTGCCATCCGGCCGAGGGGTTTTTTGTTGGGCAGCCGGTGTCGGACACCGTAGGAACGGACGAGGAAGCAGGGCGATGAGCGAGATGACGGGCACGCCGATCACCGGCGCGCAGAGCCTGATCAGGTCGCTGGAGGCAGCCGGTGCCGAGAACGTCTTCGGCATCCCCGGGGGCGCGATCCTTCCGGCGTACGACCCCTTGATGGACAGCCGGATCCGGCACATCCTGGTGCGCCACGAGCAGGGTGCCGGGCACGCCGCGCAGGGGTACGCCGCCGCCACCGGCAAGGTGGGTGTCTGCATGGCCACCTCCGGGCCGGGCGCGACCAACCTCGTGACCCCGCTGGCCGACGCGCACATGGACTCGGTCCCGCTCGTCGCGATCACGGGTCAGGTGGGGGCCGCCGCCATCGGGACCGACGCCTTCCAGGAGGCCGACATCCGCGGCATCACGATGCCGATCACCAAGCACAACTTCCTGGTCACCAACCCGGCCGACATCCCGCGCACGGTCGCGGAGGCCTTCTACATCGCCTCGACCGGACGCCCCGGGCCGGTGCTGGTCGACGTCGCCAAGTCCGCCCTCACCGCGACCACGACCTTCGACTGGCCCGGCGAGCTCAACCTGCCCGGCTACCGCCCGGTGACCCGCCCGCACTCCAAGCAGATCCGCGAGGCCGCCCGGCTCATCCTCGAGGCCCGCCGCCCGGTGCTGTACGTCGGAGGCGGCACGATCCGCGCCGGTGCGTCCCGCGAGCTCAAGGTCCTGGCCGAGCTGACGGGCATGCCCGTCGTCACCACGCTGATGGCCCGCGGCGCCTTCCCCGACAGCCACCCGCAGCACCTCGGCATGCCCGGCATGCACGGCACCGTCTCCGCCGTGGCCGGCCTGCAGCGCAGCGACCTGATCATCAGCCTCGGTGCCCGCTTCGACGACCGGGTGACGGGCAACCTCGACTCGTTCGCACCCGGCGCACGGGTCATCCACGCCGACATCGACCCCGCGGAGATCGGCAAGAACCGCGTCGCCGACGTCCCGATCGTGGGCGACTGCCGCGAGGTCATCAGCGACCTGATCGTGGCGCTCAAGACCGAGGCCGACGCCGGCAACACCGGTGACTACGAGGCCTGGGTCGAGTTCCTGGCCGGCCTGAAGAAGAAGTACGCCCTCGACTACGACGAGCCCACCGACGGCGGGCTCGCGCCGCAGTACGTCATCGAGCGGCTGGGCGCCATCGCCGGCCCCGACACCGTGTTCACGTCGGGGGTCGGGCAGCACCAGATGTGGGCCGCCCAGTTCATCGGCTACGAGCACCCCAACAAGTGGCTGAACTCCGGTGGCCTCGGGACCATGGGCTACGCCGTTCCCGCCGCCATGGGCGCCAAGGTCGGCGTCCCCGACATGACCGTGTGGGCGATCGACGGTGACGGCTGCTTCCAGATGACCAACCAGGAGCTCGCCACCTGCGCGATCAACGACATCCCCATCAAGGTCGCGATCATCAACAACGAGTCGCTCGGCATGGTCCGGCAGTGGCAGACG
>JBKJUE010000036.1:0-39396 GCA_046590395.1 Nocardioides sp.
CGCTGCCTCAAGCGGCGCCTCGCCCGCATCGTCTTCAACCACCTCCACACCGACCATCAGGCTCGCACTGCGACTGGACTCGCAGCCGCGGCTTGACATAGGAGAAACCCATGAGCAATCCAGCGATCGTCATCGTCGGCGCCGGCCCCGGGGTCAGCGGCTCGGTGGCCCGGCGGTTCGCCGCCGACGGCTACGACGTCGGCCTGCTCGGGACCGACGAGGACCAGCTGACCGAGCTCGCCGGACAGGTCCGCGGGCTCGGCAGCGCCGTCGAGTGGGCGGTCGTGGACGCCACCGACGTCGAGGCGGCCAGCGCGGCCGTGGCGGGGCTCGGCGAGGGCTTCGGTCGCATCGACGTCCTGCACTTCAACCCCAGCGCCTTCCGCGAGAAGGACCCGCTGCAGCTGACTGCGGCCGACCTGCTCGAGGACGTCGCGCTCGGTGTCGGTGCCCTGCTCACCGCCCTGCAGGCGGCCCGCCCCTTCATGCGCTCCAGTGGCCGGGTGACGGCGACCGGCAGCATGGCGGCCGACATGCCGTGGAACCAGGCCGCGTCGCTCGGCGTGCAGAAGGCCGGCCTGCGCAACCTCGTCCGGAGCATCGACACCACGCTCAAGCCGGAGGGCATCCGCGCCGTCTCGGTCACCGTGCGCGGCACGCTGGCCCGCGAGGGCGCCTTCACCCCCGACCGCGTGGCCGAGGCGATCCACGCCGCTGCCCTCCAGGACGAGGAGTTCTGGAACGTCGAGGTGCCCTACACGGGCGACGGCAGCCTCGGGTGATCGAGATCCGGTCGGTGCAGGCCGCGGACCGCTCCGTCGTACGCCGGGTGGTCGAGGCGGCCTTCGGCGACGAGGGACCGACCGTGGTGGCGATGGTCGACGCCCTCCTCGCTCCTAGAAGAACTCGGCGGTGAAGATCCGTCGCCCGTTGGGGAGCGGCGTGGCCGCCAGCACGAGCTCCATGTCCTGTTCCGTGCCGTCGGCCCGGACCACCGGCACCGTCACCCGCTGGCCGAGCAGGGGACTGCGGCCGTTGACCAGGTGCAGCGTGAACCCGGCGATGTGCGCCTGGTGGTAGCGCAGCGGGATGATCGAGATCAGCCGCTTGCCCACGAGGTCGTCGAGGTGCTCGAACCCGATGGCCGCCAGCGCCGAGGGGCTCGCGGCGATGATCAGGTTGGCGTCGTCCGCGGTGAGCAGGGCGCGGTCCGAGGTGTTCACCTCCGCGGAGTCCCAGTCCAGCGGGTTGAGCGTGATCGGCGGGGCGTCGGCGGACGAGACCCAGGCCAGGCCGACGTGGCCCTCGGACTGGGTGCGGATCTGCTCGCAGATCCACTTCCGCATCACGCGGATCTCCGGCTGCGTGGGCGGGGACAGCAGCTCGCCCAGGTCGGCGAGCGCGACCGCGTCCTCGAGCATGTCGTCGAGCAGGTCGAAGTGGGCGAGGGACGTCCGGGGCACACGAAGCGTGAGCTTGCTGAGCGAGACAGCAGGCTCGGTGGCCGAGCCCATGATCGCCTCAGGGTCCTCGCCCAGGTCGGGCACCGGCACCTGCTCGAACAGCACGCTGAGGGCGTCGCTGGCACCGGCGTGGTGCTCGAGGGCGGAGAGGTCCTCGTCGAGGCGGATCAGCATCATCTCGCGCAGCAGCGCGGCGGCGTGCTCCTGCCAGGCGGCGTGCATGAGCAGGGGCATGTTCATGAGCTCGATCTCGATCGAGCCGTCGGACGCGGGGAGCTCGCTGTCCGGGACCTGGCCGACGACGTCACCCGACTCCCGGCTGTCGTCGACGATCTCGAACCAGACCACCTTGCCGCGACCATCGGGGTAGGCACCCCAGCGGTCGACCATCTGGGCGACCATGTGGAGGCCCCGGCCGGTCGCGGCGACGGACGAGTAGTCCCGCCGGTGGGGGAGGTGGGGGCTGCCGTCACGCAGCTCGACGCGCAGGCCGGATGCCTGCAGGAGCACCCGCAGCCGCATCGGCGTACCGGCGTGCACGAGTGCATTCGTGACGATCTCACTGACCGCGACTTGAGCGGCGTCGACCGAGTCGTCGGACTCGGCGCCCGAGAGTGCGTCACGCAGAATTCTCCGCGCTTCGCCGGCGCTGGTCGCCACGGGGGGTAGCTCGAGGTCCACTGCCACATGGGCTTCCACCTGTGCATTGTGGCGGGTGGAGGGCTCCGAGGACAACGCGACACGCCTCATCGAACACGCGTTCGAACGCGGAGTACGATCAACCCATGGTCCGACACGTCGCTCCACCCGGCTGGCCCCGTGAGGTCCGGCCGCCCGACGCGCCGGACTGGGAGGTCACGGCGGCGAGCTGGCTGCTCGATCTCTGTCCCGCCGACTACCGCCGCTACGCCGGTCTGCGGCGCCATGTCGTGGTGCTCGCACGGTTCGCGGTGCTGCACGTCGAGGCGAGCCAGGCGGTGTGCCGCCGCGGCCTGAGCGAGGTGCGCGCCGACCTGCGTGACGTGGCGTCCCTGGAGGTCGTCGAGGCGGCGGTGCAGACGTTCCAGCTGGAAGAGGCCCGCCTGATGGGGGTGCGCCGGTCCGTCGGTCTCGTCGAGGAGGCGATCCGCGGCCGTCGCTACGTCGCCCGCCTCTGACCCGGCGGGCGGCGACGGTAGCGTCGCGCCATGACCCGGTTCTCCAGCATCGTCCTCGTCGACGCCCGCGGGTGGGTCCTCCTCCAGGAGCGTGACGAGCACCCCGCGATCGACCCCGAGAAGTGGGGCTTCTGCGGCGGGCACCTCGACGAGGATGAGGACTACGTCGCCGGTGCCTACCGCGAGCTCGAGGAGGAGACCGGCCTGCACCTCGAGGACGGGCTGGAGCTGTTCGGGCAGTTCACCGTCTTCCACGAGCACAGCGCGACCGACGACGACTTCCAGGTGTTCGTCCTGCGCACCGACCTGACCGACGCCGACATCGAGTGCCACGAGGGCCGCCAGATCGTGTTCGTCGAACCCTCCCGGGCCCGCGAGCTCGACCTGACCGCAGCCGCGAGGATCGCGTTGCCGGCCTTCCTCGACTCCGTCGCCTACGAGAGGATGACCTCATGACCAGCCCGATGAGCTTCCAGGTGATCCCGGTCCCGGGGAAGGGCGCCGAGGACGTCGTCGTCGGCACCCACGGACGCGACGAGGGTGCGGTCTTCACCGGCACCGAGGACGGCAGCATCCTGCGGATCTCGCCCGACGGTCGGAAGATCGACCGGGTCGCGCACACGGGCGGGCGACCGCTCGGCATCGAGCTCGACGGCGACGGCCGGCTGCTGATCTGTGACGCGCACCGGGGCCTGCTGCGGGTCGACACCGCCTCCGGCGGCATCGAGACGCTCGCCGAGAGCATCGGCGACGACCGGATGCGGTTCTGCAACAACGCCGCCGTCGCCTCGTCCGGCGCGATCTGGTTCAGCGACTCCTCTCGCCGGTTCGGCATCGACCAGTGGAAGGACGACTTCGTCCAGCACACCCGCACCGGTCGCCTCGCCCGTCGCGACCCGGACGGCACGATCGAGGTGGTCCTGGACGGCCTGGCCTTCGCCAACGGCGTCGCGCTGTCGGCCGACGAGTCGTTCGTCGCGGTCGCCGAGACCCGGGGCCGCACCGTCGTCCGGCACTGGATCACGGGGGAGCGCGCGGGTCAGCGCGACCTGCTCGTGGACGACCTGCCCGGCTATCCCGACAACATCGCGCGGGGGAGCGACGGCCTGATCTGGGTCACCATCGCGTCGCCGGTCGACCCCATCGTCGAGCTGCTCGCCCGCGGGCCGCTGTGGCTGCGCCGCCAGGTGACGCGAATCCCCGAGAAGCTGCAGCCGAAGCCGAAACGGACCATCCGGGTGCAGGCGTACGACGACGCCGGAGTCCTCGTGCACGACTGTGACGTCCAGCACGCCGGCTACCACATGGTGACCGGGGTTCGGGAGCACGACGGCAGGGTCTGGATGGGCAGCCTCGAGGAACCGGCCGTCGCAGTTCTCGACCTCTGACGACCCGCCACTAGACTCGCTCGCATGGGCCATCTCGAGTCGATCACGACCCCGCGCGACCTGCGCGCCCTCTCGGACGCCCAGCTCGACGACCTCGCGAGCGAGATCCGCGACGTCCTGATCGCCACCTGCGCGCGCACCGGCGGCCACGTCGGTCCCAACCTCGGCGTCGTCGAGCTGACGATGGCGATCCACCGCACCTTCGACTCGCCCCGCGACCGGGTCGTCTTCGACACCGGGCACCAGGCCTACGTGCACAAGCTGCTGACCGGTCGCCGCGCGGGCTTCGACCAGCTCCGGCAGGAGGGTGGCATCAGCGGCTACCCCAGCCAGGCCGAGTCCGACCACGACATCGTCGAGAACTCCCACGCGTCGACCGCCCTCTCCTACGCCGACGGGCTGGCCAAGGCCTACGTCATCCGCGGGGAGGACCGCCACGTGGTGGCCGTCATCGGTGACGGTGCCCTCACCGGCGGGATGGCCTGGGAGGCCCTCAACAACATCGCGATCGCCCGCGACAGCCGCCTGGTGATCGTCGTCAACGACAACGGCCGCTCCTACACGCCCACCATCGGCGGCCTCGCCAACGCGCTCACCGCGCTGCGCACCAACCCGCGCTATGAAGCCGTGCTCGACCAGGTCAGGCGTCGGCTCAACGCGGTGCGCGGCGTCGGCCCGGCGGCGTACGACGTCCTGCACGCCATGAAGAAGGGTATGAAGGACGCCCTCGCCCCGCAGGGCCTCTTCGAGGACCTCGGCCTGAAGTACGTCGGCCCGGTCGACGGTCACGACCGCGTCGCCATGGAGCAGGCGTTGGCGCAGGCCAAGCGGTTCGGCGGCCCGGTGATCGTGCACGCGCTGACCCGCAAGGGCTTCGGCTACGACCCGGCGGAGCGGCACGAGGCCGACCAGTTCCACGGTCCCGGCCCGTTCGACGTGCAGACGGGTGCCGAGAAGCCCAAGGGCAAGATCTGGACCGACCACTTCTCCGACGCGATCGTCGAGGTGGGGGAGAAGCGCAAGGACGTCGTCGCGATCACCGCCGCGATGATGCACCCGGTCGGCCTCGACGCCTTCGCCGCCCGCTTCCCCGACCGCACCTTCGATGTCGGCATCGCCGAGCAGCACGCCGCGACCAGCGCCGCCGGTCTCGCCATGGGTGGCCTGCACCCGGTGTTCGCGGTATACGCGACGTTTCTCAACCGGGCCTTCGACCAGGTGCTGATGGACGTTGCCCTGCACAAGTGCGGCGTCACCTTCGTGCTCGACCGCGCCGGGGTGACCGGCGACGACGGCGCCAGCCACAACGGCATGTGGGACATGTCGATCCTCCAGGTGGTACCCGGGCTCCGGCTCGCGGCCCCACGGGACGCGACCCGGCTGCGCGAGCTCCTCAACGAGGCGGTCGAGGTCGGCGACGCCCCCACGGTCGTCCGCTTCCCCAAGGGCCCGCCGCCCGACGACATCGAGGCGGTCGGCACCGCCGGCGGCGCCGACGTGCTCGTGCGCAACGGCACCAAGGACGTGCTGATCGTGGCCGTCGGCTCGATGGCCACCGTGGCCGTCGACGTGGCCGGCCGACTGGTCGCCCAGGGCATCGGAGTCACGGTCGTCGACCCGCGCTGGGTCAAGCCCGTCGACCCCGCCATCATCGAGCTCGCCCGCACCCACGGCCTCGTCGTCAGCCTCGAGGACAACGGGCGGATCGGCGGCTGCGGCGCCGTGCTGCTGCAGACCCTCAACGACGAGGGCGTGCACACGCCCTTCCGGTTGCACGGCATCCCGCAGGAGTTCCTCGGCCACGCCAAGCGGGCCGCGATCCTCGACCGGATCGGGTTGTCCGCACAGTCGATCGCGCTCGGCATCGTCGAGGACGTAACGGCTGTGGCCGAGGGTCGTTCACCGGTCAATGCCGACCACACGTTCTGACGTCCGCCCACGGGGGAGTGCGGCCCTTGCCGTCGTGCTCGTCCTCGTCTGCGCACTCGCGGGCTGCAGCTCCGACGACGAGACCCCTCCCGCCGCGGCGCCCAGTGCCCAGCAGGACAAGTCCGAGGCCGCGGTCGACGTTCCCGACGTCGCCCGCGGGGTGACCCGGGCGCTGGCGCGCCGCGCGGACGCACTACGCAACGCGAACCGGGAGGCCTTCCTCGCCGGAGTCGACGGCAAGGACGCCGCGTTCGCGCGGCTCCAGGCGACGTACTTCGACAACCTGGTCACGCTGCCGGTCGCGGAGCTCGGCTACCGCCTCGACCCCACCTCGCTCGTGAGAGAGGGGAAGGCCTACTGGGCGGAGGTCGACGTCACCCTCCAGCTCGACGGGTACGACGCCGTGCCCGTCGTGACCCGGGACCGCTATCTGTTCGCGCGCGGCAAGGGTGACCGCTTCCTGCTGGCGTCCACGAGCGACCGCCCGTGGGAGGAGCAGAACGACGTCGACGCCGAGCCGTGGGAGACCGGGCCGGTGACCGTCGTCGCCGGCAGCAGCGTCCTCGGCATCTTCGACGCCGGTAGCGCGGCGCAGGCCGGGGCCGTGGTGGCAGACGTCCAGGGCGGTGTCGCCGCCGTCCGGTCCCAGGTGCCCTACGACTGGGACGGACGCGTGGTCGTCTACGGGCTGTCCGACCCCGCGTTCCTCGCCGATCTCGACGGCCTGCCCGGTGACGACCCGCTCGCCATCGACGCGGTCACGTTCCCGGTGGCCGCACGTGCGGGCAGCGCCAAGGTTGCCTCGACCCGGTTCCTGCTGAACCCGACGATGGTCGCCAACCCCGGTCCCGCCCGGCAGCGCCTGATCCGGCACGAGCTCACCCACGTCGCCCTCGGCGAGCGTCAGACCGACGCGCCGACCTGGTTCAGCGAGGGCCTCGCGGAGTACGTCTCCGTGCAGCCTCTCGCACCCTCGGCCCGGGCGATCTCCGGCGCCGCCCTCGACGCGGCCGAGCGCGGCCTCACGGCGATGCCCGCCGACGACGAGTTCAACGGCTCGGCCTCGGAGGCCAACTACGGCGTCGCGTGGTGGGCCTGCGAGTACCTCGCCGAGTCCTACGACGAGTCGATGCTGTGGGTGCTCCTCGACGCGATGTCCGGCCCGGACGGAGCCGATGGGGTCCTCCAGCGGGTGCTGCAGATCAATGAGGCCCAGCTCGCCCGCAAGGCTGGCCGGCTGATGCTGGACACCTTCCGGCCCGAGCCCGAGACGAGCCCCGAGCCCTCGGAGTCGCCGAGCGACGAGACCTCCGACGAGTCGACGGACGATCCGTCCGACAAGCCGTCCGACAAGCCGAGCGAGGGCTCGGACGGGTGAGCCGGCTTCGCACCGCACTGGCCAGGGTGGTGCTCGTCCTCGTCGTGCCGCTCGCGGGGTGCACGGGCGACGACGGTCCCACCGTTGAGCCGTCGCCCGCGTCGTCCGGCTCGCCCTCACCCGCGGCGGACGACGCCCGGGACCGGATCGAGGGTCTGCTGCAGCGCCGGGCGGCCGCGATCCTGGCGGAGGACGCCGACGCGTTCGCGGCGGGGATCGCCGCGGGGCCGGCGCGCGCCGAGCAGCTGCGGCACTTCCGTGCACTGACGGGGCTGCCGGTGCAGTCGGTCTCGTTCGACCTGGGCATGCACGATCCGGCGGTCGGGGGCGACCGGTACCGCGCCGACGTCGACATGCTGGTCCGCCTGGCGGGCTTCGACGCCGCTCCCGTGCCCACCCGCCACCGGATGGACTTCGAGCGAGGGCCCGACGGATGGCGGCTGGTCCGGGACCACGTCGACCGCTCCGAGGTGGGCTTCGCGCCGTGGTTGCTGCCCGGCGTCGAGCTCGTGGTCAGGGACCGGGTGATCGTCGCGTTCGACCAGGGATCGGTCCGCCACCGCGAGGAGTTCGTCGCTCTGGCCGAGGAGGCCCGCTCGGCCGTCGCGCGCGACGTGCCGGGCGCGTGGAGCGAGCACGTGATCGTGCTGGCCCCGTCGCGGACGGCCACGCTGCGCTACGAAGGCTTCGACCCGGTCGAGATCTCCAACCTGGGTGGGGTGGCCTTCCCGGTGCGCGGCCCGGACGAGCAGGTGATCGGTTCGCGGATCGTGATCGCCCCCGTGATGCTCGGGCGTCCTGCCGTCGGCGTGCGGTCGGTCCTGCGCCACGAGATCGCGCACACGGCACTGGCGGCCCCCCGGGACGAGCGAACGCCGGTCTGGGTGACCGAGGGCATCGCGGAGTACACCGCCCACCGCGGGGACGCGGTCTACTTCATCTCTCCGGCAGCGGTCGCCGCGGCGGAGGAGGGGATCACCCAGATGCCGCCGGACGGACTCTTCCACCGGGGTGACTGGGGCGTCAGCTACGGGCTCGCCTGGTTCTCGATGCAATGGTTGTCCCTCGAGCACGGCGAGGACGAGCCCTACCGCCTGCTCGACGCGATCCGGGAGGAGCGCCCCGCGGACTTCCGCGAGGTGTCCGCCCTGGTCGAGAAGAGGTACGGCGTCACCACCGACCAGCTCGCCAGGCGCGCGGGGGACCTCATCGAAGCCACGTTCGGCTGACACCGGGGTCGCACCGGCGGGCCGGATCGGCATAGGTTGCTGGTCATGAACGTGTTCCGCACCAAGTCCGTCGAGCAGTCCATCGCCGAGACCGACGAGCCCGAGCACCGGTTGAAGAAGAATCTCGGGGTCCTCGACCTGATCATCTTCGGGGTCGGCGTCATCATCGGCGCCGGGATCTTCGTCGTCACCGGCACCGTGGCCAAGACCAACTCCGGACCGGCGATCACTCTCTCCTTCGCCATCGCCGGTCTCGCCTGTGCCCTCGCCGCCCTCTGCTACGCCGAGTTCGCCTCGACGGTGCCGGTGGCAGGCAGCGCCTACACGTTCAGCTACGCCACCTTCGGCGAGCTGATCGCGTGGATCATCGGCTGGGACCTCGTCCTCGAGTTCACGATCGGCTCGGCCGCCCTCGCCACGAGCTTCTCCGGCTACTTCCAGGAGGTCGTCGCCGGCACGTTCATGGAGGTGCCGACCTCGCTGGGCTCCGCGTCCGACGGTGTGGTCGACCTGCCGGCGGTGATCATCTCGCTGCTCGTCATGGGCGTCCTGGTCGCCGGCATCAAGTTCTCGAGCATGCTCAACCAGATCATCGTGGCGATCAAGCTGCTCGTCGTCGGCGCGGTGATCGTCTTCGGCATCGGCTACGTCAAGGCCGACAACTACTCGCCGTTCGTCCCGCCGTCCGAGCCCGCCCCCAAGGGCACCGGCGGCTTCATGGACAGCACCCTGATCAGCTCCCTGCTCGGCGTCGACCCGGCCGTCTACGGCATCGCCGGGGTGGTCGCCGGGGCGTCGATCGTGTTCTTCGCGTTCATCGGCTTCGACATCGTCGCCACCACCGCGGAGGAGACGAAGAACCCGCAGCGGGACGTCCCGCGCGGCATCCTCGGCTCGTTGGTGATCGTGACCGTGCTCTACATGGCGGTCAGCCTGGTCGTCACCGGCATGCAGAAGTACAGCGACATCGAGGAGGGCGACCCCGCTCCGCTCGCCAGCGCGTTCGACGCCGTCGGCCTCGAGTGGATGGGGCGGCTGATCGCCATCGGCGCGTGCATCGGACTGATCGTGGTCGTGATGATCCTGATGCTCGGCCAGACCCGCGTCGCCTTCGCCATGGCTCGCGACGGCCTGCTGCCCCGCGGCCTCGCCAAGGTGCACCCGACGTTCGGCACGCCGTACGTCATCACCGTCGTCACCGGGATCGCGGTGGCGATCATCGGCGGCTTCGTCGACCTGGCCACGCTCGTCAACCTCGTCAGCATCGGCACGCTCTTCGCGTTCGTGCTCGTCAGTATCGGCGTGGTGATCCTGCGCCGGAGCCGACCGGACCTGGAGCGGTCGTTCCGCACCCCCGCCGTCTACGTCGTGGCGACCTCGTCCGTCCTGCTCTGCTTCTACCTGATGCTCAACCTGACCGGCGGCACGTGGGTCCGGTTCCTCGTGTGGATGGCGATCGGCATGGTCGTCTACTTCACGTACGGCGTCCGCAACAGCCGGCTGGGCAAGCTCGAGGCCGACGCGGCGCAGTCCGCGGGGAGCTAGACGACCCGCACCCTGGCTCCGGTGGACGTGAAGCTCCACAGCCGCAACGACATCGCCCTGCTGAGACGGATGCAACCGTGGCTCTGTGTGAAGTTCGTGCCGAGGTACCAGTCGGCGTGCGGCTGCGTGATCAGTGGAACCTCTTGCCGCTGACCCGCTCAGAGATGCCGTCGATGTCGAGCCGCATGGTCAGCCCGCCGTTCCAGAACGAGAAACCGGCTCCGGTGATCATCGCCAGGTCGAGGTCCTGCGGCCCGGCGACGACGCCCTCGTCGAGCATCAGCCGGGCCTCCTCGGCCAGACCCTCGAGCACCTGGGCGCGCACCTGCTCGGGCTCGAGCACGACCGGGTTCTCCGGCTTCTCGAGCAACGCCTCGACCTCAGGGTCGATGGTGCCGTCCGGGCCGTAGTAGGACGTCTTGCGCGCCTCGACCACGCGGGCCAGGGCGGGGGAGACGTAGAACCGGTCCGGGAAGGCCCGGTGCAGCGTCTCGTTGTTGTGGAGGGCGATCGCCGGACCGACCAGCGACAGGAGCATGAAGGGCGGCATCGGGGCCAAACCGCCGAACGCGGAGTCGGCCACCTGGACCGGCGTGCCCTCGTCGACGATCTTCCCGACCTCGCCCATGAACCGGCCGAGCAGCCGGTTGACGATGAAGGACGGGCTGTCCTTGACCAGGATCGACGTCTTCTTCAGCGCCTTGCCGGTCGCGAACGCGGTCGCCAGGGTGGCGTCGTCGGTCTGCTCGCCCCGCACGATCTCCAGCAGTGGCATCACTGCGACCGGGTTGAAGAAGTGGAAGCCCACGACCCGCTCAGGGTGCTCGAGGTCGGCCGCCATCTCCGTGATCGACAGCGACGAGGTGTTGGTGGCCAGCACGCACTCGGGCGACACGGCCTTCTCGACGTCCGCGAACACGGCCTTCTTGACCGACATCTCCTCGAAGACCGCCTCGATCACGAAGTCGGCGTCGGCGAACACCTCGCCCTTGTCGACGGCGCCCGAGACGAGGCCCTTGAACCGGTTGGCCCTGTCCTGGTTGAGGCGGCCCTTCAGCAGCAGCTTGTCGATCTCCTCGTGCACGTAGGAGACGCCCTTGTCGACGCGCTCCTGGTCGAGGTCCGTCAGCACGACGGGCACCTCGAGACGACGGATGAAGAGCAGCGCCAGCTGGCTGGCCATCAGGCCTGCGCCGACGATGCCGACCTTCGTCACGGGACGGGCGAGCGACTTGTCGGGCGCTCCCGCGGGGCGTTTGGCCCGCTTCTGCACCAGGTCGAACGCGTAGAGGCTGGCGATCAGCTCCGGCGTCTGCGACATCGCGTCGAGCGCGTCGTCCTCGGCGGCGAAGCCTTGGTCCCGGTCGGCCTCCCGGGCCGCGGCGATCAGCTCGACGGCCTTCTGTGCGGCCGGGCTGGCGCCACCGGTCTTGGACTGCACGACCTGCTCTCCACGTGCCACCGCGGCGTCCCAGGCCTCGCCACGGTCGACCACAGGACGCTCGACGGTGACCGACCCGGTCAGCACGTCGGCGGCCCAGAGCAGCGACTGCTCGAGGTAGTCGGCACCGGAGAAGCAGGCGTCGGCGAGACCGAAGTCGTACGCCGCCTGCCCGCCCAGCGTCTTGCCCTGGTTGAGCGGGTTCTCGACGATCAGCGTGACCGCCTTGTCGGCGCCGACCAGGTTCGGCACGAGGTAGGCGCCGCCCCAGCCCGGCACCAGGCCGAGCATGACCTCGGGGAGCCCGAGCGCGGGGGCGCTGTCCATCACGGTGCGGTAGGTGCAGTGCAGCGCGACCTCGAGCCCGCCACCGAGGGCGAGTCCATTGACGAAGCCGAACGACGGCTTGCCACCGTCCTGGAGCTTCCGGAAGACGGCGTGACCGAGCTCGGCGACGACGCGCACGGCATCCGGGCCTCCGCCCTGGATCGAGGTGAGGTCGGCACCGGCGGCCAGGATGAACGGCTTGCCGGTGACGCCGAGGGCCACGACCTCGTCGTCGGTCAGCGCGGCGTCGATCGCGGTGTTCAGCGAGATCAGTCCGCGCGGACCGAACGTGTTGGGCTTCGTGTGGTCCTCGCCGTTGTCGAGGGTGATCAGGCCCAGCACGCCCGGGCTCCTGCCGTCACGCTCTGGCAGGGCGACCTTGCGCAGGTGGGCCTGCGTGACGCGCTCGGCGTCGGAGGAGATCTCCTGGGCGCGGCTCAGCAGGGTGTCCATGTCGCTCATCAGGCGGCCTCTCCAGTCCAGTGCGGGTTCTCCCAGATGACCGTGCCGCCCATGCCGATGCCGATGCACATGGTGGTCAGCCCGTAGCGGACCTCGGGCCGCTCCTCGAACTGGCGGGCGAGCTGGGTCATCAGCCGGACGCCGGAGGAGGCGAGCGGGTGACCCATCGCGATCGCTCCGCCGTACGGGTTCACGCGGGCGTCGTCGTCGGCGATGCCGAAGTGCTCGAGGAAGGCCAGCACCTGCACGGCGAAGGCCTCGTTGACCTCGAAGGCCTCGATGTCGTCGATGGTGAGGCCGGCCTGCTTCAGGGCCTTCTCGGTCGCGGGGATCGGTCCGGCGCCCATCACCTCGGGCTCGACACCGACGTACGAGTAGGACACCAGCCGCATCCGGATGGGCAGCCCGAGCTCCCGCGCGGTCTCCTCGTCGGCCAGCAGCGAGGCGGTCGCGCCGTCGTTGATGCCGGCGGCGTTGCCGGCCGTCACCTTGCCGTGGGCACGGAACGGGGTCTTGAGGGAGGCGAGCGACTCCATCGACGTCCCCGGGCGCATCGGCTCGTCGCTCGTGGCCAGGCCCCAGCCCTCCTCGGCGGAGCGGGTGGCGACGGGCACCAGGTCGGGTTGGATCTTGCCCGCTTCGTAGGCGGCCGCCGTCTTGTCCTGCGAGCGGACGGCGTAGGCGTCGACCCGCTCCTTGGTGATGCTCGGGTAGCGGTCGTGCAGGTTCTCGGCGGTCTTGCCCATGACGAGCGCGTCCGGGTTGACGATCCGCTCCGACATGATCCGCGGGTTGGGGTCGACGCTCTCGCCCATCGGGTGGCGGCCCATGTGCTCGACGCCGCCGGCGATGGCCACGTCGTAGGCGCCGAAGGCGATGCCGGACGCCGTGGTGGTCACCGCGGTCATCGCGCCGGCGCACATCCGGTCGATGGCGAAGCCCGGGACGCTCTGCGGGAGGCCGGCGAGGAGCGCCGCCGTGCGGCCGATGGTCAGGCCCTGGTCGCCGATCTGCGTGGTCGCTGCGATCGCGACCTCGTCCACCCGCTCGGGCGGCAGCGTCGGGTTGCGGCGCATGAGGTCACGGATGCACTTGATGACGAGGTCGTCGGCGCGGGTCTCGGCGTACTGGCCGGTGGCCTTGCCGACACCGAACGGGGTGCGGACGCCGTCGACGAAGACGACCTCGCGCAGCTGTCGGGCTGGGGACATGTCGGGGTCTCCTCAGGTGGACGGGGGGTTGGTGCCGGAGCAACGTTACCCCTCGGTAACAATGTCGGAGCGCCTTTGCCCGTGTGGGGGTGGTCACCCGTCACCACCCGGCCGACGGGGAATAGTCTGGTGGGCGACGTCGCTGCGCCCACGCAGAGAAGTCCAGTCCTGGAGAGGTCGGTCCGCGTGTCCCAGAAGTCCCGTCTCGTGCACATCGTCGACGACGTGCCTGAGCTCGACTCGCGCGAGCCCGGGGAGCCGCTGACGCTGGTCCTCATCCTCGACGGGTTCCTCGACGCCGGCAACGCCGCGGCCCGTGCGGCCCAGCACCTCGTGGACCTGTCCGACGGCCCGGTCGTCGCGACCTTCGACGTCGACGAGCTGCACGACTACCGCGCCCGGCGTCCCGCCATGTCGTTCGTGCGTGACCACTACGAGGCGTACGACGCCCCACGCCTCGTGACGCGGCTGCTCCGCGACACCGGCAACACGCAGTACCTGCTGCTCCACGGGCCCGAACCCGACACCAAGTGGGAAGCCTTCGCCCGCGCGGTCCGCAAGGTCGTCGAGCGGTTCGGGGTCACCCGTGTGGTCAGCATGGGCTCGGTCCCGATGGCGGTGCCGCACACCCGGCCGATCGCGATCACCCACCACGCCAACGACGTCACCCTGCTCTCGGGCGACAGCCCGTGGCGCGGCGAGCTGCGGATCCCGGCCAGCGCCCAGGCGCTGCTCGAGATCCGGCTGGGGGAGTGGGGCCACGACGCGATGGGTTTCGTCGCCCACATCCCTCACTACCTCGCCCAGCTGGACTACCCGCAGGCCTCGGCGACCCTGCTCGAGCACGTCGAGCGGGCCGGCCGCCTGACCATCGACGTCTCCGGGCTGCGCGCGGAGGCGGAGGACCGCGAGGCGGAGATCGCCCGTTACCTCGCCAGCAACGAGGAGGTGGGCGAGGTGGTCGCGGCCCTCGAGCAGCAGTACGACTCCTTCGAGCGCTCGGAGCAGTCGGGCGACAACCTCCTGGCGTCCGACGAGCCGCTCCCGACGGGTGACGAGATCGGCCGGCAGGTCGAGCAGTTCCTCGCCGGGCTGGACGGCCCGGACCCCGACCACGACCAGACCTGAGAGGACCCGCGTGTCCACATCTGCCGAGCGGCTGGTCGAGCTGCTCGACCTCGAGTCCATCGACACCAACCTCTTCCGCGGGCGCCAGCCCGACACCGACCGCCAGCGCGTCTTCGGCGGCCAGGTCGCGGCCCAGGCCCTGGTGGCGGGCATCCGCACCGTCGACCCTGCGTACGTCGTCCACTCGCTGCACTCCTACTTCCTGCTGCCGGGCGACACGTCGGTGCCGATCGTCTACGACGTCGAGGCCCTGCGGGACGGCCGGTCGTTCGCCACCCGCCGGGTCGTGGCCCGGCAGCACGGCCGGGCGATCTACTACCAGACCGCCAACTTCCAGCGCGTCGAGGAGGGCCTCGAGCACCAGGAGGTCATGCCCGACGTGCCCGGGCCCGAGCAGGGCATCGACATGGTCGAGCTCATGCGCGGCGCCGGCAACGAGGACGCCGACGCCCTCGCCAAGGAGTGGGCCTCGCTCGAGGCGCGCTGGCTCGGCAACTCCCGGCACAACATCCACGACCTGCCGCTCGACGCGAGCCGGCCGTCCCAGGCGCGGATGTGGATCCGGGTGGCCGAGGGGCTGGGCGACGACCCCCACGTGCATCTCGCCGCGTTCACCTACGCGAGCGACATGAGCCTGCTCGGCGCGACGCTGGCCGCCCACGACACCAAGCCGCACGACATCATGATGGCGTCGCTGGACCACACCATCTGGTTCCACCGGCCGTTCCGCGCCGACGACTGGTGGCTCTACGACCAGCACTCGCCGTCCGCCCAGGGCGGACGCGGCCTGGCGTTCGCGGAGGTCTACACGCAGGACGGTCAGCTGGTCGCCTCGGTGGCCCAGGAGGGCCTGATCCGACCGCGTCGGTGACTGGCTCGAGGGCCTGCGTATAGCATTACACCGTTGTCATTCGTGACAGACACGCCGAACACCGGTTACGGTTGGCTACTTTTGTGGCGACAGTGATCTCGTGGTGTTCCTGTGACTCCCCGGGTGGTCGCCCCGACGACGAGGTGCCACCGCCATGGGAGCCACGCTGACGCGGGCCGTGCTGACGACCGGAGTCGTCGTCGCCGCCGTGCTCACCGCGGCCCCGGCCGTCGCGGCACCGGACACCCACTTCCAGATGCCGTTCCCGTGCGGGCAGGAGTGGACCGGTGCCACCCGCGCCAACCACAGCCCCAGTGTCAAGGCAGTGGACTGGAACCGCGTGGACGACCAGGACGACGGCGTCGTGGCGTCGGGTCCGGGCACGGTGACGGTGGCGGAGCCCCGCGGCACGAGTGGCTACGGCAACTGGGTCCGGCTCACCCACCCCAGCGGAGAGACGACGGTCTACGCGCACCTGAAGTCGGTGGCCGTCACCGTGGGTCAGACGGTCGACCAGGCGACCCTGCTGGGCACCGTGGGGGACACAGGCAACTCCTCGGGCCCCCACCTCCACTTCGAGGAGCGTGACGCCGACGGCGTGATCGCCCCGTGGTTCAACGCGGTGAAGTTCGTCTTCGGCAGCACCCTCGCCTCCGCCAACTGCGTCGACGTCCCCGTGGCCGGGAACTTCCTGGCCGGTCCGGAGGCCGAGCTCGCGGTGTTCCGGCGGACGGAGACGGCGACCTTCCAGGTGCACCGGCAGGACAAGGCTCCCAAGGTGATCGCGTTCGGCGGCGGTGCCGACCAGCCGGTGGTCGGCGACTGGGACGGGGACGGCCGGGTCAACCCCGGCGTCCGCACGCCCGGGACCAAGACCTTCGCCCTGAAGACGCCGCTGGGCGTCACGTCGCTCGTCTACGGCAAGCCCGCCGACCTGCCGGTTGCGGGTGACTGGGACGGCGACGGCCTGTGGGAGATCGGGACCCGCAGGCCTGCGACCAGCACCTTCCGGTTGCGGGCGGCGGACGCGACGGTGTCCGTCGTGACGCTGGGCGACGCCGACGACCTGCCGGTGACCGGTGACTGGGACGGCGATCGTCGTACCGATGTCGGGGTCTTCGACGTCGCCACGGCGACGTTCACCTTGCGGATCGTCGACGCCGACGGCCTCGCCTGGACAGCCCAGGTCCAGTTCGGCCAGCCGGGCGACCTGCCGGTGACCGGTGACTGGGACGGCAACGGCAAGACGGACGTCGGCGTGTGGAATCCGGCCACGGCCACCTTTGCCGAGCGTCGCTCGACGTCACCCACCGCGGCCCAGGTACGTCGGGTCGTCTCGGTGGCGTTCGGGGACGCGCGACCCTAGAGCGAGACCGCCCGGCCGAGCAGGTGCGGCGCCCCGTCCTTCGGGCTGGTGAGCGCGAAGGCGTGAGCGTCGTCGGTCCGCTCGGTGCCGAAGGCGACGGTGCCCGGGAGCAGCACCGGCTTCTTGAAAGCGACCTCGACCCGGACCGCGTCGGGCAGCCGGTTCTCGACGGCGGCCAGGCAGCGGGCCTTGCTCCACATGCCGTGCGCGATCTGGCGCGGGAAGCCCAGCGCCTTCGCGGTCAGCGGGTAGAGGTGGATCGGGTTGTGGTCGCCGGAGACGCCGGCGTAGCGCCGGCCGAGGTCGGCGGGGAGCTTCCACTCGGTGCGGCCCACAGGGGAGTCCTGGAAGACCAGGCCCGCAGCCGCCTGCTCGTCGCCCTTGCCCCGACGGAGGAACGTGGAGACCTCCTCCCAGACCAGCTCGCCCTGCGAGTGCACGGTGGTGACCATGTCGAAGACCTGGCCCTTGGCGTGCGGGCGGAGGTTCTCGGGCCGCGCCGTGACCTGGAGCTTCTCGGCCACGCCGATCGCCCGGTGCTGGGTGATGGTGTTCTCGAGGTGGACGGTGCCCACGGCCGGGAACGGGAACGAGCTGTCGGTCATGATCGCCAGGTGCAGCGGGAACGCCAGCATGTGTGGGTAGGTCACCGGGACGGTGTCCTTGTGCGGGAAGCCGCACACCGCGGCGTACGACGTGACGTGGGCCAGGTCGATCGGGACGTCGTGACGGGTGAGCGCGAGGTCCGGCAGGTCACCGCCGCGCTTGGCGATGCCGGGCACGAGGTTCAGACCGGGCAGGGCCGGCAGGGCTGCCTTGAGCATCATCGGCAGGGTGTGCGGCGCGCCGTCGACGACGCGCGGGGCTGACCGCCTCACGTCCTTCGCCGCCATCAGGCACCCAGCATCATCTGGCCGCAGACGCGGACCACGTTGCCGTTGACGGCGGTCGAGCCGGGGCCGGCGTACCAGGCGATCGCCTCGGCGACGTCGACCGGGAGGCCGCCCTGGCTCATGGCGTTCATCCGCTGCCCGACCTCACGGGTCGCGAACGGGACGGCCGCGGTCATCTGGGTGATGATGAAGCCGGGAGCGACTGCGTTGATGGTGATGCCATCCTTCAGCTCGTCGGCGAGCGAGTCCACGAGACCGATCACGCCGGCCTTCGAGGCGGCGTAGTTCGTCTGGCCGACGTTGCCGGCGATGCCCGCGATCGAGGCGACGCCGATGATCCGGCCGTTGTCGTTGATCACACCCTGGTCGAGCAGCTCGCGGGTGATCCGCTCCGGGGCGACCAGGTTGACGTTGAGGACGGAGTTCCAGCGGTCCTCGTCGGTGTTGGCCAGCTTCTTGTCGCGGGTGATGCCCGCGTTGTGGACGACGACGTCGACCCCGCCGTGCTTCTCCTGCAGGTGGTGGGCGATCCGCTGCGGGGCGTCCTTGCCGGTGATGTCGAGGGTGAGGTGGTCGCCGTCGAGCTCGCGCATCAGCGCCTGGAGCTCGCTGGCGGCCTGGGGCACGTCGACCCCGACGACGGTGGCGCCGTCGCGGTGGAGGACCCGGGCGATCTGCTCGCCGATGCCGCGGCTGGCCCCGGTCACCAGGGCGACCTTGCCGGTCAGGGGGCGCGCCCAGTCAGTGACGTCGACGGCCTTCTTGCTGCCGGTCGCGCCGATCCGGACCACCTGGCCCGAGACGTAGGCGGACTTGGGGGAGAGCAGGAAGGCGAGGGTGGAGGCCGTGGCTGCCTCGGCGCCGTCGGCGACGTAGACCAGCTGGACGGTGCCGCCACGGCCGACCTCCTTGCCGAGGCTCCGGGTGAAGCCCTCGAGCGCACGCTGGGCGACACGCTCGCCACCGTCCACGTCCTCGGGAGGGGTGCCGATGACGACCAGGCGCGGGCACCGGTCGAGGCGACGCATCAGCGGGGTGAAGAAGTCGCGAAGCGCGACCAGGTCGGCCGCGCTGCTGATGCCGGTGGCGTCGAAGACCAGGCCCTTGAAGGTCGCGTCACCCTGGGTGTCGGCGGTGCTGGCGATGCCCAGCAGGTCCATCAGGCCGGGGAGCGACTCGACCAGTCGCCCGGTGCCACCGACGGCGACGGTGCCGTCGACGAGAGGTGCTCCCTCGGTGTAGCGCTCCAGCTGCACCGGGCTGGGGAGGCCGAGGTTCTTGACGAGAAGCTTGCCGACGGGGGACTGGACGAAACCCTGGTAACGATCGCTCATGGTGTCATGTAACTAGAGGTGTAACTGGGTGTCCACATTTCGTGATGTGCCCCTCATTGCATTCCCTCTCGCGAGACCAGCCGCAAGGATGAGCGCATGAACTCCAAGACTCGTCGGGTCGCCGTCATCGGCGGCAACCGGATTCCGTTCGCCCGCTCCAACGGCGCCTACAGCGACGCCTCGAACCAGGAGATGTTGACCGCCGCCATCGACGGCCTGGTCACCCGCTTCGGCCTCGAGGGTGAGGCCGTCGGTGAGGTCGTTGCCGGGGCCGTCCTCAAGCACGCCCGCGACTTCAACCTGACCCGTGAGTCGGTGCTCGGCTCGAAGCTCGCTCCCGAGACGCCGGCCACCGACATCCAGCAGGCCTGCGGCACCGGCCTCCAGGCCGCGATCCAGGTCGCCAACAAGATCGCTCTCGGGCAGATCGAGGTCGGCATCGCCGGCGGTACCGACACCACCTCGGACGCGCCGGTCGCCATCAGCGACAAGCTGCGCAAGAAGCTGATGAAGGTCAACGCCGCCCGCGACACCACCGGCAAGCTCAAGGCCCTCGGGGCGATCCGGCCGGGCGACATCGGCCTCGAGATCCCCCAGAACGGCGAGCCCCGCACCGGCAAGTCCATGGGCGACCACGCCGCCCTGACCGCCCTGGAGTGGCAGATCACCCGTGAGGACCAGGACCAGCTGGCCGCCCTGTCCCATCAGCGGCTCGGTGCGGCGTACGACGCCGGCTTCCTCGACGACCAGATCACACCGTTCCGCGGCCTGGAGCGCGACTCCAACCTGCGACCGGACTCCTCGGCCGAGAAGCTGGCCAAGCTCAAGCCGGTCTTCGGCAAGGGCGAAGCCGCGACGATGACCGCCGGCAACTCGACCCCGCTGACCGACGGCGCCTCCGTGGTGCTGCTCGCGTCGGAGGAGTGGGCCAACGAGCGCGGCCTCCCCGTGCTCGCCTACCTGACCGCCTACGAGACCGCTGCCGTCGACTACGTGCACGGTGGCGAGGGGCTGCTGATGGCCCCGGCGTACGCCGTCGCGCGGATGCTGCAACGCGAGGGCCTGTCGCTGCAGGACTTCGACTACTACGAGATCCACGAGGCGTTCGCCTCGCAGGTGCTCTCCACCCTCAAGGCGTGGGAGGACCCGATCTTCTGCAAGGAGCGCCTCGGCCTGGACGCGCCGCTGGGGTCGATCGACCGCACCAAGCTCAACGTCAACGGCTCGTCGTTGGCGGCCGGGCACCCGTTCGCCGCCACCGGCGGCCGGATCGTGAACACCCTGGCCAAGCTGCTCGACCAGAAGGCCAGTGCTGACGGGCAGAGCGGCCGCGGCCTGATCTCGATCTGCGCGGCCGGCGGCCAGGGCGTCGTCGCCATCCTCGAGAAGTCCTGACCTGGCCTGACGTACCCCGGATCTCGCTGAATCAGTGGCGGGATCCGGGGTACGAGTCTGTCATGGTGCGCGATGACGAGGACCTGTTCGCGGGTCGGTACGAGCTCGTCGACGTGCTCGGGTCGGGGGGCAGCGGCGTCGTGCGTCGTGCCCACGACCGGGTGCTGGACCGCTCGGTCGCCATCAAGCTGCTGCGCGCCAACGCCGACGACGAGGCGCTCCGCGCCCGGCTGCGGGACGAGGCCCGGCTCGCCGGTTCCCTGCACCACCCCGGCATCGCCCAGGTCTACGACTACGGCGAGGTCGAGGTGCGCGGCGAGCCGACGCCGTACCTCGTCATGCAGTACGTCGAGGGCACCTCGGTGTCGCAGCTGCTCCGGGAACATCGCGCCCTCGACGTCCGCGAGGTGATGGACGTCCTGGCGCAGGTCGCCGACGCGCTCCGGGCGGCGCACGCGGTCGGGATCGTCCACCGGGACCTGAAGCCCTCCAACGTGCTCGTGACCGAGACCGGCCGGGCGGTGCTCGTGGACGTCGGCGTCGCCGAGCCCGGCGCCGCCGAGCCGCCGACGGGCCTCTCGGACATCCACTCGCTGGGTGTCCTGGCCAACCAGTGCCTGGCGTCGATCGCGGACGTCCCGCCGGAGGCCGCCGACCTGGTCGCGGAGATGATCGCCGACGAACCCGACGACCGTCCGGGTGCGGCCGAGGTGGCCGAGCGGGCACGGGCCCTGTCCGGCCGGTCGGCGACGACGTCCTCGAGGGTGGTCCTGCCTCCGCTTCCGACCCCGCCGGTGGCGTCTGCCGCCCGGACGCCCGTCTGGCGCCGGGACGCGTTCCGGTCGCGGCGGGTCCAGATGTCCGCCGCGGCGGTCGTGGTCGCCCTGGTCGGCACGGTCTTCGTCGCTGCCCGACCCGCGCCGACGCCGGTGCCCGACGTCGAGGGCATGACGTGGAGCGACGCAAAGCAGGTGTTGAAGGAGCGGGAGCTCGAGGTCGAGCGACGTGACGTCGACGTCCCTGACGCCGAGCGGGGCACCGTGCTCGACCAGGAGCCCGAGGAGGGCGCGACGCGCGACGCGAGCACGGTGGTGGTCCTCGACGTGGCGTCGGGCATGTCGGTGCTCGATCCGGACGAGGTTGTCGGGCAGCGCTACGAGGTGGCCGCACGCGCCGTGGTCCGGCAGGGGCTCGTGCCGGTGCGCAACGACGTACCCCGTCCCGGCGGTGACGGAACGACCGTCGTCACTGCGCTGCCGGCCGGGCGGCTCGCCACCGGGACGGCCGTCACCCTGACCGTCGGCATCCCCCAGCCCTGATCGGGTTCAGCGGCGGGTGACCAGGGCCAGCGCGGAGCCGGCGAGGTAGTCCTTGACCTGCTCCGGGCTGATCGACCCCACGGTCGGGATGCCGGGGGCTGCCTCCTTGACGAGGATGCCCACCCGGGCGAGCTGCAGGGCCCCCAGCCCACTGGCGTAGAGCGCGTTGGCCAAGAGGGTCGGGTCGTCGACGGTGAAGTCGCCGGACGCGACGCCGTCCGCGAGCACGGCCGACAGCGACACGAGACAGGCGGAGATCGCCCGGCCCAGGCGGAACATGGCGCTCTCCGAGATCTCGTCGAGGAGCTCGGGACCCGTGCGCCGCATCAGGGCCTGGGCGCAGTCGACGAACGCGGGGTGGGTCAGGCCGTAGTCGCAGAAGGCCTCGACGACGGCGATCAGCCGGTCGGCCGGCGCGGTGCTCGAGTCCGCCGCCGAGGCGAGGGTGTCGCGGAGCTCGTCGAGATAGGCCACCAGGGTGAGCGCGAACAGCTCCTCCTTGCCCGTGAAGTGCCGGTAGACGATGGCCCGGTTGATGCCCACGGCCTGGGCGATGTCCTCGATCTGCGCGTCGCGGACCCCGCGCTCGTCGAAGAGCGCGCGGGTCGCCGCGATGATGTCGGCCTCGCGGGCGCGGCGACGGGCCGCCGCGGCTGTACGGCGTCCGTCGGTCTCGGGGGCGGTGGTCATGAGCCGATGGTAGTTGTTGCAACTCCGTGTTACACCGTGTGTTCGACCACGTGTGTCACGGGTGTGTCAGCACCGCCGGGAGCAGAGCACGGGTCGCGTCCGTCAGGTCGAGGTCGGGGTGGACCGGCGCGCGCTCGTCGCGCTCCTGGAGGAGCACCCGGTCGCGCTGGTCGACGAGTCCGATGAGCGCCACGAGAGTCATGCCTGGAGGCTAGCCACCGTCTCGAGGGTGTCGGCCTCGTGGGGACCCTTGTCGTCGCGGTAGCGGACCACACGTGCGAACCGGAGGGCCATGCCGCCGGGGTAGCGGGTCGAGCGCTGGATGCCGTCGAAGGCGATCTCGACGACCTGCTCGGGCCGGACGTGGACGACGTACGACGACTTGTCGGTGGGCGAGGTGGCGAGCTCGGTGAACCGCTCGGTCTGCCAGGCCAGGGTCTCGTCGGTCATGCCCTTGAAGGTCTTGCCCAGCATGACGAAGCCGCCGGTCTCGGGGTCACGGGCGCCGAGGTGGATGTTGGAGAGCCAGCCCTCGCGCCGGCCGCTGCCCCACTCGACGGCGAGCACCACGAGGTCGAGGGTGTGGACGGGCTTGACCTTGACCCAGGCGGAGCCGCGTCGGCCGGCTTCGTAGGGGGCGTCGAGGTTCTTGACGACGACACCCTCGTGGCCGGCGGCGAGGGCGTCGGAGACGAAGGCTCCGGCGGCCTCGGGGTCGTCGGTGACGAGGCGGGCGACCCGGTTGGCCCCCGGGACGAGCGCCTCGAGCGCCGCGGCCCGCTCATGGCCGGGCGAGTCGAGGAGGTCGGTGCCGTCGACGTGCAGGACGTCGAAGAAGTAGGCGGTGACCGCGACTCCAGCGGCCTGCGCGGTGCGGGAGGCGGTCTCCTGGAACGGCCGGGGGCGACCGTCGTCGTCGAGCGCGATCGCCTCGCCGTCGAGGACGAGACGCGTGGCGGGCAGCGCGCGGACGATCTCGACCACCTCCGGCAGCCGGGCCGTGATGTCGTCGAGGCTGCGGGTCGCGATCAGGACCTCGTCACCGTCGCGGTGCACCTGGATCCGGATGCCGTCGAGCTTGGTGTCGACGGCGACCCGGCCACCTCCGGCCTTGGTCATCGCCGCCCCGACGTCGGGTGCGCTCGAGGCCAGCATCGGCTGCACCGGTCGCCCGACCTCCAGACCGAAGGCGGCCAGGGCCTCCTCGCCCCCGGTGATGGCGGCGACGGCCACGGCGGTCGTGGACCCGGCCAGCATCGCGGACCGGCGGACCTGGGGGAGTGGGAGGCCGGAGGCGGCGGCGACGGCCTCCTGCATGAGCGCGTCGAGGGCGCCCTGCCGGACGGCGCCGGTGACGACACCCCGCAGCCACGCCTGCTCGTCGGCCGTGGCCCGCCCGAACAGGTCGCCGACGGCGGCCGCCCGCGTGGCGTGCGACCCGGCACCCGAGAGACCGGCGAGGGCGTCGAACGCCTCGTGGACCTCGAGCACGGTCAGGCTGGGGGAGTCGGCCGGCTCCGGGAGGTCGCTGACACCGCGCCAGCCGAGACCGGTCCGTCGTTGCCGGAGGCTGCCGGATAGGTAGGCGGTGGCGGTCTCGACCTCGTCGGGCGCGGCCGTCGTGAGGGCATCGGCCAGCACGGCCACCTTGGCCTTGCGGGAGCGGGTCGCGGCCACGGCGTTCGAGGCCGCGACGACGTCGGCGAGCAGCATGGCGCCATTGTGTCCGCCCGCGCCGACACCGGCACGTAGCGAAACCGGTCCGTGCGTCGTGCACGCCGATCACCGGCGACGTCGCCACCTGGACCGAACGTCGCTCGTGGCGCCGGCCGCGGCGTACGCCGGGATGCTGCTGCACCGGTCAGGCCGGCTCCAGCGCCGCCGGGGCGAGCGCGTCTCGCATCCGCAGCAGCCCGTCCCGGATCCGGCTCTTGGCCGTGCCCACCGGAACCTGCAGGAGGTGCGAGACCTCCCGGTGGGTGTGGCCGCCGAAGTAGGCCAGCTCGATGGCCCGCCGCTGCAGAGGGGTGAGGGTCGCGAGCGCGGCGCGCACGGTCAGGGCCTCGAGGTTGTCGTGAACGGCGGTGGAGGTGTCGTCGAAGGCGGTGTCGAGGTTGCGCTCCACGTGGGTCGCGTCCCTCCGGCGTGCGGCTTCGGCGGAGCGGACCCGGTCCACGGCCCGGCGGTGGGCCACCGTCATCATCCATGCCAGCGCAGACCCGCGGCGGGGGTCGAAGCGGGCCGAGGTCTGCCAGAGCTGGAGAAACACCTCCTGGGTGACCTCTTCCGACTGGTGCACGTCCCGGAGGATGCGCAGCACGAGACCGTAGACGCGCGGCGCGGCAGCGTCGTACAGCTCGGCGAACGCATGCTCGTCGCCGCGTCCCGAGGCCACCAGCCGGTCCTCCAGGAGGTCTGGCGGGGGAGGGGCCGCCTGCGGGACGCCATCCCGGCCGTGCGTCGTCGCCATGCGTCGTCCCTTCGGACCTCTGACAATTCCCGAAAATAATGTCTTGTGTGCAAGTAACTCGTGCACAAGGTAGCGCACATCGTGGCAGAATGGGGGCATGGCCGCCCCTGAAACTCCGACGCTGCCCGACCAGGTGTGCTTCGACCTGTACGCCGCCTCGCGGGCTGTCACCGGCGCCTACCGCCCGGCCCTGGCCGAGATCGGGTTGACGTATCCGCAGTACCTCGTCCTGCTCGTGCTCTGGGACGAGGGCACGTGCACCGTCCGCGAGCTGGCCGACACCCTCAAGCTGGACCACGGCACGCTGACCCCGTTGCTACGCCGGATGGAGACGAACGGCATCGTCGAACGACGTCGGTCCGCGGCCGACGAGCGCTACGTCGAGGTCGGTCTGACCGACAGGGGCAGCGCGCTGCGGGTGCACGCCCACAAGATCCACTGCGACATGAAGGAGGCGATCGGCCTGGACGACGTCCAGTTCGGCACCCTCCAGGCGACCCTGCGGGCGCTGACGATCAACGTCTCCACCTGAGTAGCCGGCGTCCCGGCCTTCCTCCGGGGTTGCCGGGGGCCCGGTTGGAAGGCTAGATTGGACAAGTGTCCAGTCAGGTGTCCACCACGCCTCGCCAGGGCCTCAACGCCCGCCAGGCCGAGACCGTCGAGCGCCTGCTCGCGGCCGGCGACGAGGAGCTGCGGGCGGTCGGCCACGACGGGCTGACCATCCGGACCGTGGCCAGCCGGGCGGGCGTCTCGCCGGCCACGGCGTACACCTACTTCGCGTCGCGCAACCACCTCTTCGCCGAGCTGTTCCTGCGCCGTCTGGTCACCGACCCCGGGCCCGGGCCGACCGGCGACTCGGCCGTGGCGCGGCTGCAGTCGGTCACCCGGTTCATGGCCCAGCAGCTGGCCGAGTCGCCCGAGCTGGCGGCCGCCGCCACGATGGCGCTGCTCGGTTCCGACCCCGAGGTCGACCGGCTCCGGCTGGACATCGGCACCGAGTTCGTCGAACGGTTCCGCGACGCGATCGGCGAGGGTGCCGACCCGCGGGTGCTCGAGGCGCTGGTCCTGGCGTTCTCCGGTGCGTTGCTTCAGGCCGGGATGGGCCTGATGACCTACACCGAGATGGGCGCGCGACTCGACAGCGTCGTCGCGGTCGTGATGGCGGGGAACGACTGATGCCCGTCGCCGTCGAGCCGATCGCGTTCGACCCCTACGACTACGCGTTCCAGGCCGACCCCTACCCGACGTACGCCCGTCTCCGCGCCGAGGAGCCCCTGCACCACAACGCGGAGCACGACGTCTGGGTGCTGTCCCGGCACGCCGACGTCGCCCACGCCGTCCGCACCGAGGGCGTCTACTCCAACGGGATGGGCGTCTCGATCGACAAGAGCGCGTGGGGCCCGCACGCCCACACGATGATGTCCTTCCTCGCCATGGATCCGCCGCGGCAGACCCGGATCCGCTCGCTCGTCTCCCGCGGGTTCACTCCCCGCCGGGTCCGCGAGCTCGAGCCGCGGATCCGGCGGATCACCGACCACTACCTCGACCAGACCCTGGAGACCGGGTCCTTCGACTGGATCACCGACGTCGCCGGGCGCCTGCCGATGGACGTCATCTCCGAGCTGATGGGCGTGCCGGAGGCCGACCGCGACGAGGTACGCCGGCTCGCCGACCTGGTCGTCCACCGTGAGGACGGCGTCCACGACGTGCCGCCGCTCGGGATGGAGGCGGCGCTGACGCTGGTCGCCTACTACGCCGACATGCTGGAGCAGCGGAGACGCCGGCCGACCGACGACCTGACCTCGGCACTGCTGGCGGCGCGGCTCGAGAACGGCCCCGGCGACGGCGACCGGCTGGCGGACCAGGAGATCATCGCGTTCCTGTTCCTCATGGTCGTCGCCGGCAACGAGACCACCACCAAGCTCCTCGGCAACGCGCTGTTCCACCTCACCGCCCGTCCCGACCAGCGCGACGCCGTCTTCGCCGACCCGGCGCTGGTCGACCCCTGGATCGAGGAGACCCTGCGCTTCGACACCTCCACGCAGATGCTGGCCCGGCACCTGCTCCAGGACGTCGAGCTCCACGGCCGGGTCGCGCCCGCCGGGTCCAAGCTGCTGATCGTCCTCGGGTCTGCCAACCGCGACGAGCAGGTGTTCACCCGCCCCGACAACTTCGACGTCTTCCGCGACCAGGCCGAGCTCGCCCAGTCACTGAGCTTCGGCGGCGGCCGGCACTTCTGCCTCGGCGCCAACCTGGCCCGGCTCGAGGCGCGGATCGCCCTGGGTGAGCTGGTGCGGCGTACCCGCACCGTCGAGGTCGACCACGCCCGCGCGGTCCGGGTGCACTCGATCAACGTCCGGGGCTTCGCCCGGCTGCCGGTCACCGTGGAGGCGCGCTGATGGGGAAGTACGAGCAGCCCGACCGCCGCCCGGCCGTCGTCACGGGTGCCTCGTCGGGCATCGGTGCGGCCACGGCGGCGGCCCTCGCCGCGGCGGGCCACCCGGTGGCACTCGGTGCTCGCAGGACGGACCTCCTCGAGGAGGTCGCGGCGGCCATCCGCGCCGTTGGCGGCGAGGCCGTCGCGCTGCCGCTGGACGTGACCGACGAGGCGTCGGTGGCCTCCTTCGGCGAGTGCGCGGCGCGCGAGGTCGGCGACATCGAGGTCGTGGTGTCCAACGCCGGCGCCGTCGCCCCGGGCGTGGTCCACGAGGTCGACACCGAGCGCTTCGGCCGCGAGATCGACGTCAACCTGCTCGGCCCGCACCGCCTCGTGCACGCACTCGTGCCCGGCATGGTCGGGCGCAGGCGCGGTGACGTCGTCTTCGTGTCGTCCGACGTCGCCGTGCGCGCCCGGCCGAACATGTCGTCGTACACCGCCGGCAAGTGGGGTCTCGAGGGGATGGTGCACGCGATGCAGATGGAGCTCGAGGGCACCGGCGTCCGCGCCTCGCTCGTCCGGCCCGGACCGACCTGGAGCGAGATGGGCGGCGACTGGGACGACGCGGCGGCGGGCGAGGTGCTGACCCAGTGGGTGCGGTTCGGCCTGGCCCGGCACCCGCACTTTCTCAGGCCCGAGGCGATCGCCAACGCCATCGTGTCCGTGGTGTCCGCGCCACGCGGCGTCCACCTGAACCTGGTCGAGGTCTCGCCCGAGGCTCCCCTCGCCGATCTGGAGCACCGATGATCCCCGAGGTCTCGTACGCCGTCCCCGACGACGGCTTCGGCCACCTCGCCGAGCTGCGCACCGACCCGATCGGACTGCTCCAGCGGGTGCGCGACGAGTGTGGCGACATCGGGCGCTTCCGGCTGGCCGACCGCGACGTCGTCATGGTCTCGGGCGCCGAGGCCAACGAGGCGTTCTTCCGGGCGCCCGACTCGGTGCTGGACCAGGCGGCGGCGTACCCCTTCATGACCCCGATCTTCGGCAAGGGCGTGGTCTTCGACGCCTCGCCCGAGGAGCGGCAACAGATGCTGAAGAACCAGGCGCTGCGGGGCGACATGATGCGCGGCCACGCCCGGACCATCGAGGGCGAGATCAACCGCATGGTCGAGCCGTGGGGGTCCGCGACGGACGGCTGGGGCGAGATCGACCTGCTCGACTTCTTCGCCGAGCTGACGATCTACACCACGTCCTCCTGCCTGATCGGCAAGCCGTTCCGCGAGGAGCTGGACGCCACCTTCGCCCGGCTCTACCACGACCTCGAGAAGGGCACCGACGCGCTGGCGTACGTCGATGCGTACGCCGACATCGAGTCCTTCCGCCGCCGCGACGCGGCCCGCGTCGAGATGGTCGCGCTGATCCAGGCGATCATCGACAAGCGGGTCGCCCGGGCCAAGAAGAAGGGGGGGAGCGTGCCGCGCGAGGAGCGCGACCTGCTGGACGTGCTGATCTCCGTCGACTACTCCGCCGACATCATCACCGGGCTCTTCATCTCGATGATGTTCGCCGGGCACCACACCTCCTCCGGCACCGCTGCCTGGGCGCTGATCGAGCTGATGCGGCACCCGGAGCAGCTGAAGGACGTCGTGGCCGAGCTGGACGACCTCTACGCCGACGGCTCGGAGGTCTCGTTCCAGGCGCTGCGGTCCATCCCGCGCCTGGAAGCGGTCCTCAAGGAGACGCTGCGGCTGCACCCGCCGCTCATCGTCCTGCTGCGCGTGGTCCAGGAGGAGGTCGAGCTGGCCGGGTGCACCATCGAACCGGGCACCATGGTCGCCGCGTCGCCGAAGGTGTCGAACCGGATCCCCGAGGACTTCCCCGACCCCGACCGGTTCGACCCGGGCCGCTACCTCGACCCGCGCCAGGAGGACCTGCTCAACCGCTGGACCTGGATCCCGTTCGGCGCCGGCAAGCACCGGTGCGTCGGCTCGGCGTTCGCGATGATGCAGCTCAAGGCGATCTTCTCGGTGCTGCTGCGTGACTACGAGTTCGAGCTGGCCCAGCCGTCGGAGTCCTACCGCGACGACTGCTCGAAGATGGTGATCCAGCTCGAGCAGCCCTGCCGGGTGCGCTACCGCCGGAGGCCGTCATCGTGAAGGTCACGGCCGACCTGGACCTGTGCCAGGGGCACCAGATGTGTGTCGTCGAGGCGCCGGGCGTCTTCGGCTTCGACGACGAGGCCGACCACGTGCGGGTGCTCCACGAGCAGCCCGCTGACGACCAGCGCGACGCGGTCCGGCTCGCCGTCCGCCACTGCCCGACGATGGCCCTGAACATGACGGAGGAAGCGTGAGAGATCAGATGGAGGCCTTCTGGGCCCGGTGGCTCGACGCCAACCGCGACGCCGAGACGTCCCGGGACTGGGGCGGCCTGGCGGACTTCTACACCGAGGACGCGACGTACGGCTGGATGTACACCCCCGACGAGCACTTCATGGCCGTCGGCCGCGAGGAGATCCGGACGTACGCCGTCGGGACCGAGATGGCCGGCCTCGACGGCTGGCACTACGACTACGCGGCGACCGTCATGGACGATCACACCGGGATGATCGTCGGCTTCTGGAAGCAGAAGGCGGGGATCCTCGATGACTCGACCGGGGAGGAGTACCAGATCCGCGGCATCGGTGGCTCGTGGTTCGGCTGGACGCCCGACGGGTTCGCCTGGCAGCGCGACTGGTTCGACCTCGGCAGCACCGCCACCACGTTCCTCGAGATCGCCGGGAGCGGGAAGGCGCCGCAGGGCCTCCTGGACCGGATGTCGCTCAACGGGATGGAGCAGCCGGGTCACTACCGGCACGCCGACCTCCCGTCGTCCGTCTGGCCGCCCGTCGTGGGTGACGCATGACCGCGATCGACGACCACGGCATCCCCGCGCCCTTGATGCTCGTGGACGGCCGGCTGGTGGGCGCGGCTCACGGCGCGGCGTACCCCGTCGTCAACCCGGCCACCGGCGAGGTCATCGGACAGGCGCCGGACGCCAGTGCTGAGGACATGGACGCTGCGATCGCCGCCGCCCGGCGGGCCTTCGACGAGACGGACTGGTCGACGAACCTCGAGCTGCGGGTGCGCTGCCTGCGACAATTCCACGAGGCGCTGGTGGAGCACGGCGACGCGATGCGCGCGCTGACGACGGCCGAGGCCGGGGCGCCCGCGTTCCTGCTGTCCGGACCGCAGTACGACGTCCCCGTCGAGGGCCTGCGCTGGATGACCGACCTGGCCGAGTCCTACGCGTGGGAGACGGACCTCGGGGTCGCCGAGCCGATGGGCATCCCCACGCGGCGCACGATCCGTCGCGAGGCCGTCGGGGTCGTCGGGGCGATCACGCCCTGGAACTTCCCGAACCAGATCAACCTGTCGAAGATCGGCCCGGCCCTGCTCGCCGGCAACACCGTGGTGCTGAAGCCGGCGCCCGACACCCCCTGGCTGGCCTGCGAGCTCGGGCGGCTCGCGACCGAGCACACCGACCTGCCGCCCGGCGTGCTCAACGTGGTGCCGACCCGTGACGTCGACGTGGCGATCGCGTTGACGACCGACGACCGGGTCGACCTGGTGTCGTTCACCGGCTCGACGGTCACCGGCACCCGGATCATGCAGGCGGCGGCGCCGACCCTGAAGAAGGTGTTCCTCGAGCTCGGCGGCAAGTCCGCCGCGATCGTGCTCGACGACGCCGATCTGGCGGCGGCGGTGGGGACGGCGGCGTTCTCGGTGTCGTTGCACGCCGGCCAGGGCTGTGCCCTGAACACCCGGCTCCTGGTCCCGCGCGAGCGGTACGACGAGGCGGTCACGATCGCCGCCGACACGATGGCGATGCTGGCGCCCGGTGACCCCACCGCCCCCGGCACCGTCTGTGGTCCGGTCATCTCGGCAGTCCAGCGGGACCGGATCAAGCGCTACCTCGCCCTCGCGCTCGACGAGGGCGGCACGTTCGCGTGCGGGGGCGGGGTGCCCGACGGCAAGGACGGCGGCTTCTGGATCGAGCCGACGGTGATCGCCGGGCTCGACAACAACGCGCGGGTCGCCCGCGAGGAGATCTTCGGTCCGGTGCTGGTGGTGATCGCGCACGACGGCGACGACGACGCGGTCCGGATCGCCAACGACTCGCCGTACGGCCTGTCGGGGTCCGTCGACAGCGGCTCGCCCGAACGGGCGCGCGCGGTGGCCAACCGGATCCGCACCGGCACCCTCGCCGTCAACGGCGGTGTCTGGTTCAGCCCGGACGCACCGTTCGGCGGCTACAAGCAGTCCGGCGTGGGCCGGGAGATGGGTGTCGCCGGCTTCGAGGAGTACCTCGAGACCAAGCTCGTCGCCGAGGGGATCGCGCCATGACGGACCGTTTCGCCAGCAAGGTCGCCGTCGTCACCGGTGCGGCGCAGGGGATCGGTGAGGCCTACGCCCGGGCGCTGGCCGACGAGGGCGCGTCGGTCGTCGTGGCCGACGTCAACGAGGCCGACGGCCAGCGGGTCGCGGACGAGATCGGCGGGCTCTTCGTCCGCACCGACGTGTCGTCGTCCGAGTCGGCCGGGGCGATGGCGGCCCGCGCCGTCGAGGAGTACGGCGGGATCGACCTGCTGGTCAACAACGCCGCCATCTACGGCGAGATGCAGTTCGACCTGCTGATCTCCGTCGACTGGGACTACTACCGCCGGTTCATGTCCGTGAACCTGGACGGCGCCCTCGTGGTGACCCGGGCCTGCTTCGGCCACATGCAGGCGCGGGGCGGGGGAGCGATCGTCAACCAGAGCTCCACCGCGGCCTGGCTCTACTCCGGCTTCTACGGACTGGCGAAGGCCGGCATCAACAGCCTCACCCAGCAGCTGGCGCACGAGCTCGGCGGCATGAAGATCCGGGTCAACGCGATCGCCCCCGGCCCGACCGACACCGCCGCTACTCGCACCCAGGCCGGCGATCACGCCAAGGAGCTGGTGAAGGGGCTGGCCCTCAAGCGGATCGGCCAGCCCGAGGACATGGTCGGCGCCTGCCTCTTCCTGCTCTCCGACGAGGCGGCCTGGCTGACCGGCCAGGTCGTCAACGTCGACGGCGGCCAGGTGTTCCGGTGAGCACTCCCACGAGGGGCCGCGTCGGCTTCGTCGGCCTGGGCGACATCGGGAAGCCGATGGCCCTCCGCCTCACCGGCTGGCCTGCCGGCCTCACGGTGTACGACGTGGCGGCGGCACCGCTGGCCGACCTCGGGGCGGCGGGAGCGACCGTGGCCGCGAGCCTCGCCGACGTGGCGGGCTGTGACCTGGTGTGCGTGATGGTCCGGGACGACGCGCAGGTGCTGGAGGTGGTGGGTGAGCTGCTCGAGAACTCCCGCCCCGGCATGACGATCGCGATCCACTCGACGGTCTCTCCCGACCTGCCGGCGCAGCTGGCCGAGCGGGCCGCAGCGCACGGCGTACACGTCGTGGACGCGCCGGTCAGCGGAGGGGCGATGGGGGCGGCCGACGGCCGGCTCGCGATCCTCGTCGGCGGAGACGCGGAGGGCTTCGCGGCCTGTGCCGAGCCGTTCGCGCTGATGGGCAGCGAGGTCGTCCACTGCGGGCCGGCCGGGTCCGGGACCGCTGCCAAGCTCGCGCGCAACCTGCTGCACTTCGTCGCGTTCACGGCTGCCGGGGAGGCCCAGCGACTGGCCGAGGCCGCCGGCATCGACCTGGTCGCGCTCGGCCGGGTGGTCCGGCACACGGACGCGGTGACCGGAGGGCCGGGCGCGATCATGCACCGGCACACGACCGCACCGGTCTCGCCGGACGACGGCTGGTTCGGCATCCTCGAGCACGTGCGGTCGCTGGGCGAGAAGGACCTGTCGCACGCCGTCGAGCTGGCCGACCGGCTCGGCGTCGACGTACCCCTCGCCCGGCTGGCCCAGCGGGACCTCGCCCTGGCCCTCGGGCTGCCCACCACGCCCCCGGAGGAGACCCGATGACCGACGAACGCCGCCAGCGCGGGCTGGACAAGATGGGGGAGGTCTACGGGTTCGACTTCCGGGACGGCCCGGGCGACTTCTTCGGCTACACCGCCGACCACCTGTTCGCCGACATCTGGAGCCGTCCGGGCCTCGACACCGCCCAGCGGCGGCTGCTGCTGATCGGAATGCTCGCGGCCCAGGGCGCCGACGACGTGAACTCGATCCAGCTCGAGGCGGCGTACACCCGCGGCGAGCTCGACGCCGAGGCGCTGCGGGAGATCGTGGTGTTCCTGGCCCACTACGCCGGCTGGCCGGTGGCGGCGAAGCTGAACATGGTCGTCGAGACGGTGATCGGCAAGCACGAGGGCTGACCGCTGGTGGAGGATGGGCGCATGCCCGGTCGGTTCTACGTCCCCCGCTTCAACGCCATGCCCGACGACGACGTCCGCGGCTTCGTGGCCACCGTCGGCACGGCCCAGCTCGTCACGGTCGCCTCCGACGGCACGCCGGACGCGACGTTCCTGCCCGTCCTGTGGCAGGGCGACCGCCTGGTCGGCCACGTCGCGCGCGCCAACCTGCACTGGAAGGCGGTCGTCGACGGTGCCGCCGGCCTTGCCGTCGTGACCGGACCGGACGCCTACGTCAGCCCGTCCTTCTACGCGACCAAGCGCGAGCACGGCAAGGTCGTCCCGACCTGGAACTACTCGGCTGTGCACCTGCGCGGCCCGGTGCGGGTGGTCGACGACGTGGACTGGCTGCGGGACCTCGTCGGTGCGCTCACCGAGCACCACGAGGCTCCGCGGGAGGAGCCGTGGGCGGTCGAGGACGCGCCCGGCGTCTACATCGCCAAACAGCTGAGGGCCATCGTCGGGATCGAGATGGTCGTCGAGTCGGTCGAGGCCAAGACCAAGCTCAGCCAGAACCGGTCCGAGGAGGACCGCGCCGGCGTCGTCGCCGGTCTGGAGGGCACGCCGGGCGAGGCCGTCGCGGACGCGATGCGTCGACTCTCGGCGCTGCGGACGCCGGACGTCATACGAAGCGAGCGCCATAGCGCACGCTTCGTATGACGTTGAGCCCGTCCTGAGCCTCAGCTGCCGATGCGGGTACGGACCTCGAACAGCTCGGGGAAGAACGTCAGGTCGAGGGCGCGGCGCAGGAAGTCGACGCCGGAGGATCCGCCGGTGCCGGTCTTGTGGCCGATCGTGCGCTGCACGACCTGGAGATGGCGGAACCGCCACTCCTGGAACTGGTCCTCGATGTCGACCAGCTCCTCGCACGTCTCGTAGACGCCCCAGTGGGCCTGTGGGTCCGCGTAGACCTTGGCGAAGACGCCGACCAGCCCGTCGTCGAGCCGGTAGGGCTGCGACCAGTCACGGTCGAGCAGATGCGCGGGCACGGCGTACCCGGCGCGGCCCAGGTGGGCCAGGAACTCGTCGTACAGGCTCGGCTGACCGAGCAGCTCCGTCAGCTCCGCCTGGGCCCGGGGGTCGTGGCGGAACACGTCGACCAGGTCGGCGCTCTTGTTGCCGAGGAGGAACTCGACCTCGCGGTACTGCGCGGACTGGAACCCCGAGCTGGTCGCGAGGAACGGCCGGATCTGGGCGTACTCACTGGGCGTCATCGTCGCGAGCACCGACCACTGGTCGGTGAGGACCCGCTGGATGTGCTTGACCCGCGCCATCCGCTTGAGCGCCGGCGGGAGGTCGTCGGTGCGCAGCAGGTCGCGGGCCGAGCGCAGCTCGTGCACGAGGAGCTTGAGCCAGAGCTCGGAGGTCTGGTGCTGGACGATGAACAGCAGCTCGTCGTGCTGCGGCGGCCGACTCTGCGGCTGCTGGGCCGCCAGGAGCAGGTCGAGGCGCAGGTAGTCGCCGTACGACATCCGCTGGGCGAAGTCGCGTTCGATGCCCTCCTCGAGGTCGCGCTTGGTCTTGCTGTCGTCGGTCGCCATGGCGCCAACCTATCGGCAGCCGGCCGGAGTTCCCGGGCAGGCAAAATGTCCGTACCGGAGAGCGCAACATGGCCATCCTGTCGCCGGTTGTCGGTCCGGTGGGCTACCTTCGAAATGTGACCCCCCCTCTCTCCCTCCGCGCCTCCGCCAGACGGGTGCGCCTGTGGCAGCCCGAGTGGCCCTGCCCGGTCGGGCAGATCATGACCCAGCACCGTCGTGGCGCGAGCGACCCGACCTACAAGATCGACCTCGCCGGCCGTCATTGGCGGGGTCTCCGCACGCCCGAGGGCCAGGCCACGCTGGTCGTCGACGAACGGCCGCGCGAGGGCATCATCTCCGCTGCTGCCTGGGGTCCCGGCGCCGACTGGGCGCTCGAGTCCCTGCCCGACCTGCTCGGTGCCTCCGACGACCCGAGCGGCTTCCAGCCCGACCACCCGGTCCTCGAGACCGCGCTCCGGCAGTTCCCGCACTGGCGGATGAGCCGCAGCGGCCTGGTCATGGAGTCGCTGGTCCCGTCGATCATCGAGCAGAAGGTCACCGGCCAGGAGGCCTTCGCCGGCTTCCGGTCGCTCGTCCGCCGTTTCGGTGAGCGAGCCCCGGGTCCCGGCCACGACCTCGACCTGTGGCTCCAGCCCGAGCCCGACACCCTCCGTGCCATCCCGTCGTGGGAGTGGCTCAAGCTCCACATCGACCCGGCGCGCTCGCGGGCCGTGGTGCTGGCTGCCCGGGTCGCCGACTCGCTCGAGCGGGTCACGTCCGTCTCCCACGAGGAGGCCGACCAGCGGCTGCAGAGCCAGCCCGGCATCGGCGTGTGGACGAGCGCCGAGGTGCGCGCCCGCGCCCTGGGCGACGCCGACGCGGTGTCGTTCGGCGACTACCACGTGGCCAAGGACATCGGCTGGGCCCTCACCGGCGAGACGATGGACGACGCGCAGCTGCAGGCCTTCCTCGAGCCCTACCGGCCGCACCGTGGCCGCGTGCAGGCGCTGATCGGCCTCGCCGGTCACCACCGGCCCCGCCACGGAGCCCGGATGGCTCCGCGCACCCACCTGCCGACGTCCTGACACCGGACACCTCCCGCGGGACCGTCCGGGGCATCGTTAGCGTGTGCGCGTGCCCGTCGACCTGAACGTCCTGCGAACTGCCGACGCCGCCGAGGCCGAGACCTTCTTCGCCGGGGTGGCCGCCGAGGAGCTGGTCGCCGCCGTCGTGGCCACCAGCGACGCCATCCTGCTCGACCTGATCAAGCGCGACGAGATCCGGCCGGTCGCGGTCACCGGGATCCTGGCCCGGCTCCACGAGTACGCCGTCGTCGAGCGGATGGCGGGGCTCGAGGGCGTCGTCCGCTTCGACCTCGAGCGCAAGGGGACCCTGCTCGAGCGGCACGCGCTGCGGTTCTCCGGTGGCACCCTGACCCCGATGCTCGATGTCGGTGACGACGTGCCCGCCGACGTGATCCTGCACACCAGCATCCTGCGCTTCGTCCGGCTGGTCAGCGGCGAGCTCAACGCCGGCCTCGCCTACCTCTCCGGCAAGCTCGACATCGAGGGGGATGCCGATCTGGCGCTGGCGGTCGGCGGGATCTTCCGGGTGCCCGGCAGCGGCTCGGTGGCGGTCGACCCGCGGCTGCTGGATCCGGTCGACGTTGCGAAGGCGCTCGGCGAGGTCAGGGGCGACCACCTGCGCAAGGTGATGCGGTCCGGTTTCCGGCCGGTCGTGCTCGGCGAGATCTTCCGGCGGCTGCCGGACTTCGTGAACCCCGACAAGTCCGCTGGCGTGACCCTCTGTGTCGGGTTCCGGCTGGCGGGCAACCCGTCGGGCGAGGCGGAACGGTACGTCGTGGAACTGGCCGACGGCGTGGCCACGGTGAGTGCCGGTGACGGGGGAGGGGCCCGGGACGCCACGGTCAGCTGCGAGGGCCACGACTTCCTCAAGCTCGTGACCGGTCACCTGAGCCCGGTGGCCGGCGTGCTCAAGGGTCAGCTGAAGGTGAAGGGCGACAAGGCGAAGGCGCTCAAGCTCGCGTCGGTCATGGACATCCCGAGCGCCGGGTGAGCACTCCGGGGCGTGTCCCTGGGCCCCAGACCCGGACCCGGCGCGGATCTCCTACCGGTCGATCGAGCGGACCTGGCGCGAGTGGGGCTGGCGGGTGGCGACCCGTCGTACGGCGGAGCACGCTTGGAGCGGGCTGGAGAAGGCGTCGCGAGGCGGCTTCACCCTGACCGGCGGCCGCGCGGTCATGACGACGCCGGGGGACTACCGTCCGGGCCGCACCTACGTCCTGCGCTACCGCGCGGGCCAGGGTCCCGAGAAGGTGGTCGCCGGCGACCGCGGACGGCTCCGGCTGCCGGTGACGCCGACGGGGAGCACGTCGGTGCGGGTGACCGTCAGAGCAGCGGTCTGAGCGGCCACAGCACGGACTCCGTGAACTTGCGGTGCAGGTCGCGGGCCTCCCACTCGTGGCTGGTCAGCTCGAGGCAGTTGCTCTCGTCGACGCGGTAGATCTCTTCGAGGGTCTTCGCCAGGGACTCGTCGAATATCTCGACGTTGATCTCGTAGTTGCCCTGCAGGCTCAACCGGTCGACGTTGGCCGTCCCGACGGTCGACCAGGTCCCGTCGACGGTGGACGTCTTGGCGTGCACCATCGCGTCGCGGAAGCGGAAGATACGGACTCCCGACGTCAGCAGCTGGGAGTAGTAGCCGCGGGAGATCCAGTCGGCCACGATGTGGTTGGACTTGAGCGGCACCAGGAGCCGGACGTCGACGCCGCGCCGGGCGGCGTCCTTCATCGCATCGACGAAGTCCTGGTCGGGGATGAAGTAGGCGTGCGTCATCCAGACGTTGCGGCTGGCCTTGAGGATCGCTTCGAGGTACATCGAACGGATGGGAAACATCCACAACCGCGGCACGTTGCGGTGCACGCGGATGTGCGGCTCCCACGTGGACGCGGTCTCCATGAGCAGTGGCCGCTCGCTGTGGCCGAAGACGCGACGGCGGTTGAGGTTCCAGAAATCTGCGAAGGCCCGCTTCAGGTCCCACACCCCGGGGCCGGTGATCCGGATGTGGGTGTCGCGCCACTCGGTGGCGTACGGGGTGCCGATGTTGTAGCCGCCGAGGAACCCCACGTGGTCGTCGACCACCAGGATCTTGCGGTGGTTGCGGCCGTAGCGACGCAGGTCCCAGAAGCGGAGGCCCGCCGTGTAGACGGGGTAACGCAGCACCTTCATCGGACCGGGGAAGCGCTTGAACCGGGGCGACACGACGAGGTTCGCGAACCCGTCGTACACGCAGTAGACCTCGACGCCGCGGTTCGCCGCGGCGGCCAGCGCCGCCTTGAACCGCTCGCCGATCTCGTCGCCCTTCCAGATGTAGGTCTCGAAGAGGATCTGTCGCCGCGCGCCCTCGATCGCCGTCAGCATGTCGTCGTACAGGTCGCGGCCGTACGTGTACGTCGTCACGGTGCCCTCGCCGATGTCGACGGTCCGCGGGGGCGTCGTCGGGAACGGCTTGGGCTTCTTGCCTCGGCGGCGGTAGGAATCGACGACCGACATCCCGATGGCCAGGGCGAGCTGGATCCCGAAGAGGGCCATCAGCGTCCGCCGCAGGGCGCGCACGACCCGCTCGGTTCCGGACCTCTGGCGCACTCTCACGGCGCCAATCTAGCGGGCCGGTCGGCATGCGGTGTGCCACCTGCTGGGGCCTGTCGGTGCCGCCGTCTACGCTCGACACCATGCGTCCAGTCACCGATCTCGAGCGCCGCGTCGCCCCCCTGAAGGTGGTGTCCGACTACCAGCCGTCGGGTGACCAGCCGACCGCGATCGCGGAGATCACCAAGCGCGTCAACGGCGGCGTCGAGGACATCGTGCTCCTGGGTGCCACCGGCACCGGCAAGACCGCGACGGTGGCCTGGGTGGCCGAGCAGGTGCAACGGCCGCTGCTGGTGCTCCAGCCCAACAAGACACTGGCCGCCCAGTTCGCCAACGAGCTGCGTCAGCTGTTCCCGGACAACGCGATCGAGTACTTCGTCTCCTACTACGACTACTACCAGCCCGAGGCCTACGTCCCCCAGACCGACACCTACATCGAGAAGGACTCCTCGATCAACGAG
>JBKJUE010000044.1:0-5091 GCA_046590395.1 Nocardioides sp.
GAACTGCTCGAGAAGGCCGAACTGACCGACAACGTCACGGAGGTCTTCCGCTCCTGGCGCGAAGGCACCGTCATCCGGTCTTGGTTGCTCGACCTGCTCGTGGCCGCACTCGACGACGACCCGGGCCTGGCCCAGATCAGCGGGTACGCCGAGGACTCCGGCGAGGGCCGCTGGACGGTCGAGGCCGGCATCGACAACGCCGTCGCCACGCCGGCGATCACCGCCGCGCTCTACGCCCGCTTCGTCTCCCGCCAGGACGACTCCCCCGCGATGAAGGCCGTCGCCGCGATGCGCAACCAGTTCGGTGGCCACGCCGTGAAGACCCCGCCCCCGCCCGGCGGGGACGAGAACCCCGCGTAGGCCGACCCGGTGTACGTCTCGCACCTCCTCCTGCACGACTTCCGCTCGTACGCCGACGTCGACGTCGAGCTAGGTCCGGGGGTGACAGCGTTCATCGGGCGCAACGGCCAGGGCAAGACCAACCTGGTCGAGGCGATCGACTACCTGTCCCGGCTCGCCTCGCACCGGGTCGCCAGCGACGCTCCCCTCGTCCGGGCCGGCACCGAGCAGGCCCTGATCCGCGCGGCGGTCGTCCGTGACGGGCGGACCGCCACGCTCGAGGTGGAGCTCAACCCCGGCCGGTCGAACCGGGCCCGGGTCAACAAGTCACCGCTCCCCCGGGCCCGCGAGCTGATCGGGCTGGTGCGGACCGTGGTCTTCTCACCCGAGGACCTGACCCTGGTCAAGGGCGATCCGTCGGACCGGCGACGGTTCCTCGACGACCTGCTCGTGCTGCGGACGCCCCGCCTGGCGGGCACCCGCGCCGACTACGACAGGATCCTGCGGCAGCGGAACACGCTGCTGAAGACCGTGGGTGCTGCCCGCCGCGGACGCGGCGGCGAGGCGCAGGAGTCCGCGCTCTCGACGCTCGAGGTCTGGGACTCCCACCTGGCGACGACCGGGTCCGAGCTGCTCGCCGAACGCCTCGCCCTCGTCGACGCGCTGCGGCCCTACGTCGGCAAGGCCTACGAGACCGTTGCCCGCGGCGCGACCCGCGAGGACGCGGAGATCGACTACAAGCCGTCGTTCGAGCTCGACGGTGCGGTGGACCGTCCCGAGCTCGAGCGCGCGATGCTCACCGAGCTCGGGCGCCGGCGGGGCGACGAGCTCGACCGCGGCCTCTCCGTGGTCGGACCGCACCGCGACGAGCTGCTGCTGACCCTGGGCAACGGCGAGACCCGGCTGCCGGTCAAGGGCTACGCCTCCCACGGAGAGTCCTGGTCCTTCGCGCTCTCGCTGCGGCTGGCGTCGTACGACCTGTTGCGCGCGGACGGCGACGACCCGATCCTGATCCTGGACGACGTCTTCGCCGAGCTCGACACCGAACGCCGCGGCCAGCTGGCCGACCTGGTGGCCGGTGCCGAGCAGGTGCTCGTGACGGCGGCCGTGGGCGCCGACGTACCTGCGACCCTGGCCGGGACGAGGTACGTCGTGGGCAACGGGGAGGTCACGCGTGAACCCTGAGCCCGAGGAGCCCGCGGAGCCCGAGGAGCCGGCGGCTGCGACCCCGCCGGCCGACGAGGAGCCGCACCGCGACGACGGTCTCGACCTCGCCCGCGCCCTGACCCGGGCGTCGTCTCGCAGCACGCCGAAGAGCAAGCGCGGGAAGAAGCCCGGCGAGCGCCGCCGCTTCACGGCCGGCCGGGTCTCCGGTGCCCATCCCGACGAACGGGACCCGCAGCTTCTCGACACGACCGTCGGCCGGATCGTCGCCGACCACGGGTGGGCCCTCGACCTGCGCGTCCACGGGGTCTTCGGGCGTTGGGCCGAGCTGGTCGGGGACGAGGTCGCGGCCCACTGCACGCCGGAGACCTTCGACGACGGCAAGCTCGTCGTGCGCACCGACTCCACCGCCTGGGCGACCCAGCTGAAGCTGCTCGCACCGACCGTCGTCCGCCGCCTGAACGAGGAGCTCGGGCACGGCACGGTCACCGTCATCGACGTCCTCGGACCGCACGGACCGACCTGGAAGAAGGGTCCCCGATCGGTGCGGGACGGCCGAGGACCGCGCGACACCTACGGCTGACCGCCGGATCGCGAGCGTAGCGAGCCTGATTCGACGGAACCGGCGGCAAGTCCGACGAAGTCGGCCACTGCCTCTCTGGCGGCTTCGCGAACGTATGGGGACCCATCCGACCCCCTCGTCGGGCCTCGCAGCCACCCTCACGGGCCGCTCAGGGCCACTATTTGTCCACAGATCCCCCCTTTCCAGAGGCGGGTACGTGGCCTGAGGGCCTCAGGGCGGTACCATGGACGTCGGGTCACGGCTCACCACAGCCTGGGCCCTTCTGTATGTCAGCGCAGGCGTCCCCCCACGGCCGCCCGCCCGTTCCGAAGAGGTGTGTGTGTCCGACGAGACTCCCGTCGAGAACAGCGACAAGCAGCCCCTGAGAAGCACCGCAACCTCCGCCGATTTCGAGTACGACGCCTCGGCCATCACGGTCCTCGAAGGCCTCGAGGCCGTCCGCAAGCGACCCGGCATGTACATCGGCTCGACCGGTGAGCGCGGGCTCCACCACCTGATCTGGGAGATCGTCGACAACGCGGTCGACGAGGCCCTGGCCGGCCACTGCGACCGGATCGTCGTCACCCTGCAGCCCGACGGTGCGATCCGGGTCGAGGACAACGGCCGCGGCATCCCCACGGACACCGCGCCGGGCCAGGAGATGGCGGCCGTCACGATGGCGCTGACCATGCTCCACGCCGGTGGCAAGTTCGGCGGCGGCGGCTACAAGGTCTCCGGTGGCCTGCACGGCGTCGGCGTCTCGGTCGTCAACGCGCTCTCCTCGCACCTCATCGTCGAGGTCAAGAACCGCGGCCACCTGTGGCGACAGACCTTCAGCATCGGCGTCCCCGACGGGGAGCTCGAGCAGGTCCGGGTGATGGAGCCCGGCGAGCGCACCGGCACCACGGTCACCTACTGGGCCTCGGAGGAGATCTTCGAGACCACGACGTACTCCTTCGAGACGATCACCAGCCGCTTCCGCGAGTACGCCTTCCTCAACAAGGGCCTCGAGATCGTGGTCCGCGACGAGCGGCCCGCGGCCGAGGAGGTCCTCGAAGCAGTCGAGGACGAGACCGTCGCCGGCGACGTCGACCAGGCCGGGTCCGACGCGATCCGCAAGGGCGAGGGTGGCGGCATCGAGCGGGTCTTCAAGTACGACCGCGGTCTCGTCGACTACGTCGAGCACCTCAACCGCCGCAAGCAGGTGGCCAACCCGTCGGTCATCGCGTTCGAGGCCGAGACGGCCATCGACGTCGAGAACCACATGAGCCTCGAGGTGGCGATGCAGTGGAACACCACCTTCAGCGAGTCGGTCCACACCTTCGCCAACACCATCAACACCCACGAGGGCGGCACCCACGAAGAAGGCTTCCGGGCCGCGCTCACCGGCCTGGTCAACAACTGGGGCTTCGAGTGGGGCCTGATGAAGAAGCCCGAGGACCGGGTCTCGGGTGACGACATCCGCGAGGGCCTGACCGCCATCATCTCGATCAAGATGGGCGAGCCCCAGTTCGAGGGGCAGACCAAGACCAAGTTGGGCAACACCGAGGCCAAGGGCTTCGTGCAGCGGATCATGAACGACCAGCTCGGCGACTGGTTCCAGAAGAACCCCGCCGAGGGGCGCGACATCATCCGCAAGTCCCAGGCCGCCGCCCAGGCGCGGATCGCCGCCCGCAAGGCACGCGACCTGGCCCGCAGCCGCAAGGGGCTGCTCGGCGGCGGTGGCCTGCCCGGCAAGTTGTCCGACTGCCAGTCGACCAACCCCGCCGAGTGCGAGGTCTTCATCGTCGAGGGCGACTCCGCCGGCGGCTCGGCCCGCCAGGGCCGTGACCCGCGGGTCCAGGCGATCCTGCCGATCCGCGGCAAGATCCTCAACGTCGAGAAGGCCCGGATCGACAAGGTCCTGGCCAACACCGAGGTCCAGGCGATCATCTCCGCCCTCGGCACCGGCATCCACGAGGAGTTCAGCCTCGACAAGCTGCGCTACCACAAGGTCGTGCTGATGGCGGACGCCGACGTCGACGGCCACCACATCAACACCCTGCTGCTGACGCTGCTGTTCCGGTTCATGCGCCCGCTGATCGAGCACGGCTACGTCTACATGGCCCAGCCCCCGCTCTACCGGATCCGCTGGAACAAGCCGGCCGAGCACGAGTTCGTCTACTCCGACTCCGAGCGGGACGCGCTGATGCGCGACGGCCTCGCCCAGGGCCGGAAGCTGCCCAAGGAGAACCCGGTCCAGCGCTACAAGGGCCTCGGCGAGATGAACGCCGAGGAGCTGTGGGACACCACGATGAACCCCGAGCAGCGGTTGATGCTGCAGGTGACCCTCGACGACGCCGCCCAGGCCGACGAGATCTTCTCGATCCTGATGGGCGAGGACGTCGAGCAGCGCCGTTCCTTCATCCAGCGCAACGCCAAGGACGTTCGATTCCTCGATATCTAGGTCTCTAGCGCCATTCCTAGATTCGAGTAGAACCGATGAGAGAGACGAAGACACGTGACTGAGACCCCCACGGACACCACCGGCGGCCCCGAGGGCCCCGGACCCGGCGGCCGGATCGAGCCGATCGAGCTGCAGACCTCGATGCAGCGGGCCTACATCGACTATGCGATGACCGTCATCGTCGGGCGCGCGCTCCCCGACGTACGCGACGGGTTGAAGCCCGTGCACCGGCGCATCCTCTATGCGATGTACGACGGCGGCTACCGCCCCGACCGCGGCTTCTCCAAGTGCTCGCGCGTCGTGGGTGACGTGATGGGTCAGTACCACCCGCACGGCGACACCGCGATCTACGACACGATGGTCCGCCTCGCGCAGCCGTGGGTGCTGCGCGCGCCGCTGATCAACGGCCAGGGCAACTTCGGCTCGCCGGGCAACGACTCCGCGGCCGCCATGCGTTACACCGAGTGCCGGATGGCGCCGCTGGCCATGGAGATGGTGCGCGACATCGACGAGGACACCGTCGACTTCCGTCCCAACTACGACGGTCGCTCGCAGGAGCCGACCATCCTGCCCTCGCGAT
>JBKJUE010000088.1:0-21919 GCA_046590395.1 Nocardioides sp.
CTGCTGCAGCGCCTCGCGGAAGGAGGACGCCCCGATCGGCGCGATCATGAACTCCTGCACGTCGACATTGGTGTCGGCGTGGGCACCTCCGTTGAGGATGTTCATCATCGGCACCGGAAGCAGGTGGGCGTTGGGGCCACCGACGTAGCGGTAGAGCGGCAGGCCGGCCGAGTCGGCAGCGGCGCGGGCGACGGCGAGGGAGACGCCGAGGATGGCGTTGGCCCCGAGGCTGGCCTTGTTGGGCGTGGCGTCGAGCTCGAGCATCGTCTGGTCGATGATCCGCTGGTCGTCGGCTGCGAGGCCCTCGACGGCCGGGCCGATCTTCTGGATCACTGCGTCGACGGCCTTGCCGACGCCCTTGCCCAGGTAGCGGTCACCGCCGTCGCGGAGCTCGACCGCCTCGAATGCGCCGGTGGAGGCGCCGCTGGGCACCATGGCCCGGGCGAACGCTCCGTCGTCGAGGAGGACCTCGACCTCGACGGTGGGATTGCCGCGCGAGTCGAGGATCTCGCGCGCGCCGACGGCTTCGATGGATGCCACGTGTCTTGCTCCTGGAACGGGTCGGGGTGAGTCCCGATCAGCGTAGCCGCGTCGTGCTCCGATCCGGGGACCACCCGCGGCAGGTGGACGCCCGGCCCGTGCGGCCGGGTCCGGAGGGTGGGTCAGGTGGACGGCGCGGCAGGCAGAGCCGGCGGCAGCAGACGTCGTACGGCGTCCCGCAGGGCCTGCTCCGGATCCGTCCCGGTCGCCCGGGCCTCGGCCACCAGCGCCAGCAACCGCTCCCCGATGTCCCCCACGTCACCCTCTCCCCCACGAAGTGGGAGCTTCTCCGCGTCGAGGTGGGAGTTGTGCCGGTCCGAGGAGGCGCGTTCGAGGCGGTCGAGCACCTTGTCGGCGTACAGGAGGGCAGGCAGACCGGGCGGAAGACCGTCGGTCACGAAGTCGCGCGACTTCTCCCGGGCCTTGATCGCCTCCCACGCCTCGTTGATCGCGGCCGCGTCGCCGCCGGGGGCCTTCTCCTCGCCAGGCGGGGCGAAGACGTGGGGGTTGCGGCGGTGCATCTTGGCGACGATGTCGCCGGCCACGTCGTCGATGGTGAACTCGCCGGACTCCTCGGCGATCACCGCGTGGAAGTAGACCTGCAGCAGCAGGTCGCCGAGCTCTTCACGCAGGTGCGCCATGTCACCGGTGTCGATCGCCTCGAGGGTCTCGTGGGTCTCCTCGAGCAGGTACCGCGCGAGCGACCGGTGGGTCTGCCCGGCCTTCCAGTCGCACTCGGCCCGGAGGCGGCGCATGACCTCGAGGAACTCGAGAAGGCTCTCACCGTCGGAGTTCCTGCCACCTCGGACCGGGATTTCTGCCACTTCGACGGGGACTTTCTGCCACTTCGTGGTGGGGTCAGCTGCAGGTCTGGGAGGCGGGGAGGGCCCGGGCGTACTCCGGGTCGGGCTCGTCGGCGGCCCCCTTGACTGCGTCGTCGCCGACGGCAAAGGACAATGAGGTGTCGACGGACTCGATGTTGCCCTTGGCGAGCTGCACGCCGAGGGCCGGGTCGAAGGTGACGCCGTTGGCGGAGATCCAGTCCTCGAAGGCCTGCTGGCCGCGGGCGACCTGGTCGGAGTACTCGGCGGCGGACCCGCCCTCCTCCTCGAGCAGCACGCCGCCCACCGCTGCCTGCATGGCCTCGACGTACGCCGACGACGACTCGACCTCGATCACGGCGTCGCGGACCTCCTCGTCGAGGACGGCCACGCTCTGCTCGAGCTGGGCGACGGACTCGTGGTACGTCGGGCCGGGCTCGACGTCGTACTCCTCACCGAGCTGCTCACCGATGGAGCGCATGGTGAGGGTGCCGGCGATGCCGCCGCGGAAGTAGCGGTTGGGCACGATCTGCGGCGGGTTCTGGGCCGCCAGCTGGTCCTCGATGGCCAGGCAGTACTCGGTCGCGAGCTCGTCGACCTCGTTGACCGAGATCTGCTCGTCACCGACCTGCACCGCCACCCCGGGGGAGGCCGAGCCACACCCCGTGAGGAGGGCACCAGCAGCGACCAGACCGGCCAGGCCGGCCATCCGTCCGGGACGGGACATGCTCACGAGGACTCCTTCTGCGTCTGCGACGGCTGCTTCAGCTCGGGCGGGTCGATCACGCCGTCGATGATCTTCCGGGCCCATTCAAGCAGGGCGAGCCCGGTGATCGGACGGCCCCCGACCACGGCCGTCTGCGGACGCGGGACCAGGATCGTGTCGACCTGCGGCTTCACGATGCTCTTGGGGTACATCCGCTGCAGGCGTACGACGCGCGACTCGGGCAGGCTGACGGGTGCGAACCGCACGTGCTTGCCCGCGATCGTGACCTCGCCGATCCCGGCGGTGCGGGCACGGGCGCGGAACCGGGCCACGAACAGCAGCGAGGTGACCTCGTCCGGCGGCTCGCCGTAGCGGTCGACCATCTCGGCGAGCAGCAGGTCGACGTCCTCGTCGGCGCGGACCTCGGCGAGACGCTTGTACATCTCGAGGCGGAGCCGCTCGCTCGGGATGTAGTCGTGCGGGAGGTGGGCGTCGACCGGGAGCTCGATGCGGACCTCGCGCAGCTCAGGCGCGGCGTCCCCCCGGAACTCGTGGACGGCCTCACCGACCATCCGGACGTAGAGGTCGAAGCCGACGTCGGCGATGTGGCCGGACTGCTCACCGCCGAGCAGGTTGCCGGCGCCGCGGATCTCGAGGTCCTTCATCGCGATCGCCATGCCGCCACCGAGGTCGGAGTGCTGGGCCAGGGTCGCCAGCCGCTCGTGGGCGGTCTCGGTGAGCGGCTTCTCCTGCGGGTAGAGGAAGTAGGCGTAGGCACGCTCACGGGACCTGCCGACCCGGCCGCGCAGCTGGTGCAGCTGGCTCAGGCCGAGGGTGTCGGAGCGTTCGATGATCATCGTATTGGCGTTGGACACGTCGAGGCCCGACTCGACGATGGTGGTGCAGACGAGGACGTCGAAGCGCTTCTCCCAGAAGTCGAGCATCACCTGCTCGAGCTGGTGCTCCCCCATCTGCCCGTGGGCAGTGGCGATCCGGGCCTCGGGGACGAGCTCCTTCAGCTTCGCGGCGGCCTTCTCGATCGACTGCACCCGGTTGTGGATGTAGAAGACCTGTCCCTCGCGGAGCAGCTCGCGCCGGACCGCGGCCACCACCTGGCGGTCCTCGTAGGCGCCGACGTAGGTGAGAACCGGGTGCCGCTCCTCGGGCGGGGTGGTGATCGTCGACATCTCACGGATGCCCGTGATCGCCATCTCGAGCGTGCGCGGGATCGGGGTGGCGCTCATGGAGAGCACGTCGACCGAGGTCCGGAGCCGCTTCATCTGCTCCTTGTGCTCGACGCCGAAGCGTTGCTCCTCGTCGACGATGATCAGCCCCAGGTCCTTCATCCGGATGTCGGGGTTGAGCAGTCGGTGGGTGCCGACGACGACGTCGATGGTCCCCTCGGCGAGCTCGGCCACGACCCCGCGGGCCTCCTTGTCGGTCTGGAACCGGGAGAGCCCCTTCACCGTGACCGGGAAGCCGCTCATCCGCTCGGTGAACGTCGAGAGGTGCTGGGTGACGAGCAGCGTGGTCGGCACGAGCACGGCGACCTGCTTGCCCTCCTGGACCGCCTTGAACGCGGCCCGGACGGCGATCTCGGTCTTGCCGTAGCCCACGTCGCCGCAGACCAGCCGGTCCATCGGGACCGACCGGCGCATGTCGGCCTTCACCTCGTCGACGGTACTCAGCTGGTCGGGCGTCTCCTGGAACGGGAACGCGTCCTCCAGCTCGCGCTGCCAGGGCGTGTCCGGACCGAAGGCGAAGCCCTGGGTGGCCTGCCGGGCGGCGTACAGCTTGATCAGCTCGGCCGCGATCTCGCGGACCGCCTTGCGGGCGCGGCCCTTGCGCTTGGCCCAGTCGCCGCCGCCGAGCCGGTCGAGGCTCGGCTGCTCGCCGCCGACGTAACGGGTCACCTGGTCGAGCGCGTCGGCCGGGACGAAGAGCCGGTCGGGTGGACCGCCGCGCTTGGAGGCGCCGTACTCGAGGACGAGGTACTCGCGGGTGGCGCCGCCGACCTCGCGCTGCTTCATCTCGACGAACCGGCCGACGCCGTGCTGCTCGTGGACGACGTAGTCGCCGTTGGTCAGCTCGAGCGGGTCGATCTGCTTCTTGCGGCGGGTCGGCATCTTCCGCATGTCACGCGTGGACGCGGCCTTCTGGCCGGACAGGTCCTCGCCGGTCAGCAGGACGACCCGGTTGGTGACATCGACGAAGCCGTCGGTGAGTCCGCCGCAGGTCACGGTGACGACGTCCGGCGACAGGTCGTCGGCCGTGCGCAGCTCGTCGACGAGCTTGGCGGGGACGTCGTGCTCGCCGAGCACCTCGACCATGCGCTGGGCCGGGCCGTGGCCGGGGTGCACGACGACGACCCGGTGACCGGAGGTCCGCCAGCCCTCGATGTCGGCGACGGCCTGCTCCATGTCGCCCCGGTAGGAGTCGGCCGGCCGCGCCGGCAGCGCCCGGCTGGCCACCGCTCCGACGCCCGGGTCGATGCCGGACGACACGATCTCGCCCAGGTCGTCACGAAGGGGTACGGCGTCCTCGGCCACGTCCAGCCCGAAGGGGCTCATCGTCCACCACGGCTTGCCCTGGTCGAGGGCGTGCTCGCGGACCTCCGCGATGGCGCGGTAGGACGCTGCGCCCAGGTCGATCGGCGCGACCCCGCCACCGGCGGCGGCCGCCCAGCTGGCCCCCAGGAACTCCTCGCTGGTCGCCACGAGGTCGTGCGCCCGGGAGCGGGCCCGCTCGGGGTCGACGACGAGCACGTGGGTGTCCGGCGGGAGCAGGTCGACGAGCAGCTCCATCTCGTCGACGAGCACGGGCGCGAGCGCCTCCATGCCCTCGACCGCGATGCCGGCGGCGATCTTGTCGGTGAGCTCGACGAGCTGCGGGTGCTTCTCACCCAGGGCGGCGGCCCGACGGCGCACCTCGTCGGTCAGCAGCAGCTCCCGGCACGGGGGGGCCCAGAGCCGCTCGACCTGGTCGAGGGTGCGCTGGTCGGCGACCGCGAACGCCCGGATCTCCTCGACGTCGTCGCCCCAGAACTCCACGCGGAGCGGGTGCTCCTCGGTCGGCGGGAAGACGTCGACGATGCCGCCGCGGACCGCGAACTCGCCGCGCTTCTCGACCAGGTCCACGCGGGAGTAGGCCGCGTCGGCGAGCCGGCGTACGACGTCCTCGAGCGGAGCGGTGTCGCCCGGCTGGAGCTCGACCGGCGCGAGGTCACCCAGCCCGGGGACCTGGGGCTGCAGCACGGAGCGGACGGGGGCCACCACGACCTGGAGCGGGCCGTTGGTGGCGTCGGTGCCGGGGTGGCACAGGCGGCGCAGCACGGCCAGCCGGCGGCCGACGGTGTCGCTGCGCGGGCTGAGCCGCTCGTGCGGCAACGTCTCCCAGCTGGGGTAGTAGCCGATGAGGGTGGGGTCGATCAGGGTGCCGAGCGCGGTGACCAGGTCCTCGGCCTCGCGCGCGGTCGGCGTCACCGCCAGCACGGTCCGGCCGGCGTCGACCAGGCCCTTGACGACGAACGGTCGCAGCGCGGTCGGCCCGGTCAGGTCGAGTGCCGGCAGCATGCCGCCGCGGGCGTCCTCGACGGCCGAGGCGAGCGTGGGATCGGCGAGGACGACGTCTGCGAGGCCGGCGAGGCTCACGGTTCAACTCCCTGAAGGACAGCACGAGCGCCCCCGGCCGGGATCGGCAGGGGGTGGGGGCGTCAGTCTACGACCCGACGGTCACCCGGACCGGGCAGCGTACGTGGCCGCAGCCTCGTGGACGGCGCGGACGTAGGAGCCGGCGTGGTTGTAGGTCAGCACGGCCGCGGACCAGCCCTCGCCGGTGGTGAGGTCGGCACCGCTCGCGCAGAGGTAGCGGGCGGCCGCCGCGGCCGCGTCGTCGAGGTCGTGCGGGTCGGTGCGGCCGTCGCCGTCCCCGTCGGTGCGCCAGGTCTCCCACGTCGACGGGAGGAACTGCAGCGGGCCCACGGCGTGCTCCCACCGGACGTCTCCGTGCCAGGCCCGCGAGCCGGGCGTCGCCGGGATGGCCGCGAACGTCCCGCGACCGTCGAGCGCCGGCCCGAGGATCTCGGAGGACGAGTGGCCGTCGTGGGTGACCCGCCGGCCACCCAGCGTGCCGTGCTGGGACTCGACCCAGCCGATGCCGGCCAGGGTCGTCCATCCCACGGGGCAGCCGGCGTCGCCTGCCAGCTGGACGCGCGCGTAGGCCCGCACCGCCGGCGCCGGGATGCCGGTGCGCCGCGCCATCAAGGTGACCCAGGAGTCGTCGACCTGCGGCACTCCGACCGGGCGGCCGGCGGGCACCTCACGCTCGACCTCGGCGGGAACCGGCGCGACGACGTACGGGGGCCGGGTCACGTCGACCTCCGGCCGGGCCGCGATGGTCTGGGAGGCGAGGTAGCCGAGGCCGGTGACCGCCAGGAGGGCAGCCGCCAGCGCCGCGATCAGCTGGGGTCCGCGCTCGTGCATGCGGGCGATCATGTCGGACGGTCCCGACACCAGATCCACGACCCCTGCCTCGCTATCGTGGGCGCGGGCGGTGACCCAGGTCAACGAGCTCAACGGGTCCGACAGCTCCCGGCTGCGGACCTACGACCTCTCGCTCGAGCCGCTGGACGTGATGGACCTGCCGGAGAGCGACGACCCGGAGGTGATCGAGAACGAGGCGACCCGTGGCTACTTCGGTGCGGTCCCGACCATTGACGGGGTGACTTCGTGAAGTGGCACGACGGCAGCGAGTACTACGAGGGCGGCGACTACGGCGTGCTCCGGATCGAGGGCGACGACCTCGACGACGTCTAGGTCAACGCCGATGTCGTCGGCCACTACCTCAGCGCCGACGGCACTGCCTTGTTGGGGCTGCGGCAGAGCAGCGGCGACCCCTGCGGTGGCTGCGTGGTCGAGCAGGACATCGTCGAGATCGACCCGGAGACCGGGGAGATCGCCCGGGAGTACGGCGTGCCGAGACACCGCTTCGCGGCGAGCTGGCTGCCCGTCCGGCGGGCCGGTCGAGGGCGCGGTCGCGGGGCAGCTGCTTCCCCCGGAGTGATCAGGTCAGTCGACCGGTGTCCCCTCCGACCCTGCGGCCTCGGGCTGGTGGCCCCGGAGCTCACGCCGCGGCTGCCAACCACCCGCGGGTGTTCGAGCTGCGGGAGCCTGATCGGCCTGGGTGCCGACGACCCGGCCGGTGACCTTCCCTGAGGACTACTCGGTGCCGTGGCGCCGCACGAAGTCGAGGATCTGCTCGGCCAGCTCGGGGCGGCAGACGATGAGGTCGGGCAGCGACACGTCGTCCTGGTTGTAGACCAGCTCCGAGCCGTCGACCCGGGAGCAGAAAAGGCCGGCCGCCCGGGCGACCGCGACCGGGGCGGCGTTGTCCCACTCGTACTGGCCACCGGCATGGACGTAGGCGTCGGTGACGTCGCGGGTCACCGAGATGACCTTGACGCCGGCCGAGCCCATCGGCACCAGCTCGGCGTCGATCTCGGCGGCGAGCGCCTCCACGAAGGCCGGAGGGCGGGTGCGGGACACGGCGATCCGGGGCCGCTGCGAGGTGCGCGGCGGCACGGTCGGCGGCTGCCCGGTGTTGAAGGTCTCCCCCAGCGCCGGCTGCGCCACGGCGCCGGCGGTGAGCTCGCCGTCCTGCCAGAGGGCGACGTGGACCGCCCAGTCCTCGCGCGGCGGCTCGGAGAACTCCCGGGTCCCGTCGAGCGGGTCGACGATCCACACCCGGGAGGCGGCCAGCCGGTCCTTGTCGTCGGCGCCCTCCTCGGAGAGCACACTGTCGCCCGGACGGTGCTCGGCGAGCAGGCCCATCAGCAGCTCGTGGGCGGCACGGTCGCCGGCGTCCTTGAGCTCTCGGCCCTCCAGTCCCTCGGCGCGCACCTCGAGGAGCCGCTCACCGGCCACGGTGGCCAGCCAGGTCGCGAGGACGTGGTCGTCGGTGGCAGCGGCTGCGGGCGGGGTTCCGGGTTCGAAAGTCACGCTCTCAGCCTAGACACCGGCGTGAACGGGGGCCACGCGGAGGTTCAGGAGTTGAACCGCTGCTGGGTCTTCTCGAGGCCGTCGGTGACGAGCGACTCGACCGCGTCGGCCGCGTCGATCACCTGGAGCGGCAGCTCCTTGCGCTCGGCGGGCGTGTAGTTCGAGAGCACGAAGTCGGCGACGTCCTGGCGCCCGTGCGGGCGGCCGATCCCGGCGCGGACCCGGTAGAAGTCACCGGTGCCCAGGGACGAGCGCATCGAGCGTAGGCCGTTGTGGCCGTTGTCGCCGCCGCCGAGCTTGGTCCGCAGCGTCCCGAACGCGATGTCCAGCTCGTCGTGGATCGCGACGATCCGGTCGGGCGGCACCTTGTAGAAGGTCGCCAGCGCCTTCACCGGGCCGCCGGACTCGTTCATGTAGCCCCGCGTCTTCGCGAGGACGACCCGCGGCCCGGGCTGGCCCGGCGCGCCGAGCCTGCCCTCCACCACGTCGGCGCGACCGGTCTTGTGGGCGCGGAAGGGCGAACCCATCCGGTCGGCCAGCTCGTCGACGACCAGGTGGCCGACGTTGTGCCGGTGGCCCGCATAGGAAGGGCCGGGGTTCCCCAGCCCGACCACGAGCCAGACGTCGGACGCAGACGCGCTCATGGCTGCTGCCATTTCGGGGGAACTCCCGGCCTCTTCCGGTCGAGACGCGCTCGACCCACGGATCAACCGACCCAGGACGACCCTGAGCCGGGCGAGGATCACTCCTCGTCGCCACCCTCGCCGGGTGCGTCGCCACCCTCGGCGTCGCCCGCGCCCTCGGCGGCAGCCTCGGCAGCAGCCTCGGCGATGTCCGCGTCGGACTCCTCGCGCTCGATGCCGGCCTCGGCCTCGGCCTCTTCGAGCTCGGCCTCGATCTCCTCCGCGGTGGGCGCGTTGGTGATGTTGACGATCAGCCACTCGGGGTCGGTGAGCAGCGTGGAGCCGGAGGGGAGCTTGAGATCGGAGGCGTGGATCTGGGTGCCGATCTCGGCGCCCTCGATGTCGACCTCGATGTACTCGGGGATGTGCGTGGCCTCGGCCTCGACGGAGACGGTCGCGTTCTCGGTGACGACCAGCGTCTCCGGAGCGGCCTCGCCGACGAGGTGGATGACGATGTCGACGGTGACCTTCTCGCCCTTGCGGACGGCCACGAAGTCGATGTGCTCGAGGTGGCGCTTGATCGGGTCGATCTGGACCTGCTTGGTCAGCGCGAGCTGGCTCTTGCCGTCGATGTCGAGCTCGAGCAGCGCGTTGGCGCCGCCGTGCTTGAGCGCCATCATCGTCTCGTGGCCCGGGAGGGTCACGTGGATGGGGTCCTTGCCGTGGCCGTAGATGACGGCGGGGACCTTGTCCTCACGGCGGATCCGGCGGGCGGCACCCTTGCCGAACTCGGTGCGCTGCTCTGCGGTGATCTTCTCGGCGGACATTCGACTTCTCCTCTTGACCTGCTGACACTGAACCTGTGGGTGGCCCCGGGACGACGAACGCCGCGCGAACGAGTCGGCGCGGCGTGGTGGTGGTTCAGCCGGCCCTGTCGATCACGGAGACCCTGGATTCCCAGGGGCTTCCCTCGCCGAGGCAACCGCACCAGACTACCGGCGCCGCGCGCCCGACGCGAATCCATGGCCCGTCCGGACCATTGCGGACGCCTGTCCACGCCAACTAACTTGGGCTCCGAGCGGGCCATGCCCTGCTCACCCCGGGTCTTCACACCCGCGCGGAGGCCGGTCAGGATGAGGGGGCTCACCCATGAGAAGGTCCACCAGCGCTCTCTGTCTCCTTGCGACGGCCCTGGCTCTGGGAGTGCCGCCCGCGCACGCCACCCATGAGACCGAACAGATCCTCTCCAGGGTGGGAGGGACCGACGACGTCGGTGTCGGCATCGACAACGACGGGACGGCCACTGCGGTCTGGACCGAGACCTACGGGGTGTCCTACGCCTCCCGGGCGGACGGTGGGCGGTTCGGAGTCGGGGTCCCGATCAAGAACGTCGACACTCCCAGCGAGATGGTGATGGACGAATCTCCCAACGGGAACGCCATCGTCGTGTGGACCGACGTGGGTGGAGCGAGCGCGAACGTGCGCGCCGCCATCCGGATCGGCAAGGGCAACGGCTTCGACGCCGGCGTCGTGATCTCGGGCGGCTTCACCAACGCGGCCTTCATCGACGCCGCGATCTCCGACTCGGGCCGGGCAGTCGTGGGGTGGACCAACGGCGGCTCCAACCCAGCCGCGTTGGCCGCGGTGTACGACGGCAACGGCTTCACCGGCCCGCTGACGCTGGAGAACGGTGGCCCTGCGACCAACACCCAGGTCGGCATCGACGGCACGGGCAACGCGATCGCCGTCTGGGACCACGACACCCAGAGCGACGACCGGATCATGGGCGCGACCGCTCCCGCCGGCGGGACCTTCGGCGCCTCCTTCATGATCGAGCAGCTCGGCCAGGGAGCAGGCGACCCCGAGATCGCGGTCAACGGTGCGGGACAGGCGATCCTCGCCTATGAGGACGTCGTGCCCAGCGAGGAGTGCACCGGCAGCTGCTCACTGTTCCGCGTGGAGACTCGCTACGGCAACGTGAGCGGGGCGTTCGGACCGGTGCAGCCCACACCGCCCACCAACGAGTCCGGATACGCTCCTGGAGCCCACGAGGTCGCCATCGACGAAGGCGGGGTGGCGGCACTCCTCACCTCCACCAACGTCCAGTCCCAGGCTTCCGTGCTGGCCCGCGTCAGCGACACCTCCGGGACCCTCGGTCCGATCCAGACCCTGAGCGACGCAAGCGCCGTTTCCGGACCGCAGATCGGAAACCCCGGGCTGGACCTCGACGCCGGCGGCGGGGAGTTCGCCGCGGTCTGGGTCAACGACGACAACGGCGACGGAGAGGTCAACGAGGCCTACGTCGCGCAGACGTCCGGTGGCACCTTCGGGGCTTCCCACCAGATGTCCCCCACCGGCTCCGACAGCGCCAACGACGCCGAGGTCGCGCTCGACGACGTCGGCCGCTCGGTGAGCATCTGGGACACCTGGCTCGACACCGCCGGGTACGTCCCCCAGGCCAGTCCGGTCGAGGGCAACACCACGTTGACCCTGGGCACCGAGAGCAAGGACATCCTCAAGGGCACCGGCCTGGCGGACGAGGCGTTCCTCGGGGCCGGCGACGACAAGTTCACCGGGGCGGGCGGCAACGATCGCCTCTACGGCGAGGCCGGCAACGACACGTTGATCGGTGGTGGCGGCAAGGACTACCTCAATGGCGGAAGCGGCAAGGACATCCTCAAGGGGGGTTCGGGTTCCGACAAGCTCATCGGAGGCCCCGGCCGAGACGTGTGCTACTTCAACAAGGGTGACGTCCTCAAGGGGTGCGAGAAGGCGCTGCCGATCACCCTGTAGCACTACGGTGACCGCGTGTCCCTCACCCTGGCCGAGGCCCGCGAGCGCGCGGCCCTCCTCTCCGACGTCTCCTACGGCCTGCACCTCGACCTGACCGACCGGGCGACCTTCGGTTGCCGTGCCGTCGTCCGGTTCGCGTGCGCCGAGCCGGGGGCGACGACGTTCCTCGAGCTTGCCCGGGCGAGCGACGTCACCGTCGACGGGGTCCCGGTCGCGTACGACGGCCGCCGGATCGAGCTCACCGGGCTGGATGCCACCAACGAGGTGGTGGTCGAGGCGCGGATCCCCTACGTCACCGACGGCGACGGCATGCACACGTTCACCGACCCGGCCGACGGCGAGACCTACGTGTCGGCGTACGTCGGGATGGACATCGCGCAGCGGGTGTTCCCCTGCTTCGACCAGAACGACCTCAAGGCCCCGGTCACCCTCAGCGTCCGGGCACCGGAGGGCTGGTCGGTCCTGGCCAACGGCCTGGCCACGTCCGCCGAGGACGGCCTGTGGCAGTTCGCCACCACCCAGCCCATCCCGATCCCGATGTTCGTGGTCTGCGCCGGACCCTGGCACTCGGTGACCTGGGAGCACGCCGGCCCGGACGGACGGGTCCTGCCGTTCGGTTGGCACGCCCGGAAGTCCCTGGCCACCGAGCTGGAGCGGGACGCCGACGAGCTGCGCCGGATCACCGAGTCCTGCTTCGACCACTACGCGACGATCTTCACCGAGCCGTACGCCTTCGACTCCTTCGACCAGGCCTTCGTGCCCGGCCAGAACTGGGGCGCCCTCGAGTCACCGGGCTGCGTGACCTACCGCGACGAGATCCTGCCGATCGGGCGGGTCTCGGAGGGCGAGGCCCGGCGCCGGGCGGTAGTCATCGCCCACGAGATGGCGCACATGTGGTTCGGCAACCTGGTGACCATGACCTGGTGGGAGGACACCTGGCTGCAGGAGTCCTTCGCCGACTACATGGGCTTCCGGGTCGCGGAGGTCGCGGCCGGGTTCGAGGGCACGTTCGTCGACTTCACCGGCGCCCGGAAGGTGGGCGGGTACGACGCCGACGAGCGCCAGTCCACGCACCCGGTCGCACCGCTGACCGAGGAGGTGGGCGACGTCGACGAGGCCTCCAACAACTTCGACTCCATCTCCTACGCCAAGGGCAACTCCGTCCTGCGCCAGCTGGTGACCTGGCTCGGCGACGAGGCCTTCCTGGCCGGCGTCAACGTCTACCTGGGCCGGCACCGCCTCGGGAACGCCACCCTCGCCGACTTCGTCGACGCCCTCGACAGCGTCACCGACCGCGACGTCCGCAGCTGGGTCGAGCACTGGCTGCGGACCACCGGCTTCGACACCCTGCGCGTCGTGCGCGACGCCGACGGACCCGTGCTGGTGCGGGAGGGCACACGCCCCCACCGCGTCCGTGTCTCCCTGTACGACGACACCCTGGCCGAGCTGGGGTCCGTGCTGGTCGACGTTGCCGACGACCCGGTCCGGCTGCCCGACGCGGCGGTCGTCGTACCCAACAGCGGCGGGGAGACGTTCGCCCGGGTCCGCCTCGACCCGGACTCGTGGGGCGCGGTCGAACGGGACCTGGTCTCCATCACCGACCCCGGCGTCCGGGCAGTGCTGTGGAGCTCGGCGTTCGACCTCGTCCGCTCCGGCGAGCTGGCGACGGAGGACTTCCTGGGCCTGGTGACCCGCCACCTGCCCCGTGAGTCGAACGTCGGCATCGTGGAAGCGGTGCTGACCTGGGTCCACAGCTCGCTCGTCCCGCGCCACCTCGCCCCGGAGGCCGTGACCGACGCGGTCGCCCAGGTCGCGTCGGCGTGCGAGGCCGGGCTCGCCTCGGAGCCGGCGCCGGAGGTGGCGCTCGCTCTCAGCCGCGGGCTCGCCGCCACGACGCCGGACGCCGTGCTCCTCGAGGGCTGGCTGGTCGACCGGGTCACCCACACCGGCATCGACCTCGACCAGCGGCTGCGCTGGATGGCGATCCACCGCCTCGCTGCCCTGGGCGCCACCTCGCGCGAGGAGATCGAGGAGGAGCGGCTCGAGGACGGGACCATGGTCGGCGAGCTCGGCGCCACCCGGGCGCTCGCGGCCCTGCCGGACCCCGACGCCAAGGCGGCCGCCTGGGCGCTCATGTTCGACGACCCGGACGTCTCCAACCGGGTCTTCACGGCCGCGGCGGGCGGCTTCTGGGGCGCGGAGCAGCGCGACCTCGTGCACCCCTACGTGGAGCGCTACCTCGTCGAGGCCCCGGCCGTGGCCGTGGAGCGAGGCCAGGCGTTCTCGCAGCTGGTCGGCGGTGCGGCGTTCCCTGCACTGCCGTGGACGGACGACGACCTCGCCGCCCTGGAACGCGCACTGGCGGGCGACCTGCCCACGGTCCTGCGCCGCAAGTGGGACGACAGGTACGACGACCTGGTCAGCTCTCGTTGAGCTAGGCGTGCCCGTCGAACATCGACGTGATCGAACCGTCCTCGAAGACCTCGCGGATGGCCCGGGCGAGAAGCGGGGCGATCGACAGGCAGGTGAGCTTGTCGAACTCCTTCTCGGGGTCGAGCGGCAGCGTGTTGGTCACGACGATCTCGGTGGCCGGGGAGTTCTTGAGCCGGTCGACGGCCGGGTCGGAGAGCAGCGCGTGGGTGGCCGCGATGACCACGCCGGCGGCGCCGTCGTTCATCAGCGCCTCGGCGGCCTGCACGATCGTGCCGCCGGTGTCGATCATGTCGTCGACCAGGATGCAGATCCGGCCGTCGACCTTGCCGACCACGCGGTTGGCCATTGTTTCGTTGGGCCGGTCGACGTTGCGGGTCTTGTGGATGAACGCCAGCGGGGCGCCACCCAGCCGCGCGGACCAGCGCTCGGCCACCTTGATCCGACCGGCGTCGGGCGAGACGACGGCGAGCGGCTGCGCGCCGTACTTCTCCTTGACGTAGTCGGTCAGGATCGGCAGCGCCATCAGGTGGTCCACCGGACCGTCGAAGAAGCCCTGGATCTGGTCGGCGTGCAGGTCGACGGTGATCAGCCGGTCGGCGCCGGCGGTCTTGAACAGGTCGGCCATCAGCCGGGCCGAGATCGGCTCGCGGCCGCGGTGCTTCTTGTCCTGGCGGGCATAGCCGTAGAACGGCATGACCACGGTGATCCGCTTGGCCGAGGCGCGCTTGAGCGCGTCGACCATGATCAGGTGTTCCATGATCCACTCGTTGATCGGAGCCGTGTGGCTCTGGATCACGAAGGCGTCGCACCCGCGGACGGACTCCTCGAAGCGGACGTAGATCTCGGAGTTCGCGAACTCGTACATCGACGAGGGCACCAGCCCGCTCTCGAGCAGAGCGGCCACTTCCTCGGCGAGCACGGGGTGGGCCCGGCCGCTGAAGACCATGAGGTTCTTCTCGGTGGTCCGCTTCATTCCGGTCACTGCTGCAGTGCTCCTGGATCGCCGGGACGGGGTGCGCTCAGGATTCTCCCCCACCGGAGCCGGTCTGCCCAACTCCGTCCGTGGGGCCGTGAGACTGGTCTCGTCCATCGGCGGTTCCCCCCGCCGCTGCTGCCGCGTCGGCCTGGGCGGTGCCGGGTCGCTTGCGCTGTGCCCACTCCTCGATGTTGCGCTGCGGGGAGCTCGAGACGGCCAGGGCACCCGGGGGCACGTCACGTCGTACGACGGTCCCGCCGGCTGTGCCCGCACCGTCGCCGATCTCGACCGGGGCGACGAACGTGTTGTTGGACCCGGTCTTGGCGTGCCGCCCGATGACCGTGCGGTGCTTGTCGACCCCGTCGTAGTTGGCGAAGATCGTCCCGGCCCCGATGTTGGTGCCCTCGCCGATCTCGGCGTCCCCGACGTACGAGAGGTGCGGCACCTTCGCGCCGTCCCCGATGACGGCGTTCTTGGTCTCGACGAACGCGCCGATCTTGCCCATCGCGCCGAGCTGCGTGCCCGGGCGCAGGTAGGAGAACGGACCGACCGTGGCCCGGGCGCCGACGACCGCGAGCTCGCCGTGGGTGCGCACGACGCGGGCGCCGTCGCCGATCTCGCAGTCCTTGAGCGTGGTGTCCGGCCCGATCACGGCGTCCTCCCCCACGACGGTGGCGCCGAGGAGCTGGGTGCCGGGCAGGATCGTGACGTCCTCGGCCAGCACGACGTCGGCGTCGATCCAGGTCGTGGCGGGGTCCATCACGGTCACGCCGTCCTTCATCCACCGGGTCACGATCCGGCGGTTCAGCTCGCGGCCGAGCTCGGCGAGCTGGGCCCGGTCGTTGGCCCCCTCGGTCTGCATGACGTCGTCGATCGCGTGGGCACCGACGGTCAGGCCGGCGTGGCGGGCGATCTGGACGGTTTCGGTGAGGTAGTACTCGCCCTTGGCGTTGTCGTTGGAGAGCTTCGGAAGGGCGTCGATCAAGAACCCGGCGTCGAACGCGAGGATCCCCGAGTTGATCTCGTGGATGTCGCGCTGGTCCGGAGTGGCGTCCTTCTCCTCGACGATGGCCTCGACGTCGCCCTCGTCGTTGCGGACGATCCGGCCGTAGCCGTGGGGGTTGGGCACGACCCCGCTCAGGATGCTCACGGCTCGCTCGGCGGCCTCGTGCTCGGCCGCGAACGCGCGCAGGCTCTCGCCCTCCAGCAGCGGGGTGTCACCGGCGGCGACGATGACGGTGCCGGTCGTGGCGCCCGCCGACTCCATCGCGACCCGGACCGCGTGGCCGGTGCCGTCCTGGGTCTCCTGCACCGCGAGCACGACGTCCGGCACGAGCGCCTGGATGTGGGCGCCGACCTGCTCGCGCTGGTGCCCGACGACGGCCACGATCCGGTGCGGCTCCATGGCCTGCACCGCCACGAGCACGTGGCCGATCATGCTGCGTCCCCCGACGGGGTGCAGCACCTTCATCGTCTTCGACTTCATCCGGGTGCCCCCGCCAGCAGCGAGGACGATGACCGTGAGGTTATTCGCCATGCTCACACCCTCCATGCTCTCGGATTCGAAGACGAGCCACGTCGCAGGGTTTCACAGGTTCCGGTCCGGGCGTGACGGCGTCATTCGGTCTTCCACGGCCAGACCGGCAAGGTGACGCGGAACGTCGTGCCGGACCCGAGGACCGACGACACCTCGATCCGGCCGTCGTGGCGCGCGACGATCCGCGCCACGATCGCCAGGCCCAGCCCGGTGCCGGGCCGACCGAGCGCCTCAGGGTTGGTCGAACGGAAGAACTCGTTGAACAGCAGTTCCCGATCGGCCTCGGAGATCCCCAAACCGGCGTCGGTGCAGGTGAACACGACCTCGTCACCGACCCGCTCCAGTGACAGGTCCACGACCCCGCCGGGTTGGGAGTACTTCACGGCATTGTTGACCAGGTTGGAGCACAGCCGGAACAGCAGCTCGGGGTCGCCGGTCACGACCATGTCGGCGTCGCACTTCGCCGTCAGGATGGTCACCTTCTGCTGCTCGGCTCGCCCCGACTCGTCTTCGACGACCTCGGCGAGCACGGGCACCAGGTCGACCGGGAGCTGGGGAAGTGGAGTGTCGGTGTTGCCCATCCGGCTCAGCAGCAGGAGGTTGTCGACCAGGACGTTGAGACGAGCCGAGCTGCGTCCCATCGCACTGATCGAGGTGCTCGCAAGCTGGGGCATGCCGGGGAGCTGCTCGAGCATCTCCACGTGCCCGACGATGACTCCCAGCGGGTTCTTGAACTCGTGGGCGACGGTCGCGATGAGCTGGCGTCGGTACTCGTCGAGCCGCTGCAGCTCGCCGATGAGCTGCTGCTCCCGTTCGTGCGCCCGGGTGCTGAGGAGCGCGCGGCCGAGGTCGTGGCCGACGCCGAGCGCAGCGGCGCTCTCGCTCTCTGTCCAGCGGTCGCGGACGTCGCGGACGACCACGAGCATGCCCATCGCCTCGAAACCGGCACCCACCGGCACCAACAACAACTCATGCGCCGACTGCTCCTGCAGGTAGCGACCCAGTCCTGCCCGGTGTTCGCGGTCGAGCTCGTCGTCGCCCCACACATGGTCGGGTTCTACGACGATGACGGTGCGCGACTCCCAGGCCCGGCGGGTGGCCGCGCCGAGGGCGGCGAGCAGGTCGGCGGGCGGTGCCCCCGGATCACTCTCGTCGGCCGAGTCCTCGTACAACTGGACGAGGACCGCCGACGCGCGGAACCCCGCCACCAGCCGCGGGTTGACGGCGTCGAGCAGGTCGCGCCGACCGAGCCGGAGCGAGGCCTGCCGCACCACCTCGCGGGCCGTCTCGTTGAGCCGCACATGGCGGGTCAGCTCCTCACGATCCACGGTCGTGACGGCGGCCTGCAGCAGCTGTTCGAGGTCGACGGCGATCTCCGCCAGCCGTTCGGGAGTGGGACGGTAGCCGCCCATCGGCTCGTCGAGGTGGAGGAGGGCGCGGGTTCGCCCGGTGTCGTCGGTGAGATGGGCCGTCAGCATGTCCAGGGACCGCCAGCGTGTGGGGTCATCGGTCTCAGGGATGGGGGGGACGTAGCCGTAATCGCGGATCGCGTCCTGGAGATCGGGGGCCATGTCCTCCTCCGGAAGGAAGACGAACTTGCCGTAGCCGGTCCCCTCACGCAGGACCCGCCGCGCCACGACCAGGGAGAAGCTCCCGCCCATGGAGGCGTCCTCCCGCCGGCCGGAGAAGGCGACCACCTCCAGGAAACCGTCCGCGCGCAGCACGTCGATCGAGCAGACCTCGAACCCTGCCCGGAGTCGCGCCTCGTCGGCGATGCGCCCCAACTCGGCGCCCGCCTCGGGTCCTCCCCAACTGCTGTTCCGGACTCGCTCCGGCGACGGCGCCGTGATCGGATCACCGTCCATGCTCGACCCTCCGCTCCCCGCGTAGGAGTCGACCTTACGACGCTCATCTTGATTCAAGTCTCGCGTCGCCTCGACTGGACCGACCAGCGCCGCCCGGCCGAGTTCACTCGGCGGGGCGGCTGGTGACTGCTAGCTGCGCATGCTCCGTGAAACCTGCTCCCCGGGATGGAGTCGAACCATCGTCGCTAATCCTGATTCAAAGCGAGTACCGAGCGTGTGATCTCGTCTGCTGTGGACTGCTTCCGTGCGGGGATCGCCGTCCTGCGACGGGTCTGGTCGATCCTAGGTCAGTCTCATCCACCGCCTTCTGTGGACCTCTTTCTTGAACTCAGCCCGGTGCGTTGTCTGCCCGTGGCGTGTTGGCGACCGTGGCGGCATGACCACCACGGAGCAGCCCCAGACCCCGACGACCGCCATGTGCGACTCCTGCGGGGACCTCGCAGCCCTCGTCACAGTCACCACTGAGCACGGCACCTACGACTTGTGCGAGTGGTGCCGATGAGCACGGCGAGCACGAGCCCGACATCTGAGACCACGACCATCACGAAGGAGCACCCCACCATGAGCGAGACCACCACCAAGCGAGTCCGGTCCACCGCGTTCGCCACGAGCGCAGCCAAGGGCAAGCGCATCACCAAGGCGAAGACCTACACCGTCGCCGAGGTCGCGGACCTGTGCGGGGTGAGCACTTACGCCGTAACCCGCTGGATCAACCTCGGCTACGTCAAGGCCACCAAGGTCATGGTCGACGGGTCCAAGCGGACCGTCCACCAGATCACCGGCGAGGCGCTGGTCGAGTTCTTCGCTGCTCGCAAGCAGCACATGAAGGAGGTCGCGGCCCGGCGTACCGAGCGGGAGGCGAAGGCTGCTGCTCGGGCGGAGGTCAAGGCGGAGGCGGAGGCCGACCAGCCCGCAGCCTGAGCCGCCAAGGACACGGCCCCGGCCCCACATGGGAGCCGGGGCCTCGCCCTGTCCGCAGAGGCGGCGGAGCCTCACATCAACACGGGTATGAGCGCCGAGCAGACCGGGGCGGCGGGTGGGTGCTCAGGCGATCGGGACCGGCCCGGAGAGCGCGCTGAGGTCGAGGTGGTCGAAGGGGACCGCGTTAGGCCTCGGTGCGGGCAGGCCCCGGCGCAGGGTGTCGGCCACGATCCCGGCCCAGCCGATGAGGCCGGGGACCTCCATGTCGGGGGCAAGTGAGCCAAGCCGGTCGAGGGACGCGAGCAGAGCCCGCTCCATCGTGCTCGGTCCCATCGAGTGCTCCCAGCCGAAGGCGTCTTCGCAGGCCGGACACAACCAGATAGCGAGTCGCGCCGGGGACCGGTGACCTCCGAGGGTGTCGGGTGCGACGCCGGAGTGCAGGGTCCAGACCGATGCCGCGAGACGGTCGCGCCGACTGCGGGCCACGCGGTCTGCGGGAACGGTGACGTGTCCGACCCCGCAGATGCCGCAGCCACCCTCGATGGGCTGCTGTCCGGGCGAGACCTGTTCTAGCGTCAGCGCGGGGGGTGCTACCCGCACCGGACCTGCACTGACACTCACCCGCTCGGCCAGCGCGGCGGCGTACGCCTCGCCGAGCCGCGCCCGGTCGGTGCTGCGGACGTGCGCCCACGGGTGCGGGTTGGCGAAGTCGATCAGGTTGCTGGCGGCGATGTGCTTGCGCCACCGGACGCCTAGCCCCACCGAAGCGATGTTCCGTACGAGGACGCCCAGCCGCTTGTCGGGCAGGTCGGTGGGCGGTGCATCCACACCGAGGACGGCCAGCGCGGTCAGGATGCCCTCGGCAGCCTCGACAGCGCGGTGCTGACCAAGCGCGGCTGTGAGTGCTGGATGCGCGGCTGCCAGCGCGACGGCGGCGTGGGCGCGGTCGGCGCAGGCGCGGCACTGGCCGAGAGAGACGCGAGTACCACCGTGCGGGGTGCCGGTGGGGCTGTACGCCTTCACCACGTCGGCGTAGACGACCTGCGAGAGCGAGGCGGGCGGCGGCACGGCCACCCCGCAGCCCTGACAGGCCATGCGGCCCACGGGGACGGCCACGGGGTCGTCGGAGGAAATGGTCAGCAACTTCTCGGTGGGCGTTGTAGTCACGATGTAGTTCCTTCGGTGGTGGTGGTGGTCAGGTCCACGGGGCGACCGAGCAACGCGGTCACGAATGCCGACGCGACGGAAGCCCGGTCGCTCTCGTCCAGCGAGTCGAGTGCTTCGACCAGCGCCACGGCATCGGGTCGCACCGGCCCGGTGTCAAACTCGGCCAGCACCCGCCTGCGTACACGCTCGACCTCGCGCTCCTGCTTCCGCTCCTCCCGCGTGGCGGCGCGACGCTCACGCCGGGCGGCGAGGTCGGCGGCGACATGGGCGTCCTTCTCGGCGGCGCTGGCAAACCTCGAAGCCCGCAGCGGGTCGCCCGTCGCACGCCAGCGCCGGTAGTGCATCGAGCAGTAGCCCTTGGCGGAGTGGAGCCGTTCGCAGTCGGCTACATTGCAGATTTGGAGCATCACTGACCCCCGAGGCTGAACCGCTGCTGGTTCAGAGCCGCGTCCAACGCCTTGTCCAAGGCGTCCAGCCGCTCAGTCCGGGCACGGGCCTCGGCCCGACGAGCGAGTGCCTTGCCGACCTCGATCACCCTCGGACCTCGCGGCGAGGCTGCATCTCCGATCTGAGGGCCGGTCGAAGTCGAGGTGGTGGCAGTGGCGGAGGCGGAGGCGTTCGGCGATTCCTGCACGGATGCTGCGCTCCTGCGCACGGGCTCCGGCCTGTCGGTGACAGCGGCGACGCGGCGGGCCAGATGCGAGGCGTCGAGGCGACGACGTTCGGCGTCGAGTGCCTTCATCTGGTCCCACGTCAGCCCTGTTCCCCGCGAGTGCGAGAGGCCGGGGATCGACCGCTGGTTCATGGTGTCCTCCTTCGGTAATACCGACGCCCCACCACATTGGGCCGTCGGGTGGATTGGGGTCAGGTGGTGGAACACGCAGGACAGATGGGGAGACGCGGCTTCATAGATGACACGGGAAACTCGCCCTCGCACTCCGTGCAGATCAGGACCCGGCGCGGGCCGGTGTACGCCGGAGGTGAAGGTGCGACCGGCCTCGGGGCTGGCGGTGTCGTCTCCGGTGGTGTTGAGACCTGCGTGACGGTGACGGTGTCGCGTGGCCGGGCTCCCGGCCGTCCCTCCAACTCCGCGATCCGTTGCCGCAGGTTCTCGCGCTGCCACCTGCGCCGGGCGTTGCGCTTGGCCGAGGACTCGTTCTTGCCGCTCATGGCTGCTCGACGGGCTGCTCGCAGTGGGGTTCACCCGAGCCGAGGGCCTTCACTCCCTCGACTCGGGTGAAGATCGTGGTGCTCCGCATCACCGCACCTGCCCGCCCACCAGCGCGGGGCCGCTGGCACAGGCTGCGCGGCAACACGTCGCAGACGGCGGGGACGAGATGGTGGCTGGGCGCATGCAGGCTCCGAAGAATCGAGCCCGGCCCACTAGCCAGCAGCAGATGTGGTCCCCATCGTAGGCGTGACCCAATGGGGCAGTCCACACGCAACGCCGAGCGGCCTGGCCGACTTCCTGCGGACCTCGTTGGACTCGCTGTTAGACCGCCCAGCGGCGGGACGCGAAGACCTGCGCGAACACCATCGAG
>JBKJUE010000107.1:0-36133 GCA_046590395.1 Nocardioides sp.
GTCCTGGTGGCCGTCGTGTGGGACGTGCTGCTCACGCCCTTCGTGCTGCCCCCGCTCATGAAGCTCTTCTCGCGGCTCCACCCGCAGTGGGCGACGACGTGAGTCGCAGCCCGAGCAACAGGCTGCGCCTGGTCGTCGTGCAGGTCCTGGCGTTCTCGCTCTTCGCGACCCTCTTCGTCCGGCTCTACTACCTGCAGGTGGTCAGCGGCGACGAGTACCACGCCCAGGCCGCCTCCCAGTCCGTGCGCGAGATCGTCGTCCAACCCCAGCGCGGCCTGATCGTCGACGACATGGGTCGGCCGCTGGTCACCAACCGGCCGTCCTGGGTCGTGTCCCTCGACCGGACGATGCTCGGCAAGATGACCCCGCACCAGCAGGACGTGCTGCTGGCCCGGGTCGGCGACGCGGTCGGTGAGCCCTCGTCCCGGCTGCGCAAGGCCCTCGTGACCTGCGGGGACACCGGCAGCGTCCCGGGCACGTGCTGGAACGGCTCGCCGTACCAGCCGGTCCCGGTCGCCACCGACGTGGACGAGTCGGTGGCCCTCAAGATCCTCGAGCAGCCCGAGGACTACCCCGCGGTCCTGGCCGAGCAGCAGAGCGTGCGCTCCTACCCACGCCCCTTCGGCATCAACCTGGCCCACGTGCTCGGCTACCTCAGCCCGATCACCGAGGACGAGTACGACCAGGCGCAGACCAACGGTGACCGTTCCGTCAACGGCGCGTCGTCGGTGGGCCGTGCCGGTGTCGAGAAGCAGTACGACGCCTGGCTGCGCGGCATGCCGGGCTACCGGTCCGTCGCCGTCGACTCGATGGGTCGGGTGCTCGGCGACGACGGTGAGCTCGCGGGCCAGCCGGGGGACACCCTGGTCACCTCGATCGACGCCCGCGTCCAGGGCGTGGTCGAGAAGCAGCTCGCCGAGCGGATCGCCTACCAGCGCACCCAGACCGACACCGTCACCGGCCGCAAGTACGCAGCCGACTCGGGCGCTGCGGTCGTCCTCGAGGCCGACACCGGCCGGATCGTCGCGATGGCGAGCCAGCCGACCTACGACCCCGAGCTGTGGGTCGGTGGGATCAGCGAGGCGCAGCTGCAGAGGCTGTACTCGACCAAGGCCGGCACGCCGCTGCTGAGCCGCGCCACCCAAGGCCAGTTCGCACCAGGGTCGACGTGGAAGCCGTTCATGACGGCCGGCGCCCTGACCCACGGGTACACCACCGAGTCGACGTTGCCGTGCTCCTCGGGATTCCAGGTCGGCAACCGGGTCTTCAAGAACTACGAGTCCGGGGCCTACGGCACGATCGGCTTCGCCAAGGCGCTCGAGGTCTCTTGCAACACCTTCTTCTACCGGATCGGCTACGACTACTGGCGCCGGCTCGGCAGCGACGTCGCCGACGTCAACGCCGAGGACCCGCTCGTCGAGCAGGCGCAGGCCTTCGGCTTCGGCTCCAAGACCGGCATCGACCTCCCGGGGGAGGCGTCCGGGCGGATCGCCGACCGGAAGTGGAAGCTCGCCTACTACAAGTCGATGAAGGGCTACTACTGCGGCATCGCCGACAAGCCCCAGGACGACAAGACCAGCGACTTCGTCTACAAGTTCGCCTACGAGTTCTGCGTCGAGGGTTATGCCTACCGGGCCGGCGACGCCGTCAACTTCGCGATCGGCCAGGGCGACACGATCGTCACGCCCCTCCAGCTCGCCCGCGCGTACGCCGCCCTGGCCAACGGCGGCACCCTCTACGCACCGCGCGTCGGCAAGGCGATCGTCGACCCCTACGGCACCGTCATCGAGCGGATCCCGCCGAAGGTCAACGGCAGGATGAAGCTCCCGGCGCGAATCATCGACTACATCGACGAGGCCCTCAAGAACGTCACCCGCGTGGGCACGATGGCCTGGAAGATGGGCAACTTCCCGCTCGACGAAGTCACGGTGCGGGCCAAGACAGGCTCGGCGGAGGTCTACGGCAAGCAGACGACCGGCTGGGTCGCCTCCTACACCGAGGACTACGTCGTGGTGATGATGATCAGCCAGGGCGGCACCGGCTCCGGGTCCACCGGCGACGGCATCCGCGCCATCTGGGAGACGCTCTACGGGATCGAGCCCGGCCAGCTCGACGTCGACCCCGACCGCGCGGCCATCCCCGGCACCAGCCCGCCGAAGGGGCTCCCGACGTTCGGCAAGGACGGCTCGATCCTGCCGCCGGCTCGGAGGAAGCCATGAGCCGGTCCCACACCGCCACCTACGCCTCTCGGCCGACGACGGTGCTCCGCGCACCCGGCCTCGACTGGATCCTGCTGCTGGCCGTCGCAGCGCTGCTCACGTTCGGGAGCCTGCTCGTCTGGTCGGCCACGTCGACGCGTGACGACCTCACCGGCGGCAACCCCACGGCGTACCTGCAGAAGCAGCTGGTCAACGTCGCCATCGGTGTCGTGCTGATGGTGATGGTGCTGGCGACCGACCACCGGTGGGTGCGGATCCTCGCGCCCCTGGTCTACGTCTCCTCCATCGGCGGGCTGGTGCTGGTGCTGACCAGCGGCTCGACGATCAACGGCTCCCGCTCGTGGCTCCAGCTCGGCGGGATGTCCATCCAGCCGGCGGAGTTCGCGAAGCTGGCGGTCGTGATCGGGATGGCCCTGCTGGTGGCCGAGCGGGCCGAGGGCCGGCGCCGTCACGACGTCAGCTGGGTCGACGTCACCGGCATGCTCGTCATCGCCGCGATCCCGGCGGCGTTGATCATGATGCAGCCCGACCTCGGCACCATGCTGGTGCTGTCGGCCACCGTCTTCGGTGTGATTGCCGCGTCCGGGGCGTCCCGGCGCTGGCTGGTCCTGCTGCTCGCCGGTGGTGTCAGCGCCGGTGTCGCGGCCGTGTCGGCCGGACTGCTCAAGCAGTACCAGGTCGACCGCTTCCTCGCGTTCACCAACCCCGACCTCGACCCGCGCGGGGCCGGCTACAACACCGAGCAGGCCCGGATCGCGGTCGGCAACGGCGGCCTCTTCGGTGAAGGGCTGTTCGGTGGCTCGCAGACGCGCTCCGGGTTCGTGCCGGAGCAGCACACCGACTTCATCTTCACGGTGGCCGGCGAGGAGCTCGGCCTGGTGGGTGCGACCGTCCTGATCGCCCTGCTGTGCGTGGTGATCTGGCGTGCCCTCTCCATCGCCGCCAACACCGACGACGTCTTCGGCCGGATCGCCGCGGCCGGGATCGCCTGCTGGTTCGGCTTCCAGGCCTTCCAGAACGTCGGCATGTGCCTCGGCATCATGCCGGTCACCGGTGTCCCGCTGCCGTTCGTCTCGTACGGCGGCAGCTCGATGTTCGCGGGCATGCTCGCGATCGGGCTCCTGCAGAACATCCACCTCCGCTCGACCGCCTCGCTGCCGACCCGCTTCCTGGCCGCGCCCGCCCCGCGGGTCCTCGCCCGCTGACCCCTGCCCGCAGAACGACCCGGACGGGGCATGGCGCGACGCCGTGGTGCGGTGCACCGTAGGACCGTGGACCTGAACACGATGTACCGCCGTACCGTCGAGAGCTGGACCGAACGGGTCAACGGCGTGGGCGCCGACCAGTGGGACGCGCCGACCCCGTGCAGCGACTGGACGGTCAGGGACCTGACCAACCACGTCGTCGGCGAGGACCTGTGGACCGCGCCGCTCATGCAGGGCAGCACGATCGAGGAGGTGGGCGACCGCCTCGACGGCGACCTGCTCGGGGAGGACCCGATTCGCAGCGCGCTCGCCGCAGCGGACGAAGCAACCGGCGCCGTCGCCCAGGCGCTGCCGACCGACGGCACGGTGCACCTCTCGTACGGCGAGGAGAGCATGGCCGAGTACGTCCACCAGCTGGCCGCCGACCACCTCGTCCACGGCTGGGACCTGGCGGTGGCCACGGGTGGCGACGCCCGCCTGGACCCCGAGCTCGTCGCGGAGGTCGGGACCTGGTTCGCCGACCGCGAGGAGCTCTACCGACAGGCCGGCGTGATCGGTCCCCGCACCGCGGTCGAGGGGGATGCACAGGCCGGGTTCCTGGCCGGTTTCGGCCGCGACCCGGGCTGGAGCCCCCAGGGCTGAGCGGCCCAGCTGTCTGGACCGGTACGACGGCTCTCGGCGGATCGTGGCGCCACCGCCGGGCCGGTGCGAGCGTGGGGCCGTGGTGACATCCGACCTGCTCGAGGCTGCCGTCGAGCGCGTCGCGCTGTCGGGACACGACGGCCATTCCGGTGCCGCGCTGGAGCGGATCCTGCTCCCCGACGGCCGCTCCTTCGTCGTGAAGCGGACGACGCCCGAGTCCGACCTGACCCTGCGGCTCACCGGAGGGACGGTGAGCCGCGAGTACCTCCTCTGGCGCTCGGGTGCCCTCGACCGGCTCCCCGCCGGGGTAGGCCACGCTGTGGTCGACGCCTGGCAGGACGGCGACACGACGGTGATCGTGATGCGCGACCTGGGGCCGGCGGTCCTCACCTGGAACGACCGCCTGACGACCGGTCCCACCCGCTGGCTGGTGAGCCGGATCGCGTCACTCCACCGGGAGTTCCTCGACGACCCGCCCGTCGACGTCGCGCCGCTCGAGCGGGTGCTGGACCTCTTCGCCCCGCACCGGATCGCCGGGCTCGCCGAGGGTGGAAACGAGCTGATGGCGCTGGCCGCCAAGGGCTGGGACATCTTCGGCGACAAGGTGCCGGCCGACGTGGCGGCCCCGGTGCTGGCGCTGTTGTCCGACGTGACCCCGCTGGCGAAGGCGATCGCGGCCGGACCGATCACCCTCTGCCACGGCGACCTGGCCACCGTGAACATGGCCTTCGCCCGCGACGAGCTCGTCCTGCTCGACTGGGCGATGCCGACCGCGGCCCCCGGCGCCCTCGACCTGGCCCGGTTCCTCGCCGGCTGCTCGCTTGTCCTCGAACCCTCGCGCGACGAGATCGTCGAGGCGTACGCCGAGGCGGCCGGGCCGGCGTACGACGAGAGCTCGATGGGGCTGGCCGTCCTCGCGGGCCTGGTGTGGCTCGGGTGGAACAAGGCGCTGGATGCCCACACCCACCCGGAGCCCGCGGTCAGGATCCGCGAGCGCGCCGACCTGGACTGGTGGGTCCGCCGGTCCCGGAAGGCGCTGGAGGCCGGGCTGGTCTGAGGGTCCCCGTCCTCGATGGTCGGGGACATCACCTAGGCCAGGCCGACGACAGCGCCCAGGGCGACCACGAGCAGGCAGTGGAGCGACCGCGAGGTGACCACGACGAAGGGGAGCGGGCGCCGGCCGGCCGTCGTCGCGATGCCGCAAACCTGGGGACGGCCGGGAATCCGCCCCCAGAACACGGGCCGATCCGATCAGGAATCGGCACGATCCGCGGCGGCGCCGTAGGCTAGGTGGCCGTCCCCAAACCCCGTTCCCCCTTGAGGTGTTCTCGTCGTGTCCGTCGCATCGGTCTTCCCGCTCCTGGAGCCGAGACTGCCGTCGGTGCAGAAGCCGATCCAGTACGTCGGGGGGGAGCTCAACTCCACGGTCAAGGACTGGGACTGCGCCGAGGACGGCCCGACCGTGCGCTGGGCACTCATGTACCCGGACGCCTACGAGGTGGGGCTGCCCAACCAGGGAGTCCAGATCCTCTACGAGGTGCTCAACGAGCGCGACTGGATCGTGGCCGAGCGCACCTACTCGGTGTGGCCGGACCTCGAGAAGATCATGCGCGAGGACGGCATCCCGCAGTTCACGGTCGACGCCCACCGCCCGGTCGGAGCCTTCGACGTCTTCGGGCTCAGCTTCTCCACAGAGCTCGGCTACACGAACATGCTCAACGCCCTCGATCTCGCCGGGATCCCGCTGCACGCGGTCGACCGCGGTGAGGACGACCCGATCGTCCTGGCCGGTGGTCACGCAGCGTTCAACCCGGAGCCGATTGCGGACTTCCTCGACGCGGCCGTGCTGGGTGACGGCGAGGAGATCGTGCTCGCGATCTCCGAGGTCGTGCGCGAGTGGAAGGCCGAGGACCGGCCCGGCGGCCGCGACGAGCTGCTGCGCCGCCTCGCGGTCAGCGGCGGCGTCTACGTCCCGAAGTTCTACGACGTCGTGTACGCCGAGGACGCCACCATCGAGGCGGTCGTCCCGAACCGGCCCGGCATCCCGTTCCGGGTCCACAAGCACACGCTGATGGACCTCGACGCCTGGCCCTACCCCGCCAAGCCGCTGGTCCCGCTGGCGGAGACCGTCCACGAGCGGTTCTCCGTCGAGATCTTCCGCGGCTGCACCCGCGGCTGCCGGTTCTGCCAGGCCGGGATGATCACCCGTCCCGTGCGTGAGCGGAGCATCGAGACCATCGGCGCGATGGTCGAGAACGGCATCCGCACGTCGGGCTTCGAGGAGGTCGGCCTGCTGTCGCTGTCGAGCGCCGACCACACCGAGATCGCCGAGGTCGCCAAGGGCCTCGCCGACCGCTACGAGGGCACCAACGTGTCCCTGAGCCTGCCCAGCACCCGGGTCGACGCGTTCAACATCTCGCTGGCCAACGAGTTCTCCCGCAACGGTCGACGCTCCGGTCTCACGTTCGCTCCCGAGGGCGGTAGCGAGCGGATGCGCAAGGTGATCAACAAGATGGTCACCGAGGAGGACCTGATCCGCACGGTCGGTGCGGCGTACTCCCACGGCTGGCGTCAGGTGAAGCTCTACTTCATGGTCGGGCTCCCCACGGAGACCGACGAGGACGTGCTGCAGATCGCCGACCTGGCCCGCAAGGTGATCGCCAAGGGCCGTGAGGTGTCCGGCCGCAACGACATCCGCTGCACCGTCTCCATCGGCGGGTTCGTGCCCAAGCCGCACACGCCGTTCCAGTGGGCCTCCCAGCTCGACGTCGAGACCACCGACCGGCGTCTCAAGGAGCTGCGCGACCTCGTCCGCGCCGACAAGAAGTTCGCGCGTGCCATCGGCTTCCGCTACCACGACGGCAAGCCCGGCATCATCGAAGGACTGCTCTCGCGCGGCGACCGACGCGTGGGTGCGGTCATCGAGCAGGTCTGGCGCGACGGCGGCCGCTTCGACGGCTGGAGCGAGCACTTCTCCTACGACCGCTGGGTCGAGTCCTGCGAGAAGGCGCTGCCCGGCACCGGCACCGACCTCGACTGGTTCACCACCCGCGAGCGCGACTACGACGAGGTCCTGCCCTGGGACCACCTCGACTCGGGCCTCGACAAGGACTGGCTCTGGGCCGACTGGGAGGACGCGATCGACCCGAACACCGATGTCGAGGTCGAGGACTGTCGCTGGACTCCCTGCTACGACTGCGGTGTCTGCCCGGAGATGAACACCGAGATCCAGATCGGACCCACGGGCCGGCAGCTGCTGCCGCTCGCCGTGGTCTGAGCGGACGGCCGTCGCGGTCGCCGCGCGGTCTCGCCGGTCCCGAAGGTGACCTCCGTCACCTTTTGCACACTTCTGCGCTGCAGGAAGATGAGCCTGCCGAACGCGTGACGGACGGCCGACCGCTCTCTACGGTCAGGGTGCCCCGGCGCAGTGCCGGGCATGATCTCTCGGGAGACCCAGCATGACCGTCACCTCATCCTTGTCGCGCCCTCGGCGCGGCACACTGGCCGCCGGCGCGGCCGTCGCCCTCGCCCTGGGTGGACTCACCCTCGGGTCCACGCCGGCCGGTGCCGCTCCGGACCGGCCGGCGCCGCTGCTCGGCACCGAGCGAGCCTCCGCGATCGACGGCCAGTACATCGTCGTGTTCGAGGGCCGGACCAGCCCGGCCCAGGGTGACGAGGTGGCCCGCGAGGCCCGCGGCCACGGCGCCCGGATCTCTGCCCGCTACGACGCCGCTCTGAAGGGCTTCGCCGCCCAGATGTCGGACCGTGCCGTCGAGGCTCTGCGTCACAACCCGAACGTCGCCTACATCGAGGCCGACCAGCGGATCGCGCTCGCGGCCACCCAGTCGTCCGCGACCTGGGGGCTGGACCGGATCGACCAGCGCTCGCTCCCGTTGAGCGGCACCTACACCTACGACGCCACGGGCTCCGGGGTGACCGCCTACATCATCGACACCGGCATCCTCGGCACGCACACCGACTTCGGCGGGCGCGTCTCGACGGGCTACTCCTCCATCAACGACGGCCGCGGCACGACGGACTGCAACGGCCACGGCACGCACGTGGCGGGCACCGTTGGCGGGACGACGTACGGCGTCGCCAAGCAGGTCACGCTGCGCCCGGTGCGCGTGCTGGACTGCGCCGGTTCGGGGACCAACTCCGGCGTGATCGCCGGCGTCGACTGGGTCACCGGAAACCACGCCGCCGGTGCCCCGGCGGTCGCGAACATGAGCCTCGGTGGAGGCGTCTCCACCGCGCTGGACACGGCCGTGAACAACTCGATCGCCGATGGTGTCACCTACGCGGTCGCGGCGGGCAACGACAACCTCGACGCCTGCAACGGCTCGCCGTCGCGGGTGGGTGCGGCGCTCACGGTGGGCTCGACCACCAACACCGACGCCCGGTCCAGCTTCTCCAACTACGGGACCTGCCTGGACCTGTTCGCCCCCGGCTCGAACATCACGTCCGCGTGGTACACCAGCACCACGGCGACCAACACCATCTCCGGCACCTCGATGGCCACCCCGCACGTGGCCGGGGTGGCAGCGCTCTACCTGCAGGGCTCCCCGACCGCGGCCCCCAGTGCCGTCGCGTCGGCCATCACCGGAGGCGCCACGACCGGCGTGGTCACCGGCGCCGGAACCGGCTCGCCGAACCGGCTGCTCTACTCCCTGCTCGGTGGGGGCACGCCCCCGCCGCCGCCCTCGGGCAACCTGCTCGCCAACCCCGGGTTCGAGTCCGGCGCCGTGTCCTGGACCGCCTCCAGCGGCGTGATCACCAACGACACCGGCGCTCCCGCCCGCACCGGGTCCTGGAAGGCTTGGCTCGACGGCTACGGCACCACCCATACCGACACGTTGTCGCAGGCTGTGACGATTCCCGCGGCCTCCAGTGCCACGCTCTCGTTCCACCTCTACGTGACCAGTGCGGAGACGACGACGACGACGGCCTACGACCGGCTCACCGTCCAGGTCGTCGATGGGGGCACCACGACCACGCTCGGGACCTTCTCCAACCTCAACAAGGGACCGTCCTACGTGCTGCGCAGCTTCACCATGTCCAGCTGGGCGGGGCGTACGGTCACGGTGAAGTTCACGGGCACGGAGGACGCCAGTTTGGCGACCAGCTTCGTCATCGACGACACGTCGCTCACGACCGGCTGAGCTGGTCCTCGACGTACGCCGGCCGGGCGACGTAGGCCCCGACGGCCAGCTGGGGGACCGTGAGCACCACCAGGAACCCCAGCGGCCAGGTCCACCCGCCGGTCGCGTCGTAGATCGCACCGACCGCGAACGGCCCAGCGGCGGCGAGCAGGTAGCCCGCCGACTGGGTGAACCCCGAGAGGGCTGCGGTCCCGGACGACGTCCGGGCCCGCAGCCCGATCAGGGTCAGGATCAGCGGGAAGGTGCTGGTCGCCGCTCCGGCGACCACCGCCCACACCACGGCCAGGTCGTGCGGGGTCAGCATCAGGCCGACGTACGCCACGGGGTAGCAGGCCATGACGGCGAGCAGGATGTCGCGCTGCCGGTCGCTGCGGGCGACGACGGCGGGCAGCCACAGTGACAGCGGGATGCTGGTCGCGGCGACGAGACCGACCAGGAGGCCGGCGTGCGTGGGGGAGTAGCCGTTGTCGCGCCAGAGCTGCGCGAACCACCCGAAGATCGCGTAGGCGTGCATTGACTGGAGGCCGAAGAACAACGCCATCGCGAGTCCGAGCCGGGTGCGGGCCACGTCGGTCAGCCGCACGTCGTGGGGCTGAGCGTCCAGCGCACGGTCGTGCCCGGCGAGGCGCAGCCACGGCAGGGCGGCGACCAGGGCCAGGACGGCCCACGCGCCAAGGCCGTAGCGCCAGCTGCCGCCGGCGTCCGAGAGCGGCACGGTGAGGGTGAGGGCGACGGTGAGTCCGATCGAGAGGGCGCCCGTGTAGAGCGCAGTGACGCGTCCGATCCGGTCCGGGAAGTGCAGCTTCACCAGCGAGGGCAGCAGCACGTTGGCCATGGCCATCCCGCCCAGCGCGACCAGGGACAGGGCGAGGAACGCCCACCCGTGGGACACCGCGACCCGCGTGAACAGGCCGAGCACCAGGGAGAGCAGCGCCAGCAGGGTGACCCGGTGGACACCGAACCTCCGGGCGAGCGCTGGTGCCAGCGCCCCGAATCCGGCGAACGCGAGGACCGGGAGCGACGTCAGCAGCCCTGCCGTGGTCGCCGACATGTGGAGACCGGCCCGCACCTCGGCCAGCACGGGGCCGACACTGACGGCCGCGGGACGGAGGTTGAAGGACAGGAGGACCAGGCCGACGAGGACCAGGACGGTGTTCCGGCCGGAGGAGGGGAGTCGTGACATCGCTCGGGCAGGATAGGCGCATGCGCCACATCGGCGACGCGGAGCGTCGCGCCCGGCTGGCCCGGCGCCACGCGATCTCCTCGGTGCACCGGGTGGCCGACCCCGTGGCCGCGACCCGCGCCATGACCGTGCTGCACAGCACCGAACCGGCCACCGTCTACCTCTCCCTGCAGGCGCGCACCGACGGTCTTGACGTCGCCGACGTCGACCGCGCCCTGTACGACGACCGGTCGTTGGTGAAGCAGCTCGCGATGCGCCGCACCCTGTTCGTCTTCCCGCGGGACCTGCTGCCGGCGGCGTGGGGCAGTGCCAGTGCCCGGGTCGCCGGACAGCTGCGCAGCCGCTTCGTCAAGGAGCTCGAGCACGGCGGCATCGCCGAGGACGGTGCGGGCTGGCTGGACGCCGCGTGCGCGGCCGTGCTGGCCCGGCTGGCCGACGGCGACGAGCTCTCCGCACAGGCGTTGCGCGAGCAGGTCCCCGAGCTGACCGGCCGGATCGACATCGCCGTCGGCAAGGCCTACGGCGCAAACGTCTCGGTCGCGCCGAGGGTGCTGACCCAGCTCGCGGTGGAGCGACAGCTCGTCCGCGGCCGCAACGGTGGGCACTGGCGGATCTCGCGACCGCAGTGGACGCTCATGGAGCACTGGTTGGGGCAGGTCGCTGAGCCGCTGAGTACAGCCGAGGGCTACGCGGAGCTGGTCTCCCGGTGGTTGCGGACGTTCGGGCCCGGCACCGCCGCCGACATCCAGTGGTGGCTGGGTGCCACCGGGGGAGCGGTGAAGCAGGCCCTCGCGGACGTCGCGGCGGTCGAGGTGTCGCTGGACGGTGGGGGGACCGGCTGGGTGCTGCCCGAAGACCTCGGCCCGGAGCCGGCGGTGGCGCCCTGGGCCGCGCTGCTCCCCGTGCTCGACCCGACGGTGATGGGGTGGAAGGGGCGCGACTTCTACCTCGGCCCGCACGCCCCTGCCCTCTTCGACACCAACGGCAACGCGGGCACCACGGCGTGGTGGGACGGCCGCGTGGTCGGCTGTTGGGTCCAGGACGAGGACGGTCGGGTCCACGTGGAGCTGCTCGAGGACGTGCCGGTAGCCGGGCGGCAAGCGCTCGACGGCGAGGCTGGGCGGCTCACGGCGTGGCTCGAGGGACACCGGGTCAGCACCGTCTATCCGTCGTCGGCGATGAAGGCCGCACGTCCGTAGCCCACTAGCCTGTCCGGGTGCCCGATCAGGTCAAACGGAGTCAGCCCGAGCAGCAGCCTCCGCCCGTCCAGCGCCTCAGGATCCGCTACGCCAAGCGCGGTCGGCTCCGCTTCACCAGCCACCGGGACTTCAGCCGGGCCTTCGAGCGCGCGATCTTCCGTGCGCGCGTGCCCATGGCCTACTCGTCGGGGTTCAACCCCCACCCGCGCATCTCGTACGCCGGTGCCGCTCCGACCGGGTCGGCGAGCGAGGCCGAGTACCTCGAGATCGCGCTGGCCGAGGTCGTCGACCCGGCGACCATCCGTGCCGCCCTCGTCGAATCCCTGCCGGACGGGCTCGATGTCGTCGACGTCGTGGAGTCGAGCGGCGGCGCGCTGGCGGACCTGCTCCAGGGGAGCCACTGGCAGATCGAGCTCGGCTGCCCGCCCCTCGAGGCGGCCACGGCGGTCGACACCTTCCTCGCCACCGAGTCCGTCCTGGTCGAGCGGATGACCAAGAAGGGGCTGCGGGAGTTCGACTGCCGGAGCGCCGTGGTCTCCCTGGTGGCCGAGCCGGGGCCGTCCGGAACGCGCCTCCAGCTGGTGGTCCGGCACACCGTGCCGTCCGTCCGGCCCGACGACGTGCTCGCCGGTGTCTCGTCCACCGGGGGCACCGACCTGGGACCGCCGCTGCTCCTCACCCGCCTCACGCAGGGTCCCCTCGACGAGGCCACCGGCGAGATCGGCGACCCTCTCGGCACGTCGGCATGACGGTCGGCCCCGCAGCGTGTGCGATACTCGCTGTGGTCGACGTGGCCGACAAGTTCGCTCACGACGACCCGACGACGTTCTCGCCGGTCCGCACCTTGGCCCGGCACTGTGAGTGCGAGTCGGCGCCAGACCGCGACGCGGCCAGGTGAGAGTTCGTGACAGGGACTCCCGCCATTCCGTCCCCAGACGGGCCCAGCGACCGCGGCAGGTGACGACATCCGGACTCATGGACGCACCCGCGGAGGGTGTCGCCGCCACTGAAGGCTTTTCGTCGACGACTCTGACCACGCGGGTCCCGGCGTATGACCGCCCACGCGAACCGCGCGGGCCGAGGAGCGCATGATGCTCGAGGACCCCCAGTCCACCGATTCGACCGACAACTCCGGCACCCCGGCCGACCCGCCCGCCAAGAAGGCTCCGGCCAAGCGGACGGCCGCGAAGAAGGCCACCGTCAAGAAGACGGTCGCGAAGAAGACCACCGCTGACAAGGCGCGAGCCAAGAAGGCCGCGACGGCGCCGGACGACAGCGCCGCGCCGGCCGCCGCCGAGGGCGAGACCGTTCCCGCCAAGAAGGCGGCGGTGAAGAAGACCACCGTCAAGCGGGCGGCGGCGAAGAAGACCACCGGTGACACGGCGCGAGCCAAGAAGGCCGCGTCCGACGCCCCGGCCGAGGCGCCCCCGGCCGCCCGTGAGACCGCCGCCGAGACCGCGCCGTCCGCGGCCCCGCTCTTCCAGGCACCCGAGGTCCCCAAGGCCACGGTCACCCGGCGCACGCGCAAGTCGCCCGCGACCCGTCGCGACGAGGCGAGCGCGGGGAGCGACGCGAGCGAGACCGCCGACTCGGGTGCGAAGAAGCCCGAGGCCGCCGAGGACAAGCCCGCCAAGGCGCCCGCGAAGAAGGCGTCCAGCCGGTCGGGACGTTCCTCCGACAAGCCCGGAGCCGACGGCGACCAGAAGAAGCCCGCCGAGCAGCAGTCCGGCGACCAGGACCAGCAGGGCGAGGACGACGACGACACCGACGGCTCGGGCAACCGCCGCCGCCGCCGCCGTGGCGGCCGCCGCCGCCGCAAGCCCGGCGAGGGCGACGCGGACGGCAGCAACCAGCAGGGTGACGAGCAGGACGACTCCGACAGTGCGTCCGACGACCAGGGCGGAGACGGCACCTCCCGGCGCCGTCGGCGCCGTCGGCGCACCGGTGAGGACGGCGACGACGGCGGGGACGGCGGGGACGACCCGCAGAACACCGTCACCCGGGTCCGCAAGACCCGGTCCGCCGAGGACCAGATCACGGCCGTGTCGGGCTCGACCCGGCTCGAGGCCAAGAAGCAGCGTCGTCGCGAGGGCCGTGAGGCCGGACGTCGCCGCGCGCCGATCGTCAGCGAGGCCGAGTTCCTGGCCCGCCGTGAGTCGGTCGAGCGGGTCATGGCGATCCGTCAGCGCGACGAGCTCACCCAGATCGCCGTCCTCGAGGACAAGGTGCTCGTCGAGCACTACGTCGCCCGTGAGTCGCAGAACTCCATCATCGGCAACGTCTACCTCGGTCGCGTGCAGAACGTCCTGCCCTCGATGGAGGCCGCGTTCGTCGATATCGGCAAGGGCCGCAACGCCGTGCTCTACGCCGGCGAGGTCAACTGGTCCGCGCTCGGCCACAAGGACGGCCAGCCCCGCAAGATCGAGTCGGTGCTGAGCTCCGGCCAGTCGGTGCTCGTCCAGGTCACCAAGGACCCCATCGGCCACAAGGGCGCCCGCCTCACCAGCCAGGTCAGTCTGGCCGGCCGCTTCCTCGTGTACGTCCCCGACGGCACGACCAGCGGCATCTCCCGCAAGCTGCCTGACACCGAGCGCACCCGCCTCAAGACTCTGCTCAAGGAGATCGTTCCCGACAGTGCCGGCGTGATCGTGCGGACCGCCGCCGAGGGCGCCAGCGAGGACGAGCTGACCCGCGACGTGGAGCGGCTTAAGGCCCGCTGGGAGGACATCGAGAAGAAGTCCAAGGGCAACGCCCCCCAGCTGCTGTACGGCGAGCCCGATCTGACCCTCAAGGTCGTCCGTGACCTGTTCACCGAGGACTTCAGCAAGCTCGTGATCGAGGGCGACGACGCCTGGGACACGGTCCAGAACTACGTCCAGCACGTCGCTCCGGACCTCGAGGAGCGCCTCGAGCGCTTCGAGCGTGGGGACAACGGCAAGGACATCTTCGCGACGTACCGGATCGACGAGCAGATCGCGAAGGGCCTCGACCGCAAGGTCTGGCTGCCCTCGGGCGGATCGCTGGTCATCGACCGGACCGAGGCGATGACCGTCATCGATGTCAACACGGGCAAGTTCACCGGCTCCGGGGGCAACCTCGAGGAGACCGTCACCAAGAACAACCTCGAGGCCGCGGAGGAGATCGTGCGCCAGCTCCGGCTGCGCGACATCGGCGGCATCATCGTCGTCGACTTCATCGACATGGTCCTCGAGTCCAACCGCGACCTGGTGCTCCGTCGCCTGGTCGAGTGCCTCGGTCGCGACCGGACCCGTCACCAGGTCGCCGAGGTCACCTCGCTCGGCCTGGTCCAGATGACGCGCAAGCGGATCGGCACCGGCCTCGTGGAGGCCTTCAGCGAGAACTGCCAGCACTGCCAGGGTCGCGGTGTCGTGATCCAGGACCAGCCGGTCGAGCCCAAGGCGGCGGAGGACGACTCCCGCCGTGGTGGTGGACGCCGGAGCCGGGGTGGTGGCAGCGACAACGGTGGTGGCGGTGGCGGCCGCGGCCGCGGTCGGGGAGACGGCGACAACGACGGCAACGGTGGCAGCAAGGCGCCGTCGCCCAAGGACGTCGCCGCGATGGCCAAGGCCGAGAACGCCGAGAAGTCCGAGCAGACCGACGGCCCGGGTAAGTCCGACCGGGCCGACGAGCCCGTCAAGCCCGACAAGGGCGAGCAGCCTGAAACGGCCGCCCAGCCCGACGCCGCGGCCGACACGTCGGAGCAGACCGACGCGCCCGCAGCCCCGGTGACGACCAGGACCACGCGTCGCCGCGGTGGGCGCAGTCCGCAGACCGACGCCCCCGCCGAGTCGACCGACCAGCCGGCCGAGCAGCAGCCGGAGCCCACGCCGGTCGAGACCGCGCCGGTCGCCGCCAAAGGAGCCCCGGAACCTGCCGCCGAGACCCCCGTGGTCGAAGCGGCTCCGGAGCCTGCTGCCGCCCCGGAGAAGCCCAAGGTCGTGACCCGGACCCGCCGGCGCAGCGCCAGCCGCCCGGCCGGTCCTCCGGCCGCGGGGGAGGTGCCGAGCCTGACCGCCGCAACCGCGCCCTCGGGCGTGGGTGAGCCGCCCGCCACGGGCTCCGTGGAGCCGGGGACGGTCGTCACCGACCCCGGTGTCCCGGAGGCCCCCGTGGTCGAGCACGTCCCGATCAAGAAGAAGGGCTCGCGCAAGCGCTGAGACGGGATCGATCCCGTTTTGCGGTGCAGGCACGTCGTCCGTACTATTGACCCTCGGTGCGCTTACGCGTGCCCTCCCTGCTGGCATCCCGCCTCTCACGAGGCGCAGGCGTGCCGCAGGACCCGGATGTTGAACGCGAAGAATTGACGAAGGAGACCGCGGTGTACGCGATCGTGCGCGCAGGCGCCAAGCAGCAGAAGGTTGCCGTCGGCGACGTCATCGAGATCGACAAGGTCGAGACGGCAGTCGGCGAGTCGGTGACCCTCCCCGTGGTCATGGTCGTGGACGGCGAGAAGGTCACCGCGACCGGTCTCGACAAGGCCGCCGTGACCGTCGAGATCCTCGGCGCGACCAAGGGCCCCAAGATCATCATCCAGAAGTACAAGAACAAGACCGGTTACAAGAAGCGCCAGGGTCACCGCCAGAAGTACACCCAGGTCAAGGTCACCGACATCTCCGTCTGACGGAGCCAGACAACTCGTTGGAGTCTGACTCCAGAACAAAGGACTGAACTCATGGCACACAAGAAGGGCGCGGCCTCGACCAAGAACGGTCGGGACTCCAACTCCCAGCGGCTCGGTGTGAAGCGCTACGGTGGCCAGCTGGTCAACGCCGGCGAGATCATCGTCCGCCAGCGTGGCACCCACTTCCACCCGGGCTCCGGCGTCGGCCGTGGCGGGGACGACACGCTGTTCGCCCTTGTCGGCGGTGCCGTCGAGTTCGGCACCCGCCGTGGTCGCCGGGTCGTCAACATCGTCCCGGGCGAGTGACGCACGGGGGCTCCGCCCCCGTGTACCCCCGCTGGGGCTCCGCCCCAGACCCCGGTCCGCGCTCCAGTCCGAGCACGAAGGGCGTCCCTGGTCACCGGGGGCGCCTTTCGCCATTTGATCTCCCAGCCTGATCGGCGGTACCCCATGGCAGTCCCCACCTTCGTCGACCGCGTGACGCTCCACGTCAGCGCCGGTCGCGGTGGCCACGGCGTCGCCTCGGTGCACCGCGAGAAGTTCAAGCCGCTCGGCGGACCCGACGGCGGCAACGGTGGCCCCGGTGGCTCCGTGATCCTGCGCGTCGACACCGACGTCACGACGCTCGTCGACTACCACCACAGCCCGCACCGGCGCGCCGAGCACGGCGCCCACGGCGCCGGCTCCCACAAGAACGGCGGCCACGGCGCGGACCTGGTCCTCCCGGTGCCCGACGGGACGGTCGTCCACGACAACCAGGGCAACGTGCTGGCCGACCTCGTGGGCCCCGGCACCGAGATGGTGATCGCCAGCGGCGGTCGCGGCGGCCTCGGCAACGCCGCGTTGGCCTCGTCCAAGCGCAAGGCGCCCGGCTTCGCCCTGCTCGGCGAGCCCGGCGACGAGATCGACATCGTGCTCGAGCTCAAGATCGTCGCGGACATCGGACTCGTCGGCTTCCCCAGCGCCGGCAAGTCCAGCCTGATCGCGGCGATGTCACGGGCCCGGCCGAAGATCGCCGACTACCCCTTCACCACGTTGGTGCCGAACCTCGGCGTCGTCACGGCGGGGGACACCACCTTCACCGTGGCCGACGTACCCGGTCTGATCGAGGGCGCCAGCGAGGGCCGTGGCCTCGGCCACGACTTCCTGCGCCACATCGAGCGCTGCGCCGCGATCGTCCACGTCGTCGACACCGCGACGATGGAGCCCGGCCGGAACCCGGTCGAGGACCTCGACATCATCGAGAACGAGCTCGCCCGGTACGGCGGTCTCGAGGACCGGCCGCGCCTGGTGGCCCTCAACAAGATCGACGTGCCCGACGGCCGCGAGATCGCCGAGATGGTCACCGAGGAGCTGCGCGAGCGCGGGCTCCGGGTGATCCCGGTGTCCGCCGCGTCCAGCGAGGGCCTGCGCACCCTGACCTTCGCGATGGCCGAGATCGTCCGGGCCGCGCGCGCCGAGAACGTCGTCGCCGAGGCGACCCGGATCGTGCTGCGCCCCCCGTCGGTCGACGGTGGCGACGAGTTCACTGTCAGGCAGGCCGGCGACGGCTGGGAGGTCCGCGGCCAGAAGCCCGAGCGCTGGGTCCGGCAGACCGACTTCAGCAACGACGAGGCCGTCGGCTTCCTCGCTGACCGGCTCAACCGGCTCGGCGTCGAGACCCGGCTGCTCAAGATGGGCGCCCAGGAGGGCGACACCGTGCTCATCGGTGACCCGGACAACGCCGTCGTGTTCGACTTCAAGCCGGGCATCGATGCCGGCGCCGAGGTGCTCAGCCGCCGCGGCGAGGACCAGCGCTTCGACGATCCCCGACCCGCCGCCCGCCGCCGTCGCGAGATCGACGAGGCGATGCCGGACCGCGCGGAGAACGAGACCCGGGCCGACGTCGCCCGTCGCGCCGACGCTGCGCGCAAGGCGGACGAGGCCAGCCGTGGCGGCAAGCCCAAGGAGTTCAAGCCGATGGCCTACGAGGTCGGTTCGGCCGACGACCCCGACTGGGCCGGGGACGACACCAAGTCATGACGGACGGGGACGGTCTCGACCGGCGCCGGGTCGAGGTGACCGGCGCCCGCCGGATCGTGGTCAAGGTCGGTTCGTCCTCGCTCACCACCGCGGCGGGCGGCATCGATCCGGACCGGGTACGCCGCCTCGTCGAGGTGCTCGCCGCCGCCCGGACCCGGGGCGCCGAGATCGTGCTGGTCTCCTCCGGGGCGATCGCCGCCGGGCTCTCGCCGCTCGGGCTGTCCCGTCGGCCGCGGGCGCTCGCGGACCAGCAGGCCGCCGCATCGGTCGGGCAGGGCCTGCTGGTGCACCGCTACACCGAGGAGCTGGCCCGACACGGCATCGTGGTCGGCCAGGTGCTGCTGACCAACGACGACGTCACCCGTCGCGCGCACTACCGCAACGCCTTCCAGACCTTCGCCAAGCTGCTGGAGATGGGGGTGCTGCCGATCGTCAACGAGAACGACACGGTCGCCACCAGTGAGATCCGGTTCGGTGACAACGACCGGCTCGCCGCTCTCGTCGCCCACCTGGTCCACGCCGACCTCCTCGTGCTGCTCTCCGACGTCGACGGGCTGTACGACGGCAACCCGGCCGAGGAGGGGACCAGCCTGGTCACGAACGTGGTGGCTGCCATCGACCTGGAGCACGTCCGGCTCGGCAGCCGTGGTGGCGCCGGGGTCGGCACCGGCGGCATGCAGACGAAGGTCGAGGCCGCCAGGATCGCCACAGGAGCCGGCATCCCCGTCGTCCTCACCGCCGCCGAGCACGCCGCCGCCGCCCTCGCCGGCGAACCGGTCGGCACGCTCTTCCACGCGACGGGCAAGCGCCGCCCCACCCGGCTGCTGTGGCTGGCGCACGCCACCGAGCCCCGGGGCCAGATCGCCCTGGACGCGGGCGCCGTCCGCGCCGTCACCGAGCGCCGGGCGTCCCTCCTGGCCGCCGGCATCACCGGAGTCACGGGCTCCTTCGTCGCCGGCGACCCGGTCGACCTGACGGACCCGACGGGCCGCCCGGTCGCACGCGGACTGGTCAACTTCGACGCCCAGGAGATCCCGAGCCTGATCGGGCGTTCCTCCCACGACCTCAAGCGGGACCTCGGTGCCGGCTACGAGCGTGAGGTCGTGCACCGGGACGACCTCGTCCTGCTCTGAACCTGTCATCCTGAGCCCGTGGTGGAGGACGACGACGCCGACTTCGAGCGGCTCTACGGGCCCTGGGACGGTATGGACCCGGCGGAGCTGCGCGACTTCATGGCGGACTTCCCCGGCGACTGGTGGGTCGTCGGCGGCTGGGCGATCGAGGCCTTCACGGGTGCGCCTCGCGACCACGAGGACATCGACGTCGTGATCTGGCGTCGCGACCTCACGACATTCGTCGAGATGGTCCGCGACCGCTACCACGTGTGGTCCGCCGGCGCCGGTGCCCTGCGCCCGATCGACCACCGCTTCCCCGAGCCGCACGCCGACTCCGGGCAGGTGTGGTTGCGCGAGCACGCGCAGGCGCCCTGGGTGCTGGACTGCCTGTTCAACGACGATGCCGACGGCCTCTGGGTCTCCCGCCGCGACAAGACCTGGACGGCGCCGCTCGCCGACGTCACCTGGGTCGCCGACGACGAGATCCGCTACATGAACCCCGAGGTCGTGCTCTACCACAAGGCGATGGGTGCCCGGCCCAAGGACGTGCGCGACCGCGACGTCGCCTGGCCGCTGCTCGCACCCGACCGGCAAGCCTGGGTGGCGGACGCCGTACGCCGGTTCTACGGCGAGCACGACGAGTGGACGCGGTGGATGGCAGAGCGACTCGAGGGCCGCCCGGCTTGATTGCTCTGGCTCCGCGACGCAAGGTGGGTAGATGACCGCAGACAACAAGATCACCGTCCAGCGCACCATCAACGCTCCGTCGCAGGCCGTGTTCGACGTGCTGTCGAACCCGGCGCGGCACCCCGAGATCGACGGGTCCGGGTTCGTCATCAGTGACGACCGGACCGACCGGATCACCGGTAACGGCCAGGTGTTCACGATGAACATGGCTGGCGACCACATGGGTGGCGACTACCAGACCGACAACCACGTGACCGGTTACGACCCCAACCACCTGCTCGCCTGGAAGACCGCGCCGGCGGGCACCGAGCCGCCCGGCTGGGAGTGGACGTGGGAGCTGAAGTCCCAGGGCTCCGACGCCACGGACGTCCGCCTCTCCTACGACTGGTCCAGGGTCACCGACCAGGCACTCCTGGACAAGATCAAGTTCCCGCTCGTCGGGCAGACCGAGCTCGAGGAGTCCCTCAACCGGCTGGCGGCGGTGGTCTCCACCTGAGCGGGACCGCTCGGTTGGGTGCCGCGTGGCGCCGCGCCGTACGCTTGTCGGTGCGATGACCGTCTACCTCGACCATGCCGCCACGACGCCGATGTTGCCGGCGGCCGTGGAGGCGGTGACCACCCAGCTCGTGACCACGGGCAACCCGTCGTCCCTCCACGCCTCCGGCCGGTACGCCCGGCGGGTCGTGGAGGAGTCACGGGAGACGATCGCCCAGGCGCTCAACTGCCGCCCCGGCGAGGTGGTCTTCACCTCGGGCGGGACCGAGTCCGACAACTTGGCGCTCAAGGGCCTTTTCTGGTCCCGGCGCACGGAGGAGCCCGGCCGGCTGCGCATCCTCGCCACCGCCGTGGAGCACCACGCCGTCCTCGACCCGCTGGACTGGCTCGCGGAGCACGAGGGTGCCGTCGTCGAGCTGCTCCCGGTCGACCGCGCCGGCCGGCTCGACCTGGCCGCCCTGCGCGAGGCCATCGAGCGTGACCCGGGCTCGGTCGCGCTGATCTCCGTGATGTGGGCCAACAACGAGGTCGGCACCCTCCAGCCGATCACCGGCGTCGTGGCCATCGCCGCCGAGCACGGCATCCCCGTCCACACCGACGCGGTGCAGGGCGTCGGCTCGGTGCCCGTCGACTTCGCGGGCTCCGGCGTCGACGCGCTGACGCTGACCGGTCACAAGGTCGGCGGCCCCTACGGCGTGGGGGCGCTCGTCATCCGTCGTGAGGTCGAGGTGACGCCGCTGGTGCACGGCGGCGGGCAGGAGCGCGACATCCGCTCCGGCACCATCGACACCCCGGCCATCGCCGGCTTCGCCGCAGCGGTCGAGCTGGCGGTCAAGCAGCAGGCCGAGCACGCGGAGCGGGTCTCAGGGCTGCGGGACGACCTGGTCCGCCGCGTCCAGGAAGTCGTCCCCGACGCCCGCCTCAACGGCGACCCGGAGGGGAAGCTCCCCGGCAACGCCCACCTCACGTTCCCCGGCTGCGAGGGGGACTCGCTGCTGATGCTGCTCGACGCCCGGGGCATCGAGTGCTCGACCGGTTCGGCGTGCTCGGCCGGCGTACCCCAGCCGTCGCACGTGTTGCTCGCCATGGGCGCGAGCGACGAGGAGGCCCGCAGCTCCCTGCGCTTCTCGCTCGGCCACAGCAGCACGCAGGATGACGTCGATGCTCTGGTCGACGCGATCGGCCCCGTCGTCGAACGGGCCAGGGCAGCGCGACGATGAAGGTCCTCGCTGCCATGTCCGGCGGCGTCGACTCCGCCGTCGCCGCGGCGCGCGCCGCCGGGGCCGGCCACGACGTCACCGGCATCCACCTCGCGTTGTCGCGCAACCCGAAGTCCTACCGCTCGGGTGCCCGCGGCTGCTGCACGATCGAGGACAGCAACGACGCCCGCCGGGCCGCCGACGTCATCGGCATCCCCTTCTACGTCTGGGACCTCAGCGAGCGGTTCCACGAGGACGTCGTCGAGGACTTCATGGACGAGTACGCCGCCGGCCGCACGCCCAACCCTTGCCTGCGGTGCAACGAGAAGATCAAGTTCGCCGCGGTGCTGGACCGGGCGCTCGGGCTGGGCTTCGACGCCGTGGCCACCGGGCACTACGCGCAGCTGCGGACCGGCGACGACGGCCTGATCGAGATGCACCGCGCCGTCGACCACGGCAAGGACCAGTCCTACGTCCTGGGGGTGCTCACCCAGGAGCAGCTGGCGCACTCGCTCTTCCCGCTCGGCGACTCCGAGAAGACCAGTGTCCGCGCCGAGGCGGCCGAGCGCGGCCTGCTGGTTGCCGACAAGCCGGACTCGCACGACATCTGCTTCGTGGCCGACGGCGACAACGCAGGCTGGCTGAAGGAGAAGCTCGGCGACCGGGCGCCCAACCACGGCGGCGACATCGTCGACCAGGCCACCGGCGAGGTGCTCGGCCAGCACGGCGGCACCGTAGGCTTCACGATCGGGCAACGCAAGGGGCTCCGCATCGGGCGGCCCGCCCCCGACGGGAAGCCCCGCTTCGTGCTCGACATCGAGCCCGTGTCCGGCACGGTCACCGTCGGCCCGCGCGACGGCCTCCGGATCGACCGGATCGCCGGCATCCGGGCTCGCTGGTGCGGCACCGTCCCGGCCCGTCTCGAGGGCACCGTCCAGCTGCGGGCGCACGGTGCCGAGCACCGCGCCGTCGTCACCGTCCGCGAGGACGAGGTCGACATCGAGCTGCTCGACCCGGCCGAGGGCATCGCGCCCGGCCAGGCCGCGGTCATCTACGAGGGCACCCGGGTGGTCGGCTCCGCCACCATCGCGGCCACCGACCGCGTCGGCGGCTGAGGGCAAGGTGGACCCCGCTCGTCGCGCAGCCCTGGCGTTGCTGGTGGCAGGGACGTGTGCGACGGCGTGCACCGACGGCGGGAATGCATCGTCGACCCCAGCTCCGCAGGAGCTGGTGGTCGGGATCAGTGACGCGGAGTCGTTCGATCGCTGTCCCGCCATCTCGGCCAGGCGAGTCGAGCGACAGGCGGTGGCCTTCTCCGGCACGCTCGACATCCGGGCGCCCGATGGAACGGACTGGGTCTTCAGGGTCGATCACTGGTACGCCGGCGGCGGTAAGGAACGCCCCGACGTCGTCGTCGTACGCGGCAGCGACGTGACCATCGCCTACCTGCAGAGCACCGTGCACGGCCTGGAAGACCCCGACGAAGGTGGCCTCTACCTGGTGGCGGGGTCGAAGCGTGCGGCGTCGGCATGTCTCATCGAGCCGTGGAGCCAGGAGCTCGCGGAGACCTACGCAGCAGCCTTTCCGGACCCCCAGGGGTAGCCGGCCCGGGGCCCGGACAGGCCAGTGGCCCCGCAGGCGGCGGGGTGTGAGGCGGGACAGCTACTCGTCGGGCGGAGCAGGCTCGCTGGTCGAGGCGCGCTGTTCGTCGGTCGAGCAGGTCGAGGCGCGTTCCTCGTTGGTCGAGTAGGTCGCGCAGCGACCGTGTCGAGACCGGGTTCGCCGGTCGGTCGAGACGTCTTCGGTGCCGTCGTGGTCCACGAGGTACCGGTAGCCGTAGGGGCTGGTCCACAGGTACACGCCTGGTTTGAGGACCAGGTAGGACCAGCGGCCGTGGGTCTTGTGGCGGTGATGTCTGCGGCACAGGGGGGCGAGGTTGCAGGCACAGTTCAGGTCCCCGGGCCGGTGGGGCAGGACGTGGTCCTGGTCGCACCGTCTGGCGGGGCGGGCGCACCGGGGGAAGACGCAGTGCCGGTCGCGGAGGTCGACCTGGTCGGCCATCGCGGCGGGGGGTGTGTACCGGTCGGTGGGGACACACCGGGCGAGGTCGATCACCGGCTTGACGGTGATCCTCGCGGCACCTCCGCACCAGCCCCGGACCTGCTGTCCGAGGATGGGGAGGTTGAGGTTGTCGAGGTGCCCCACCCCACCGGCGCCGGTGATTGCGGCCGACGAGAGGTGGACGTTGAGGACCACCTGCCTACCGGTCACCTTCGGGGCTGGTCCGGCTCCTTCGTCACCTGTGAGGTCGAGGGTGAGTTGGCGGCGGGCGATCTCCCCGAGGGCGACGGCGCGGCGGACGTCGAGCGAGTCGGTGGAGCCGAGGGTCTTGAGCGTCGCAGCTGTCTGGGCGAGGGCGGCTTCGAGGTCGAGGGCGTCGGCGAGGTCGAGGGTGCCGTAGACGTCGGCGGTGCCGTTCAGGGCGGTCTGGCGGGTGTCGATGTCGAACCGGCGGTGGTCCGCCGCCGCCTGCTGTCTGGCTTCTGCTTCCTCGGGCATGAACGTGGCGATCGCGGTGGTGATGGTGCGGTCGAGCTCGGCGGGGCGGGTCTGGTGGGCGAACGGGGCGGTCTTGGCGTCGACGAACGCTGCCGCCTCCCGAGACAGGCCGATGGTCTGCCGGGCGATGCGGCGGGCCCGCCACGCGGGGAGGTCCCCGGCCACCACCCGCGCCCAGCTCCGGGGGAGGCGGTGCCGCAGCTCGACGGCCTCGCCGAGGTAGGCCTTGCCGGCCTCGGTCGAGAGGCCCAGGGCGAGGGCGAGCTCGGCGATGCAGAACTCCGCGACCAGCGGCGCCCCCGGGCCGGAGACGGGGATGGGGTGGTTGCCGTACCACTCACAGGCCGCGTCCTCGATGGAGTCGACCGAGTGCATCGCCGCCCAGGCGACGGCGGCCTGCAGGATCCGTGACTCAGCGGCATCGGCGACCGCGCGATCTGAGCGCACCGCGGCGAGCACCGCGGTGGCGGTGTCGAGCTCGGGTGCGGGGTCGGCCATGGGACAACTCAAGCAGGGCCCACCGACACTGACAGGCGAGAATCCCCTGTATTCATGGGGGTGTGGAGAACTATTTCAGAAAGTTTGGGACCGCCACCACGACGGTCGACCCGAGCAGGCCGTCACCCGGGAACCAGGCGCGACCAGGCACCGTAACCCAGGCCGACGGGCAACCACGTCACCCGTTTGAGACGGTGACCAGAGGCACGTGCGCGAGGGGGCTCGACACGGTTGCTGCGCGACCTACTCGACCAGCCACTATCACCACTGGCGCGCCCTACTCGACCAACGACCACCGCGCCGGGACGTCTTCGCACCTCGACCAACGGAGCATCCGTCATGGACCGTAGGGTCGGGGCATGACTCTGGCCACGGGCGTCGGCTCCTTGCCGGGTGACGACGACCGCGACTTCGCCGAGGCGGTCAAGCTGGTGTTCGGCGAGCTTGGCGAGGGCGGCGGACTGCCCTACCTCCCCGAGCTGCCCGCCCGTGGCGCCGGGGCCGGGATGACCGGCCGGGCGCTCGCGATCATGGACGGCATCGGCGCCGATCTCCAGCCGGCCGGATGGCGGCTGACCGACGCCCCCGGGATCGACCACCGCCGCGCCCGCAGCCAGCTGGCCCAGGACCTCGACCAGGTCGAGGAGCAGGGCCAGGGACTCACCGGAGCGTTCAAGGTGCAGGTGGCCGGCCCGTGGACCCTCGCGGCCACGGTCGAGCGGCCGCGCGGCGACAAGGTGCTCGCCGACCACGGCGCCCGCCGCGACCTCGCCCAGGCGCTGGCCGAGGGGGTGCGCGGCCACGTCGCCGACGTACGACGGCGCCTGACCGCGGTGGAGCGACTGGTCGTGCAGGTCGACGAGCCGTCGCTCACGGCTGTGCTCGGCGCCGCCATCCCCACGGCGTCCGGCTTCGGCCGGCACCGTGCCGTCCACCCGCCCGAGGCGTCGGAGGCGCTCGGCTGGTTGCTCGACGCGATCACCGCGTCCGGCGCGGAGCCGTGGGTGCACACGTGCGCGGGCGAGGCGCCGCTGCAGCTGCTGCGCGGGGCCGGGGCCCGTGGCCTCTCCGTCGACCTCGGCGTGCTCTCGGCCGCCGACCACGAGGTGGTCGCGGAGGCCCTGGACGCGGGGGAGTGCGTGGCGCTGGGCATCGTGCCGTCGACCGACCCGGGGGTGGCGCCGGCCGACGGGGACCTCGCCGAACGTGTGCTCCGCTGGCTCGACATGGTCGGTCTCGATCCGGCCGCGATCGGGGACCGCCTCGTCGTGTCGGCAACCTGCGGGATGGCAGGGTCGTCGCACCAGTGGGCGCGTCAGTCGATGGCGCTGCTGCGGGCCACCGCCGCCCACCTCACCTGAGCGCCAGGTGGTGCACGGAGTCAGCCGACGTGCACGGCCTCCGGCGGGCCGTCGGTGGCCAGCTCGGTGTGCTTCACGTCGAGGAAGACCCACACGATCAGCGACGCCAGCAGGATCATCACCGAGCCCGCCAGGAAGGCGTGGGTGGCGCCCTCCGTGAACGTCGTCTGGAAGCCAGCCGCCTCGATGAACGTCAGTGACGAACCGGGCAGCGGCATCGACGGGTCGACGCCGGCGGCCTTCGTCGCCTCCATCAGCCCGGGGGCGACGACGTCGGCGCGGTTCTGCACGAAGTGCAGCGAGACCGTGCTGAGGGTGGCCAGGCCGAGCGCCCCACCCACCTGCTGCATCGTGTTGAGCACGCCCGAGCCGATGCCGGAGTCCTCGGCGCGCACGTGGTGCACCGCGGTGAGCGTCATCGGCACGAAGGTGAGCCCCATGCCGACCGACATCATCAGGATGAACGGCAGGATCGCGGTCACGTAGCTGACGTCGGCACCGGCGTTCGCACCGGTCGCCAGCGCGTTCACCACGGCCGCGGGTGAGTCGTCGAACGACAGCCGGGAGAAGCCCAGGAGGGCTCCCGAGGCGAGGAGCGTGCCGACACCGGCGATGTAGCGGGGGGCGATCCGGCTCACCAGGTTCGAGGAGATCGCTGCGCCGAGCACGATGCCGGCCGAGAACGGCAGGAACGCGAAGCCGGTGCGGAGCGGGCTGTAGCCGACGATCTGCTGGATGAACAGGCTGAGGAAGAAGAACATCGCGAACATGGCGGCCGGGACCAGCATCATCACCACGAAGCTGGAGGCTCGGGTCCGGTTCTGGAAGATCCGGACCGGCAAGAGCGGGTGCTCCACCCGGGACTCGACCCAGGCGAACAGGGCGAGCAGGGCGACACCGGCGGCCAGCGACACGATGGTCCACGGGTCGTCCCAGCCGTGGGCGGCCTCGCCGGCCCGGGTCAGGCCGAAGACGATGCCCAGCAGGCCGAGGGTGCCGGTGACGGCGCCGGGGATGTCGAGCTCGCCGGAGTGCGACTCGGACTCCGCCAGCACACGCGGGGCGAGCAGGGCGGCGATGATCCCGATCGGGACGTTGATCAGGAAGGTCAGGCGCCAGCCGCTGAACTCGAGGCCGCCGATCCCGTCGAGGCCCGTGAGCCAGCCGCCGAGGATCAGGCCGACCGCGGCACCCGCGCCGGACATGGCGGCGTACACCGCGAACGCACGGTTGCGCTGCGGACCGGCCGGGAACGTGGTGGTGATCAGCGCCAGTGCGGCGGGGGAGGCGAGCGCCGCACCGAGGCCCTGCAGGCCACGCGAGGCGAGGAGCAGCCCCTCGTTGGTCGCCAGGCCGCCGAGCAGCGAGGCGACCGCGAAGACGACCAGGCCGAGCATGAAGATCCGGCGGCGGCCGTAGAGGTCACCGAGGCGGCCACCGAGCAGCAGCAGGCCACCGAAGGCCAGCGCGTAGCCGGTGACGATCCAGGACAGGTTGGCCTGGGTGATGTCGAGGTCCTGCCCGATGAACGGCAGGGCGATGTTGGCGATGGTGGCGTCGAGCACCACCATCAGCTGCGCGATCGAGATCAGCACGAGTGCCCATCCCAGGTGCGCGTGCTGACCGGGCGTGCGCGCCTCGGTCCTCGTCATGTCAGCCATGAGTTTCCTTCGTGGTCGGTGCCGTGGCGGCGGGAACGATGATCTGGTCGATGACGCGAGCGATCAGCTCGCGTGAGGGTGCTTCACCGAAGATGTAGGCGCGATGGAGCAGGATCCCGGCGAGAGCCGGGCCGAACAGGGAGACGTCGAGGTCTGCCCTGACCTCGCCGCGGGCGACCGCCCGCTCGTAGATGGCCTGGGAAACGGCCGCCTTCGGGCCGATCACCCGGGTCCGGAACTCGTGGGCGAACTCAGCGTCACGGGTGATGGCCGTCAGCACGCTGGACAGGGTGGCGACGGCCTGCTCGTCCATGATGCCGCCGAACCCGCAGAAGGCCTCGATCAGGTCGCCTCGCAGGCTGCCCGTGTCGGGCAGGACCGGCGCCTCCTTCTGGACCAGGAGCGCGTCGATGACGAGGGAGACCTTGTTGGTCCACCGGCGGTAGAGCGTGGCCTTGGAGGCCTTGGCCCGGGTGGCGACGGCGTCCATCGTCAGCCGGTCGTAGCCGACGTCGGCGAGCACGTTGAGGGTGGCCTCGAGGATCTCCAGCTCGCGGTCGCCCTCGATCCGGGGCCGAGTGGCGGCTTCGGACGGAGTCATCGGCCACCGCCTTTCCTGTCCGAGGTTCATGATGAAACGAAACAGTTTCGTTCCATCGAACAGGCTAGGACTGCGGGGCATTCCCGACAAAGCGGGAAATTCTCGGCCCGCGGGGACCGGTCCAGACCAGTGGCTTCCTCAGCGGTCGAGCAACGCGAGGGCGCCGGTCACGGCGACGTCGTTCCAGGTGGGGATCCGTCGCAGCATGTAGTGGCCGACCCGCCCCATGTCCCGCAGCTCCGCCGAGGCGGCCAGGGGCCGCGCCCGGTCGACGTACGCCGCCGTGGCGCGGTACGACGTGATCTTGTCGCTGCGCCCGTGGGCCGCGAGCAGGTGGCGTCCGGTAAGGGCCGAGACCCGTTCGCCGGGCGGGAACCAGGGCGCCAGGGCCACGACGCCCGTCACGGAGGGGTCGTCGGCCACGTGAACGGCGGTGCGGCCGCCCATCGAGTGGCCCACCAGCACGACGGGCACCTCGCCGAGCTCGCGGCGTACCTCGTCGAGCGCCCAGCGGGCGTCACCGACCGGCCCCGAGCCGCCGTTCCAACCTCGGTGCCGGTACTGCACCAGCCACGTGCTGACGCCGGCCGCGTGCGCGCGCGTGCTGATCGCGCGCTGCATCGCCGCGCAGCGCCGCCAGGAGGCGCTGCGCCCGTCGACGACCTCCTGCGAGTGCTCCTTGCCGCCGTGCAGCATCAGGATCACGCCCCGAGGGGTCCCCGGGGCGTCGTTCCTCGTCAGCGACGGCTCGTGCAATGCGACCTCCACGGTGGTCCTTCGGAGCGGCCAGCATGCCGGATGGGACCAAGGGTGGGGCCGGGCTCCGCTGTCGGTGGAAGACGGCAAGATGGGGCCCATGACCGACCCCCAGCCGGCCCCCGACGAGGCGCGCGAGCGGCACCGCCAGCTGAGCGAGGAAATAGAGGACGCCCGCTGGCGCTACTACGTCCTCGACTCGCCGACCCTCTCCGACGCCGACTTCGACGTGCGCCTGCGCGGGCTGGAGGCGCTCGAGGAGGACTATCCCGAGCTCCGCACGCCCGACTCGCCGACCCAGAAGGTCGGGGGCGCCGTCTCGACCGAGTTCACCGCCGTCGACCACCTTCGCCGGATGGAGAGCCTCGACAATGCCTTCTCGTACGACGAGCTCGCCGCGTGGCACGCCCGGCTCACGCGCGACGGCATCGAGGACCCGGCCCTGTTGTGCGAGCTCAAGGTCGACGGCCTGGCCATCAACCTGCTCTACGAGGACGGCCGCCTCGTCCGCGCCCTGACCCGGGGCGACGGCCGCACCGGCGAGGACGTCACGCCCAACGTGAAGACGATCGACTCGGTCCCGCACCGGCTGACCCCGAGCGAGGAGTTCCCCGTCCCGGCGCTGGTCGAGGTGCGCGGCGAGGTGTTCCTGCCGGTCCAGGCGTTCGAGCGCCTCAACGTCTCGATGACCGAGGCAGGCAAGCCGGTGTTCGCCAACCCGCGCAACGCGGCGGCCGGCTCCCTGCGCCAGAAGGACCCGCGGGTCACCGCCACCCGGGCGTTGGGCATGGTCTGCCACGGTGTCGGCGAGCGGAAGGGCTTCGACCCGGCGGCGCAGTCCGAGGCCTACCGCGCGCTCGCGGCCTGGGGCCTGCCGACCTCCGACAAGGTCGAGGTGCTGCCCACCCTCGAGGCGGTCCAGGGGTTCATCGAGAACGCCGGCGAGCACCGGCACTCGATCGTCGCCTACGAGATCGACGGCGTCGTCGTGAAGGTCGACGACGTCTCGCTGCAGCGTCGGCTGGGCTCGACCAGCCGGGCGCCGCGCTGGGCGATCGCCTTCAAGTACCCGCCCGAGGAGGTCAACGCCAAGCTGCTCTCGATCGAGGTCAATGTCGGCCGGACCGGCCGGGTCACGCCGTACGGCGTCATGGAGCCCACCCGGGTCGCGGGCTCCACCGTCGAGAACGCCACGCTGCACAACGCCCACGAGGTGAGGCGCAAGGACGTCCGTCCCGGCGACACCGTCGTGCTGCGCAAGGCGGGCGACGTGATCCCGGAGATCGTCGGGCCGGTGCTGCCGTTGCGTCCCGAGGGTCTGGCGGAGTGGGTGATGCCGACCGAGTGCCCCGCCTGCGGCACCGCCCTCGCCCAGCAGAAGGAGGGCGACAAGGACCTCCGCTGCCCCAACCACGAGAGGTGCCCCGGGCAGGTGCGCGAGCGGGTCTTCCACGTTGCCGGGCGCGGAGCCTTCGACATCGAGGGCCTCGGCTACGAGGCGGCGGTGGCGCTGCTCGACGCCGGCGTGATCACCAACGAGGGCGACATCTTCGACCTCGACGAGGCCAAGCTCCTCGCCACCGACCTGTTCACCCGCGCCGCCAAGAAGGACGAGGACGGCGACCGGGTGCTCAGCGCCAACGGCCAACGCCTGCTCGCCAACCTCGACAAGGCCAAGGTCGTGCCGCTGTGGCGGGTCCTGGTCGGGCTCTCGATCCGCCACGTCGGTCCGACGGCGGCCCGCGCGCTGGCCTCCGAGTTCGGCTCCATGGAGGCGATCCGGGCGGCCACGGAGGAGCTGCTCGCCGCCGCCGAGGGCGTCGGGCCGACGATCGCCGAGGCCGTGATCGAATGGTTCGCGGTCGACTGGCACCGCACGATCGTCGACACCTGGGAGCAGGCCGGCGTGTCGATGGAGGACGAGCGCGACGAGTCCGTGCCCCGCACGCTCGACGGGCTGACCATCGTGGTCACGGGCTCGCTCGTCGACTTCAGCCGCGACTCCGCCAAGGAGGCGATCCTGTCCCGCGGCGGCAAGGCCTCCGGCTCCGTCTCCAAGAAGACCGACTACGTCGTCGTGGGTGAGAGCGCCGGCTCCAAGGCAGACAAGGCCGAGCAGCTCGGCGTCCCGATCCTCGACGAAGACGGCTTCAAGAAGCTGCTGGACGGAGGGCCATGATCCGGTCGGCCGAGCTGAGGGAAACCCCTCCAGACCGAGGTAGTCCGCCACGAAAATCATCAGAGAGGGCTGTCCTGCTGATGCGTTTCGTGGCGGACTATCCAGCACCGGGCTTGGGCGACCGCGGAGGCTTCTCGACCGCCTCCTAGGATGAGGCGCATGCCTGAGATCACCCGAGACGAGGTCGCGCACCTGGCGAACCTCGCCCGGATCGACCTGTCCGAAGCCGAGCTCGACCACCTGGCGCCCCAGCTGAGCGTGATCCTGGAGTCGGTGGCCTCGATCAACGACGTGGCCGGTGACGACATCCCGCCCACGTCGCACGCGCTGCCGATCACCAACGTCTTCCGGGACGACGTGGTCACCCCCTCGCTGACCGCCGAGCAGGCGCTCTCCGGTGCCCCGGCGTCCGAGCAGCAGCGGTTCAGCGTCCCGCGGATCCTGGGGGACGAGCAGTGAAGACGACCGACTGGACCCGCAAGACCGCGGCCGAGCTCGCCGACGCCCTCGCCGCCGGGGAGACGACCTCCGTGGAGCTCACCCGCGCCCACCTCGACCGGATCGCCGCCGTCGACGGCGCCATCCATGCCTTCCTGCACGTCGATGCCGAGGGTGCGCTGGCTCAGGCCGCAGCCTCCGACGAGCGACGCGGGGCCGGCAAGCCTGCGTCGGTGCTCGATGGCGTCCCGATCGCGGTCAAGGACGTGATGGCGACCGAGGGGCTGCCCACGACCTGCGGCTCGAAGATCCTCGAGGGCTGGATCCCGCCGTACGACGCCACCGTCGTCGCCCGGCTTAGGGCAGCCGGCCTGCCGATCCTCGGCAAGACCAACATGGACGAGTTCGCGATGGGTTCCTCCACCGAGCACTCCGCCTACGGCCCGACCCACAACCCGTGGGACCTGGACCGGATCCCCGGCGGCTCCGGCGGTGGGTCGGCTGCCGCCGTGGCCGCCTTCGAGGCACCCCTCGCGATCGGCACCGACACCGGTGGCTCGATCCGCCAGCCCGGCGCCGTCACCGGCACGGTCGGCGTGAAGCCGACGTACGGCGGGGTCTCGCGCTACGGCCTCGTCGCCCTCGCGAACTCGCTCGACCAGGCGGGCCCGGTCACCCGGACCGTCCTCGACGCGGCTCTCCTGCACGAGGTCATCGGCGGGCACGACCCGCTCGACTCCACCAGCATCGACCAGCCGCTGCCCGACCTCGTCGCCGCTGCGCGCGAGGGGGCGTCCGGAGACCTCACCGGCGTCCGGATCGGTGTCGTCAAGGAGCTCGGTGGCGATGGCTACCAGTCCGGCGTGCTCGCCCGCTTCCAGGAGTCGGTCGACCTCATGGTCGAGGCCGGCGCCGAGGTGGTCGAGGTCTCCTGCCCGCACTTCGTGCACGCCCTCGCGACCTACTACCTGATCCTGCCGGCCGAGGCGTCCAGCAACCTCGCGAAGTTCGACGCCATGCGCTACGGCCTCCGGGTGCTGCCCGACGACATCGACAACCCGAGCGCCGAGGAGGTCATGCGCGCCACCCGCGACGCCGGCTTCGGCGACGAGGTGAAGCGCCGGATCATCCTCGGCACCTACGCCCTCTCCAGCGGCTACTACGACGCCTACTACGGCCAGGCCCAGAAGGTGCGCACGCTGATCAGTCGCGACTTCGAGGCGGCGTTCGAGAAGGCCGACGTGCTGATCTCGCCCACGGCGCCGACCACGGCATTCAAGCTGGGGGAGAAGCTCGACGACCCGCTCGCGATGTACCTCAACGACCTCGCGACCATCCCCGCCAACCTCTCCGGCGTCCCCGGAATCTCGGTGCCCAGCGGGCTCGCCGACGAGGACGGCCTGCCCGCCGGCGTACAGATCCTGGCGCCGGCCCTGGCCGACGACCGGGTCTACCGCGTGGGTGCCGCGCTCGAGAAGCTGCTGGCGGAGAGGTGGGGCGGCCCGCTGCTCGACCAGGCCCCGGCCCTGGAAGGAGCCTCGCGATGAGCGACGCGCTGCTGTCCCTCGAGGAAGCCCTCGAGAAGTTCGACCCGGCGATGGGCCTCGAGGTCCACGTCGAGCTGAACACCAACTCCAAGATGTTCTGCGGCTGCCCGACGGAGTTCGGCGCCGACCCGAACACCCAGGTCTGCCCGACCTGCCTGGGCCTGCCCGGCGCGATGCCGGTCGTCAACGGCAAGGCCGTCGAGTCCGCGATCCGGATCGGCCTCGCGCTGAACTGCGAGATCGCCGACTGGTGCCGTTTCGCCCGTAAGAACTACTTCTACCCGGACATGCCGAAGAACTTCCAGACCTCTCAGTACGACGAGCCGATCGCGTTCGAGGGGTGGACCGAGGTGGAGGTCGACGGCGAGACGTTCCGCATCGAGATCGAGCGCGCCCACATGGAGGAGGACACCGGCAAGTCGCTGCACGTCGGCGGCTCCACGGGCCGTATCCACGGTGCCGACTACTCGCTGGTCGACTACAACCGCGCGGGGATCCCGCTCATCGAGATCGTCACCAAGCCGATCATGGGCACGCGGGAGAAGGCGCCGCTGATCGCGAAGGCGTACGTCGCTCACCTGCGCGAGCTGATCCTCGGCCTCGGGGTCTCCGACGCCCGCATGGAGCAGGGCTCGATGCGGTGCGACGTCAACCTGTCACTGGCGCCCGTCGACACCGGTGCCCTCGGCACCCGCACCGAGACCAAGAACGTGAACTCGCTGCGGTCGGTCGAGCGTGCGGTGCGCTACGAGATGCAGCGGCACGCGGCGATCCTCGACGGCGGCGGCTCGATCCTGCAGGAGACCCGCCACTGGCACGAGGACACCGGGATCACGACGAGTGGCCGGGAGAAGTCCGACGCCGAGGACTACCGCTACTTCCCCGAACCCGACCTGGTCCCGGTGGCACCCGCCCGGGAGTGGGTCGCCCAGCTGAAGGCGGACCTGCCCGAGCCCCCGCGCGTGCGTCGCGCCCGGCTCCAGGAGGACTGGGGCTTCTCCGACCTCGAGATGCGCGACACCGTCGGCGCCGGCGCGCTGATGCTCGTCGAGCAGACGATCGCCGCCGGCACCACGCCGCAGGCCGCCCGGAAGTGGTGGCTCGGCGAGATGGCCCGGCAGGCCAACGAGCAGGCGGTCGAGATCGCCGACCTCCCGGTCACCCCGGCTGACGTTGCCCGGGTGCAGGCCCTGGTCGACGAGGGGACGCTCAACGACAAGCTGGCCCGCCAGGTCTTCGAGGGCGTGCTGGCGGGCGAGGGCACCCCCGACGAGATCGTGGCCGCCCGCGACCTGGCCATCGTGTCCGACGAGGGCGCCCTGGGTTCGGCCGTCGACAACGCGATCGCCGCCAACCCCGACGTCGCGGACAAGATCCGGGACGGCAAGGTCGCGGCCGCCGGAGCGCTGATCGGGGCGGTCATGAAGGAGATGCGGGGTCAGGCCGACGCCGGCCGGGTCCGCGAGCTGATCCTCGAGAAGCTGTCCTGATTCCGGGGGAGTAGGCTGCGGCCGCACACACAACTCATCACGCCCGTCGCTGGGGAAAGCCGGTCCGAATCCGGCGCTGACCCGCAACCGTAGGCCGCCTCGACCCGTCGAGGCAGCGAGCCGGAGCACCCTCGACTACGCGTCCTGACTACACGCTGTCGAGGAAAAGCAGCGGGTGGGCGCCCGAATCCTCGGGTTTCTCTCCCGCTGTACAGCGGGAAGGAAACACCATGCGCCACCTGACCCGTCTGGCCGCCGTTCTGGCCGCCGGAGCCCTCATCGTCACCATGCCCGGAGCGGCCTCTGCCGCGCCGGACGACCGCAGCGCCGGCTGGCTCTCGAGGCAGTTGACCGACGGTCTCGTGCACAACACTCAGTACGACTTCGACGACTACGGCCTCACCGCGGACACCGCCTACGCCCTGGCCGCCATCGGCGGCCACGGACAGGACCTCCAGGCGATCCGGGCGGCGCTGGCCGACAAGGTGGACAGCTGGACCACCGGCGTCGACTTCGGCAGCAGTGACGTCTACTCCGGCTCGGTGGCCAAGGCCGTCGTCGTGGCTCAGGTCACCGGCGCCAGCGCCCGCGACTTCGGTGGGGTCAACCTGGTGCAGCGGCTCAACGGCCTGGTCAGCGAGACCGCACCGATCGTCGGCCGGCTCGAGGACCGGTCGGCCACCGACTACGCGAACACCATCGGCCAGGCCTTCGCAGCCCGCGGGTTGGCCCGCGCCGGTTCGGGCGAGGCCGGGGAGGCCGTCCGGTTCCTGCTCAAGCAGCAGTGCGAGGAGGGATTCTTCCGGCTCGGCTTCGCGGCGAAGGATGCCCAGAAGCAGGGCTGCGACGCCGGGAGCGCTGCTGAGAGTGCTGCCGACACGGACGTGACCGCGCTCGCAGTCCTCAACCTCGACGCTCTGCCGAAGCAGGCGAAGACCAAGGCCGTGCGGGGTGCGATCGCCGCGGCCACCACGTGGCTGAAGCAGGCACAGAAGCCCAACGGCAGCCTCGGCGGCGGCACCGCGACCGAGGCCAGCAACGCCAACAGCACCGGTCTGGCGGCGTGGGCCCTGGGCGAGACCGGGTCCTGCGCGAAGGCGCGCCAGGCGGCGCAGTGGGTGCGTGACCTGCAGGTCTCCGGCGATGTCTCCGGCACGCCGCTGGCCGGCGAGAAGGGCGCCATCGCCTACAACAGGGCCGCCTACCAGGCCGCCCAGCAGGACGGCATCGGCACCGAGGAGCAGGACCAGTGGCGGCGGGCCACCACCCAGGC
>JBKJUE010000045.1:0-11637 GCA_046590395.1 Nocardioides sp.
CGTCGAGACGATCACGATGTCGCGCCCGGCCAGCCGGTGCTCCTCGATCAGCGACACCGCCTCGTCGTACACGAGCGGGTCGACGATGTTGTGGAGGGTGTCGGCGACGATCTCGCGGACGGTCGCCACGTCCCATCCGGCGCACAGCTGCGACATGAACTGCCGCATCTTCTCCATCTGGTCGTGGTCGGCGCCCCCGACGAGGTAGACGAACTGTGCGTACGCCGACCGCAGCATCGCGCGGCGCGAGATCAGGCCACCGGCCTGGAAGGACCGGCTGAACGCGAGCGTGCTCGACTTGGCGATGATCGTCTTGTCGAGGTCGAAGAAGGCCGCAGTCGGCCGGAGCGCCATGCCTCCATCGTAGGAGGGTGGGGTCTCCTGACTTGGCATCGAGGGTCCGCAGGGTGTCCACAGGGCTCCGCTGTCGTGCTGGCTGTCCACAGGCTTGTGGTCGTGGGGGTGGTCGGGCGGCGGGGACGGGCAGCATCCCGGCATGACCACGCCCCTGATCGTGACCCGCGACGAGACGCTGCTCGACGAGCTGCTCCGGCTGGCGGCTGCCGCCGGTACGACGCCCGAGGTGGCGCCCGACAGCGGTGCGGCGCTGCGGGCCTGGGCGTCCGCTTCGCTGGTGCTGGTCGGGGCCGACCTGGCCGACGAGGTGGCGCGGATCGTGCCGCCCCGGCGGCCCGGCGTGCACGTGGTGGCGTGGGGCGAGGTGCCCGACCGGCTGTTCCGGCTCGCGGTCGCGATCGGTGCCGAGAACGTCTCCGAGCTGCCCGGGTCGGGTGACTGGGTGGTCGAGACACTGACCGACCTGGCCGACGACCGGCCGGCGCGCGGTCTCGTCGTGGGTGTGCTCGGTGGCTCCGGAGGGGCCGGGGCGTCGACGTTCGCGTGCGCGCTCGGGCAGCTGGCTGCCCGTTCCGGCCCGGCCGTCGTGATCGACACGGACCCTCTCGGGCCGGGGCTGGACCGGGTCCTGGGCGTCGAGGCTGCTCCCGGGGTGAGGTGGGGTGAGCTGTGCCAGACGACCGGCCGGCTGAGCGCGCGGTCGTTGCGCGAGGCACTGCCGCGCTCGGGTGCACTGGGCGTGCTGACGTGGGCGGACGGGTCCGTGGCTGCGTTGCAGGCCTTCGCCGTCCGCGAGGCGATCTCGGCAGCCCGGCGTGGCCACGACACCGTGGTCCTCGACCTGCCGCGGTCCCGCGACGTGCTGCTCGACGAGGTGGTCGCCCGGTGCGACCGGGTGCTGCTCGTCGTCCTGCCCACCGTCGCCGGGGTCTCGTCGGCCGCGCGGCTGTGTCGTGGATTTCCCGACCGGTCTCGGCTGCGGGTGGTCGTCCGCGGCTCGGGCGTCGACGAGCGCGACCTCGCCCGGATCCTCGGGGTCCCCGTGGTCGGGTCGATGCCGGACCAGCGAGGGCTGGCCGAGGCGATCGACCTCGGGCTCGGTCCGGTCCGCTCCCGGCGGGGGCCGCTGGGGCGGACCGGGCTGGCGGTGCTGGATCAGCTGGTTTCTTCTGGGATGGCGGCGTGAGCGTCCTTCCTCCTGGCGTCGTCGACCAGGTCCGGGAGCGGCTGGCCCGTTCGCCGGGCGAGCTGACGCCGCACCGGGTGGCCGAGGCGCTGCGCGAGACCGGGCAGCCGGTGGGCGACGCGACCGTACTCGCGGTGCACGAGGCGCTGCGCCGCGATGTGGTCGGGGCCGGGCCGCTCGAGCCGCTGCTGCGGATGCCCGGCGTCACCGACGTCCTGGTCAACGGCCCGACCGAGGTCTACCTCGACCGCGGGTCGGGGCTGGAGCCGCGCGGGGTGCGGTTCGCCGACGAGGCCGCGGTGCGACGGCTGGCGCAACGACTGGCCGGGTCCGGCGGTCGTCGCCTCGACGACGCCACCCCGTACGCCGACGTCCGGCTGGCCGACGGCACCCGCTTCCACGCGGTGCTCTCGCCGGTGGCCCGGCCGGGGACGGTGCTCTCGCTGCGGGTGCCACGGGCTGGGGGCTTCACCCTCGAGGAGCTGGTGGCCGCCGGGACGCTGACGTCCGAGGGGGTGCGGCTGCTGCAGGCTCTCGTCTCCGGTCGCCTGGCGTTCCTGGTCAGCGGAGGCACCGGCACGGGCAAGACGACCTTGCTGTCGGCCCTGTTGTCGCTGGTCGGGACCGATGAGCGGATCGTGCTCGTGGAGGACTCGGGCGAGCTGCGCCCGGAGCATCCCCACGTGGTGGCGCTGGAGGCCCGCCCGCCCAACATCGAGGGCGCGGGCGAGATCACGGTCCGGACGCTGGTCCGGCAGGCGCTGAGGATGCGACCCGACCGGTTGGTCGTGGGGGAGGTGAGAGGTGGCGAGGTGGTCGAGCTCCTGGCGGCCCTCAACACCGGTCACGAGGGCGGCTGCGGCACCCTCCACGCCAACTCCGCATCGGACGTCCCGGCGCGGGTCGAGGCGCTCGCACTGGCGGCGGGGCTCGGGCGCGAGGCCGCCCACAGCCAGCTGGCCTCCGCGGTCGACGCCGTGCTCCATCTCGGTCGCCGGGCAGACGGCGTGCGGGTGCTGCGAGAGGTGGCGGTGCCGTGTCGTGAGGCCTCGGGGCTGGTCGTGATGCGGGCGGCGGTGACGTTCGGCGGCGACGGCGAGGCGCGGGCGGGGCCGGGTGCCGACCAGTTGGCGTCACGGCTCGAGCGGCTCGGCCCGTGATCATCCTGGCCGCACTGGCGGCAGGGCTGGCGGTCGTGCTGGCGGTGCCGGGGCGAGCGCGACTTCCCCGGCGGCCTTCGGGTGTGGGCCGGGCCGGGATGGCGGCGTCGCTGGCCCCGGCGGTCGTGCTCGGGTCGCTGGCGTGGCCGACCGCTGCGCCATTGCTGGTGATCGGGGCCGCTGCGTCCGGTGGCGTCCTGCTGCTCGCCCGGCGCCGGTCGCGACGCCGGGCAGCCGGCGCGGTCGCCGGTCGGGTGCTGGAGACCTGCGAGCTGCTGGCGGCCGAGCTGACCGCCGGCCAGCCGCCCGGGCGGGCGCTCCACCGGGCTGCCGCAGCCTGGCCCGTCCTGGCGCCGGCGGCGGAGTCCGTCACCCTCGGCGGCGACGTGCCCGGGGTGCTCCGTGAGCTCGCCCGGACGCCGGGCGGCCGTGACCTCCGGCTGCTCGCGGCCGCGTGGGTGGTCGCCCACCGCACCGGGCACGGGCTCGCGGACGCCGTCGCCCGGTGCGCCGACTCGATCCGCGGAGCCGAGGCCACCCGACGGGTCGTCGCGGGCGAGCTGGCGTCGGCCCGGGCGACCGCCCGGCTCGTGGCCGGGCTCCCGGTCCTCGCCCTGCTGATGGGGTCCGGCACCGGTGGCGACCCGGTCGGCTTCCTCCTCCGCAGCCCGCTCGGGCTGGCCTGCCTCGCGGGCGGGCTCGGCTTCGGGATCGCCGGGCTGTGGTGGATCGAGGCCATCGCCGACGACGTGGACGCGGCCACGTGATGCTGCTCGTCGTCGCGCTCGCGACCGGGTGCGCGGTGCTCCTGGCCCGCCCGGGCAGGCCGCGGCTGCCGGCGATCGTCGTACCTCTGGAGGTGGTGGGTCCGCGGCCCGGCCGCCGACGGGCGGTGCTCTCGGTCCTGGCTGGGGCTGGTGGCTGGCTGTTCGTCGGTGGCGCCGCCGCACCGGTGACCGGGGTGGTCGCCGCGGCCGTTGCCTGGTGGTTCCTCGGTCGGGCGGAACCCTCCGACGTCCGCAGGTCCCGCGAGCAGGCCCAGCGCGACCTCCCCCATCTCGTACGACTGCTGGGCGCAACCCTGCGCGCGGGCGCCGCGCCGGGTGACGGCGTCCGCCTCGTGTGTACGGCGCTGCCGGGTGCCGCGGCGACCCGGCTGGCGGGTATCCCGGACAGTCTCGCGCTCGGCGTGGACCCGGCCCGGGTCTGGACGTCGCTCGCCCAGGACGAGGCGCTCGCGCCGCTCGGCCGGTGCCTGGCCCGGGCCCACGAGACCGGCGCTCCCGTGGTGGCGGCAGTCGAGCGGCTGGCCGACGAGCTCGAGCGCACCACGCGTGGCCAGGTCGAGGACCGGGCGCGGGCGGTCGGAGTGAAGGCGGCTCTGCCGCTCGGGCTCTGCCTGCTCCCGTCGTTCCTGCTGCTCGGGATCGTTCCGCTCGTGGCCGGGCTGCTCTCCGGGCTGACCGTCTAGGGGACGAGGGATGCGATCAGCTCGGCCGCCGGGCCGGTGCGTGCCTGGAGGTGGCCGGTGCCTGCCCACAGGTGGAGGTGCTCGGCGTCGTCGTTCTCGGCGGCCCAGCGGCGCAGCGGCGAGGTCACGTGGTGCACGGCCGGGTAGGCGGCGGGTGCGGCGGCGTCGTACTCCTCGCTGAAGGAGTTGCGGATCCCGCGGGCGATCCGGCCGGTGAACGCACGCATCGGGACGGTCCTCGACCCAGGCTCGGTGAGCGCTCGACGGTGGACGGGTCGGGTCCCGGCCTCGTCGGCCAGGAGCAGCGCCGTCCCGACCTGGACCGCCTCGGCACCGGCGGCGAGCGCCACGGCGACGTCGTCGGCAGTGGCCAGGCCACCGGCCGCGACGACCGGGAGGCCGGTTGCCGTGACGACGTCCGCCACGAGGTCGGCGAGCGGATGGCTGTTCGGGGGACTGTCCTGGTCGAAGGTGCCGCGGTGTCCACCGGCGGCGGTCGACTGCACCACGAGTCCGTCCGGTTCGAGGTCCGCAGCGGCGCAGGCCTCGTCCACGTCCGTCACGGTGATGAGCAGTCGAGAGCCGGCCCGCCGGAGCCGCTCGAGGTCGATCCGGGCAGGCAGGCCGAAGGTGAAGCTCACCCAGGGCACGGGCTCGCGCACCAGCAGGTCGATCTTCGCCGCCCAGTCGTCGTCGTCCTCCCAGCGTGGCGTCCCCAGCTCGACACCGAGGCGACGGGCCTCCGGGGCGATGAGCTCGCGGTAGAGGAGCACGGCAGCGCGGTCCACCGGGGCGGCGTCCGGGACGAACAGGTTCACGCCGAACAGCTCGGTGGCCCGACGGGCGGCCGTGATCTCCGTGGCGAGCTGCTCGGCGGTGCGGTAGCCGGCAGCGACGAAGCCCATCGAGTCGGCGTCACCGGCGGCGCCCACGAGCGCGGCGGTGCCGGGTCCACCGGCCAGGGGCGCGGCCAGCACCGGCGAAGGGGCGATGTTCAGGCGGGCCATGACTCCATCGTGCCCCATCGTCGCGGGCCCGCAACCGTCCACAGCAGGCGCTCCGGGGCGACTGTCCACAGCCGTCGCGGCAGCCGGTCCGTGCCGGGGGTGCCCTGTCGCAGAGTCGTCCCGACGGCCGCATCGGGTGGCCTGGACGGAGGTAGGACATGACGGTGCAGGGCAGCAGGCGGCGCGACGAGCAGGGCATCACGACGGCGGAGTACGCCGTCGGCACAGCCGCGGGGGCCGGGCTGGCGGGGTTGCTCTACAAGCTGCTGACCGGCGGTTTCGGCGACCAGATGCTGCGGTCGCTGTTCGACCACGTGCTGGGGCTCCTGGGGATCGGGTGAGCCGACCCCAGAGGAGACGCCGGGGCGAGCGGGGGGCGGTCACCGCGGAGCTGGCGATGGGCCTGCCCCTCCTCGTCGCGGTCACCACCGGGCTGGTGTGGCTGCTCGCGGTCGGCACCGCCCAGGTGCGTGCCGTGGACGCGGCCCGCGAGACCGCGAGAGCCGTGGCCCGCGGCGACGACGTGGCGTCGGCGGTGGGTCGCGGCACGGAGGTGGCGCCCGACGGTGCCGACGTCAACGTGTCGTCCGGCTCGGGTGAGGTGCGGGTCGTGGTCACCGCCTCGGTGCCGGGTCCCGGAGGGATGTTCGACTTCCTCCCGGCCGTGCCGCTCCGGGCCGAGGCGGTCGCCGCCGCGGAGCAACCGCCGTGAGTCGCGAAGAACGCGGCGCGGCCAGCCTGCTGGTGGTCTCGTTCGTGGCGCTGCTGCTGCTGATCGGGTGCGCGCTCGGAGTGGTCGCGGCCATGGTGCTGGCCCATCGGGCTGCCCAGTCGGCCGCCGACCTGGCCGCCCTGGCCGGCGCCTCGGCGCTGCAACGCGGAGAGTCGGGGTGCGCCGCGGCCGGCTCGGTGGCCGCGGACAACGGCTCGTCGGTCGGCGTCTGCTCGGTGGACGGCGAGGACGTGTGGGTCAGCGTCACGGTGCCCGGGCCGCGCTGGCTGGGGCAGACCTCGGACCTGACGGCCGAGGCGAGGGCGGGTCCCGGCTGAGTCGGCCGCCCGGCCGGCTCAGAGCTTGGTGCCCTCGTCGTGCTCGTCGTGGTTGCGCTCGGCCTCGGCCTTCTCCAGCTTGTGCGAGAGCTCGTGGAGCTCCTTGCTCTCGCGGCGCCGCTGCAGGGAGCGCTTGGTGCCGAACTTGACCACGGTGAAGCCGAACAGGATCGCGACCCCGGCGCCGACGCCGAAGAGGAAGAACGTGGCAGCGGTGAGGTCGTTGCCGAACACGCTGACGTCACCCGTCGCCTCGAACAGGGCGACGATGATCGCCAGGGCGCCGAGCAGGAGCAGAAGCAGGCCGAGGATCAACATGTCTGGAGGTTACTGCCTCGGGAGACCGAGCGGTGCCACCAGCACGTCGAGCAACGCGGCGGCACCGGCCTTGTCGAGCGGGTTGTTCTGGTTGCCGCACTTGGGCGACTGAATGCAGGACGGGCAGCCCTCCGCGCAGGTGCAGGCGAGGATCGCGTCACGAGTCGCGCTGAGCCACGGGCCGGCGGCGTGGAAGCCACGCTCCGCGAACCCGGCGCCGCCCGGGTGGCCGTCGTACACGAACACCGTGAGCTTCCCCGTGTCCGGGTGCAACGCGGTGGAGACGCCGCCGATGTCCCAGCGGTCGCAGGTGGCGAACAGCGGGAGCAGGCCGATCGAGCAGTGCTCGGCCGCGTGCGCCGCCCCGGGCAGGTCCTGCTCGGCCAGACCCGACTTCGCCAGCGCCTCGGGTGGCACCGTCCACCACACCGCGCACGTCCGCAGGGTGCGCTCCGGCAGGTCGAGGAGCTCCTCGCCGATCACCTCACCCGACGGCTGGCGGCGCTTGAGGAACGACACCACCTGGTGGGAGACGTCGACCTCGCCGAAGGACAGCCGGCAGCCGCCCCACGACCGGTGCTCCCGCTCCCGCACGATCGTGATGTCGGTGATCTCGCGGGCGGAGGTGCTGTAGTTGACGTTCGTCGGCGCCATCACCGCGACGTGCTCGTCGAGGTCGAGCGACCGGACCAGCCAGGTCTCGCCGCGGTGCACGTAGACGGCGCCGGCGTGGGCGGTGCCGTGGGAGCGCGACGCGTCGACCGTGCCGACGACCCGGCCGGTCGACTCCTCCACCAGCTGCACCGGCGAGCCGCCCGTGGAGCGGATGTCGGCCAGGTCGGACGCGCGACGGCGATCGGTCCAGAACCAGCCGCGCGGGCGCTTCCTCAGCAGGCCGGCCGCCACGAGCTCGTCCACGACCGCCCGCGCGGTCGGTCCGAAGGTGGCCAGGTCGGCCTCGACCAGCGGTGACTCGTGGGCGGCGGCGCACAGGTGGGGCCCGAGGACGTAGGGGTTGCCGGGGTCGAAGACCGTGGCCTCGACCGGCTGTCCGAACAGCGACTCCGGGTGGTGGACGAGGTAGGTGTCGAGCGGGTCGTCACGTGCGACGAGCACGGCCAGTGCGTCCTGGGCGCCGCGGCCCGCGCGGCCGACCTGCTGCCACAGGGCGGCGCGGGTCCCGGGGAAGCCGGCCATCAGCACGGCGTCCAGACCGCTGATGTCGATGCCGAGCTCGAGGGCGTTCGTCGCGGCCAGCCCGACCAGCCGCCCGCTGCGCACGTCCTGCTCGATCGCCCGCCGCTCCTCGGGCAGGTAGCCGCCTCGGTACGACGCCACCCTGCCCGGCAGCGACGGGTCCACCTCGGCCAGCAGCTCGGCGGCGGTCATCGCGATCTGCTCCGCGCCCCGTCGCGAGCGGACGAACGCCAGCGTGCGCACGTCCTCGGCCACCAGGTCGGCCAGCAGGTCGGCGGTCTCGGACGACGCCGCCCGCCGGACCGGGGCGCCGTTCTCGCCCACCCACGACGTGAACGGCGGCTCCCACAGGGCCAGCGACACCTGCCCCCGCGGCGACGCGTCGTCGGTCACCGCGAGGCAGTCGAGGCCGGTCAGGCGTTGCGCCGTCACCGCCGGCTCGGCCACCGTCGCCGAGGCGAGCACGAACGTCGGGTGGGCGCCGTACAACGCACAGATCCGGCGCAGCCGACGCAGCACGTGGGAGACGTGGGCGCCGAAGACGCCGCGGTAGTGGTGGCACTCGTCGACCACGACGTACTGGAGCGAGCCGAAGAACGAGGCCCACCGCGCGTGCGCCGGCAGCAGGGACCGGTGGAGCATGTCGGGGTTGGTGAGGACGTACTCCGCGTGGTCGCGGGTCCAGTCACGCTGCTCCCGCGGGGAGTCGCCGTCGTGGGTGGCCACCCGGACGTCGAGGCCGAGGGCGGTCAGGCCGGCCACCTGGTCCTGGGCGAGCGCCTTCGTGGGGGCGACGTACAGGACGGTGGCGCCCCGTTCCCCGCGACGGCCGCGGCTCTCGCGCACCGCCGTGATCGCGGGCAGCTGGTAGGCGAGGGACTTGCCGGACGCCGTGCCCGTCGCGAGCACCACGTGTCGACCCCGCCGGGCCGCCTCCGCGGCCTCGACCTGGTGCCGCCAGAGACGGTCCACCCCCCGCCCGGCGTACGCCGTCCGCACCTCGTCGGAGACCCAACCGGGCCACTCGGCCCAGCCGGCGGCGCGCGGCGGGAGCACCTCGAGGTGGGTCAGCCGGTCGGCCCGGCCCGGGACGTCGGCGAGCCGGGCCGCGAGATCGGCCACGGATCGGCGGGGCCGTCCGGATGCTGGGTCCACGCGGGCAGTGTGACAAACGCCGTGGACACCCGCGTCGGACGCCTGTTCCAGGCAAAGTCGGCCGGGTTCATCCCCAGACTCTTGGACCAAGTTGACGCATGATGCGGCGCCGCATGGTTTGATATTTCCCGAACACATTCCGGCACTGGCGTCATGGTGGTTCCACACCGTGGTGGCAGGGCACCCAATGGGAGAGAGCACGTGGACCTGACTCTTACGACGCGCGAGGTCGATGGGAAGACCGTCGTCTCCGTCGGAGGCGAGATCGACGTCTACACCGCCCCCAAGCTCCGCGACAAGATCACCGAGCTGGTGGCAGCAGGCGTCTACGACATCGTCGTCGACATGGGTGCCGTCGAGTTCCTCGACAGCACCGGCCTGGGCGTGCTCGTGGGCGGCCTGAAGAAGGTCCGTGCCCACGACGGCAGCCTCCAGCTGGTCTGCAGCCAGGACCGTCTCCTGAAGATCTTCCGGATCACCGGCCTCGCCAAGGTGTTCGTCATCCACGAGTCCGCCGACGAGGCGCTCGCCGCGCACTGAGCGCGACGCACCAGCTTTTCCTCCTCTTTCTTGTGGCACCGGTCACACCGGTGCCCCCCCACGGGTACAGGCGTGCGTAGACTCCGCGTCGTTCGTGAGATCTGAATCACTCCCAGGAGGAATACACATGACCGGGATCACTCCCGCTGTCGTGGAGCTCTCCGGAGGCAACCTCGTCCTGGTCATCGTCGTCGCCCTGATCGCGCTCGGCGCGCTCGGGATGGCGTGGATGTTCCGCCAAGAGGTTCTTGCCGCCGGTGAAGGCACCGACAACATGAGGAACATCGCGCAAGCGGTGCAGGAGGGCGCCAACGCCTACCTGACGAGACAGTTCCGCACGCTCGCCATCTTCGCGGCGATCGCGTTCTTCGCGCTGCTGGCTCTGCCCGCTGACGACGCCACGGTCCGGATCTTCCGGTCCGTGTTCTTCCTCGTGGGCGCCGGCTTCTCCGCTGCCGTGGGGTACCTCGGCATGAATCTCGCGGTGCGCGCCAACCTGCGTGTCGCCGCGGCCGCCAACACCGTGGGCCGCGAGCCCGCCATGACCATCGGTCTCCGGACCGGCGCCATGGTCGGCATGCTCACGGTCGGCCTCGGCCTGCTCGGCGCCAGCCTCGTGGTGCTCCTGTTCCAGGACAAGGCCCCGGACGTCCTCGAGGGCTTCGGCTTCGGCGCGGCGCTGCTCGCCATGTTCATGCGAGTCGGCGGCGGCATCTTCACCAAGGCCGCCGACGTCGGTGCCGACCTGGTCGGCAAGGTCGAGCAGAACATCCCCGAGGACGACCCGCGCAATGCCGCGACCATCGCGGACAACGTGGGCGACAACGTGGGCGACTGCGCCGGCATGGCCGCCGACCTCTTCGAGTCGTACGCCGTGACGTTGGTCGCAGCGCTGATCCTCGGCTCGCAGGCGTTCGGCGACAAGGGTCTCGTCTTCCCGCTGCTGATCCCCGCGATCGGTGCCCTGACGGCCGTCGCCGGTGTCTACCTCACCAAGCCCAAGGTGGGTGAGAACGGGCTCACGACGATCAACCGTTCGTTCTACCTGTCCTCCGGCATCGCCGCGCTGGCGAGCGTCGTGCTGTCCTACGTCTACCTGCCCGGCGACTTCGCCGAGTTCGGTGCGGCGTTCGCCGGCTTCGAGGGCGACCCCCGCTTCATCGCGTCCTCCGCCGTCGTCATCGGCATCGTGATGTCGGCTGGCATCCTGGCCCTGACCGGTTACTACACCGGCACCGAGTACCGCCCGGTCAAGGACGTCGGCAAGACCTCGCTGACGGGTGCGGCCACGGTGATCCTGTCCGGACTGGCCGTCGGCTTCGAGTCGGCGGTCTACACGACGCTGGTGATCGGCGCGGCCGTGTTCGGCGCCTACCTCCTCGGTGGAGCAGCGCTGACCGTCTCGCTGTTCGCCGTCTCGCTCGCCGGCTGTGGTCTGCTGACCACCGTCGGTGTGATCGTCGCGATGGACACGTTCGGTCCGGTCTCCGACAACGCCCAGGGCATCGCGGAGATGTCCGGCGACGTCAGCCCCGAAGGGGCCCAGATCCTCACGGAGCTGGACGCCGTCGGCAACACGACCAAGGCGATCACCAAGGGCATCGCGATCGCCACGGCGGTGCTCGCGGCGACCGCGCTGTTCGGCTCCTACGCGACCACGGTCTTCGAGTCGCTGGCCGAGGCCAACGTCGGCCCCGACGAGGCCTACCTGCTCGACTTCAGCGTGTTCAACCCGGCGGTCATCGTCGGTGTGCTGCTCGGTGCGGCCGTGGTGTTCCTCTTCTCCGGCCTGGCCATCAACGCGGTCGCCCGCGCTGCCGGCGCGGTTGTCTACGAGGTCCGTCGCCAGTTCCGCGAGATCCCCGGGATCATGGAGGGCACCGGTCGTCCGGAGTACGGCAAGGTCGTCGACATCGTCACCAAGGACTCCCTGCGTGAGCTGATCACGCCGGGCATCCTGGCGGTGCTGGCCCCGATCGCGGTGGGCTTCGGCCTCGGCGCGACGGCGCTGGCCGGCTTCCTCGCCGGCGCGATCGGCACCGGCACCCTGATGGCGGTCTTCCTCGCGAACTCGGGCGGCGCCTGGGACAACGCGAAGAAGCTCGTCGAGGACGGTCACCACGGTGGCAAGGGATCGCTGGCCCACGAGGCCACGATCATCGGCGACACCGTCGGCGACCCGTTCAAGGACACCGC